>JAUVEN010000023.1 GCA_030594815.1 Gammaproteobacteria bacterium
AATGAATTAGAATTACCACCAGTAAAAATTCATTGTTCAGTACTAGCAGAAGATGCTATTAAAGCGGCTATCGACGACTACAAAAGTAAGAAGTGAGGAATCACGAGAAGCTAGATTACGGCGTTCACCCTCGATTTAACGTATGAGGGGGGCACTACGAAAACCTCTTCAAAATGCTCACTTACTTAATGTAAGCTCTGCTTTTTCATCAGGTTTTGCCTTGTACTCTAGCTTCTCGTTATCCCTCAAGTTTCAACTGAGATAAAGTTCCCTCTCCCTCTGGGAGAGGGCTAGGGTGAGGGGGCATTTAAAATCCCCACCCTAAAAATTGAAATAATTTTAGGATATATTTTCATGGCCATCACTTTAACTGAAGCAGCAGCTGAGCGAGTTCAAGCCTTTCTTGATAATCGAGGAAAAGGTATTGGCCTACGTTTAGGTATTAAGACCAGCGGTTGTTCTGGAATGGCTTATGTTCTTGAGTTTATCGATGAAGTAGCTGAAGACGACAAGGTTTTTGAGTCACAAGGTGTAAAAATCATTGTTGATGCAAAAAGTCTGCTTTATATTGATGGTACTGAGCTTGATTATGGTAAGGAAGGTCTTAATGAGGGCTTCCAGTTTAATAATCCAAATGTAAAAGATTCGTGCGGTTGTGGCGAAAGCTTTACCGTATAACTCTTTAATCTATCATGGCGCAAACACAAACTCACTTTGAGTTATTTGAACTGCCTGTTTCCTTTGAACTTGATCTGCAAGATTTGAGTCAGCGCTATCGTGACTTACAAAGCGCAGCACACCCGGATAAATTTGCAACGGCTTCTGATTATGAACGACGTTTGTCTGTAGAAATGGCAGCGGCAATTAATGATGCCTATCAAATATTAAAGTCACCGCAAAAGCGTGCACGCTACATGCTGGAATTGCAGTCGGTTTCATTTGATGATGAAAATGATATGGCGCTTGATCCTGCTTTTTTAATGGAACAAATTGAATTGCGTGAAGCGTTGGGTGAACTCAATAAAACAGATGATCCTTTGGCTAGTTTAAATAAAATTATGGTGGATATTAAAAAACGTATTACAAGTGTACTTGATAAGATACGTGAACAATTAATATCCGGGCAGTTAGACGAAGCACAAAAAAGTAACGTTAAACAACTTGTACATAAAATGCAGTTTTTAAATAAATTGCAGCAGGAAGCGGAATATCAGGAAGAAAATTTTCTTGATTCTTTATAATATTAAGTACGCTCGTCATTCCGGCCAAACAACGTGCGAGCCGGAATCTAGTGCTTTGAGTTCTGGATTCCGGCTAAAAGCACGCCGGAATGACGTAGTTTTTTTTACTAATGACTAACGACTAACGACTAATTAATATGGCTCTATTACAAATAAGCGAACCTGGAGAATCAACTAATCCACACGAACATCGTTTGGCTGCGGGGATTGATCTCGGTACTACAAATTCTTTAATTGCTTCAGTTAAAAGTGGTTTAGCTGAAACACTTGCGGATGCTCAAGGTGAACATACATTACCTTCTGTTGTGCGTTATTTAGAAAATAAAATTATTGTAGGTGCAGCAGCCAAGTCGGCTGCTGCAGAAGATCCATTAAATACGATCAGTTCCGTAAAACGTTATATGGGACGAGGTCTGAATGACATTAAAGAATTAGGTGGACGTCGTCCTTATGAATTTGTTGATGCAGATTCAGCAGTGCCTCGTATTCATACAGTTACTGGTGATGTCAGTCCGGTAGAAGTTTCAGCAGAGATTTTAAAATCACTAAAAGGCCGTGCCGAAAAATCGTTAGGTGATAGCTTAACCGGTGTCGTTATTACAGTTCCAGCTTATTTTGATGATGCTCAACGTCAAGCGACTAAAGATGCAGGTAAGTTAGCAGGGCTTAATGTTTTGCGTTTATTAAATGAGCCTACCGCTGCAGCTGTTGCTTATGGATTAGATAAAAAAGCGGAAGGTATTATTGCTGTTTATGATCTTGGTGGTGGAACCTTTGATATTTCTATTTTACGCTTAAATAAAGGCGTTTTTGAAGTAATGGCCACAGCAGGTGATACTGCTCTGGGTGGTGATGATTTTGACTATGCTATTGCCAAATGGATTATGCAAGAGGCAAATATTCAGGATGATACCAGCCATCATCAAATGCGCAGGTTGATGCGTGATGCCTGTGCTGCAAAAGAAATATTATCAAGCTCTGATATTGCTAAGTTAAATATCGAACTGGATGATGGTTCAAACTGGAGTGGTTCATTAACACTCGAAAAATTTATTGAACTTGTTACGCCTTTAATTCAAAAAACGTTATTACCTTGTCGACGTGCGTTACGTGATGCTGGCGTTGACGCAGCTGAAGTACAATCGGTTGTCATGGTAGGTGGTTCAACGCGAGTGCCTGAAGTGCGTGAGAAAGTAGGGACGTTTTTTGAGCAAGAACCCTTAACAGATATTAATCCGGATACTGTTGTTGCCATGGGTGCAGCCATTCAGGCTGATATTTTAGTGGGCAATAAACCCGATGATGATTTATTATTGCTCGATGTTATCCCTTTATCACTTGGCCTTGAAACAATGGGTGGCTTGGTAGAGAAGGTTATTTCTCGTAACACCACTATTCCTGTTGCACGTGCTCAGGATTTTACGACATTTAAAGATGGTCAAACCGCGATGTCGATTCATGCTTTACAAGGTGAACGAGAATTAGTGAGTGACTGTCGTTCACTTGGCCGCTTTACCTTACATGAAATTCCGGCAATGGTAGCAGGTGCTGCACGTATTCGGGTTACTTTTCAGGTTGATGCAGATGGCTTGTTATCCATTTCTGCGCGTGAAGAAACGACAGGAGTCGAAAGTGGCATTGAAGTAAAACCATCGTATGGTTTAACCGATACTGAAATCGAAACCATGTTACGTGATTCGATTGAACATGCTGAGGATGATGTAGCAGCACGTATGTTACGTGAGCAACAAGTGGAAGCAGAGCGTGTTTTAGAAGCTTTAGAATCTGCTTTGGCAGACGATGGTGGTTTGCTAAATGCCGAAGAACGTAAACCAATTGATTTAGCTGCAAAAAAATTACTAGAGCTCAGTAAAGGTAATGAGTTGCGTGACATTAAAGATGCAATAGCTGAACTCGATAACGCAGCAACAGAATTTGTTGCCCGTCGTATGGATGGCAATATCAAAAAAGCCTTAGCTGGGCATAATGTTAACGAATTTTAATTAAATAACGAAAGACTACAACGATGACTAAATTAATTTTTCTCCCCCATGAAGAACTTTGCCCGGATGGAGCTGTACTTGAAGTTGAGCCTGGTGTGACGATATGCGATGCAATGCTTGATAATGATATTCATATTGAACACTCATGTGAAAAGTCCTGCGCGTGCACAACATGTCATGTTTATATACGTGAAGGGTTTGATGAACTCGAAGAATCAACAGAATTAGAAGATGATTTACTCGATAAAGCCTGGGGTCTGGAGCCAGATTCACGCTTGAGTTGTCAGGCTCAGGTTGGTGATAAAGACCTGGTGATAGAAATACCAAAATATACCATCAATATGGTGTCTGAAAATCACTAATTAGGAGGTATTATTATGTCTCTAAAGTGGACAGATAGTTTAGATATTGCGATTGAGCTGGATGAAGCTCACCCTGATGTGGATCCTCAGTGGGTTCGATTTACTGATTTGCATGAATGGATCTGTAAACTGGAAAATTTTGACGATGATCCACAAAAATCAGGTGAGAAAATCCTTGAGGCCATTCAGTTGGCCTGGATCGATGAAAAAGATTAGAAATAGCTGAAAAAGACTAGAAAACGAAAAAGCCTGACTTTCAGGCTTTTTACAGCGAATATCCCCAAAAATAACGTAGTTTTGATTGCTTGAAACTTCGCCAGAAGATAAAATTACCCCCCTCAGATTTTGAGACGTAAACCCGCGTATTTCCGCGGGTTTATGCTATTTTGAAAAGCTAAAAGATCGAATTTACCGGAGTAATACATGCCCCTAGAACGTACCATTTCAATTATTAAACCTGATGCAGTTGCTAAAAATGTTATTGGTGAAATATATAGCCGTTTTGAAAAAGCAGGTTTGAAAATTATCGCGTCAAAAATGATGCAATTGAGTGAAGAAAAAGCCGGTGAATTTTATGCAGTACACAAAGAGCGTCCATTTTATGGTGAGCTTGTTGCTTTCATGACTTCTGGTCCAGTTATGGTTCAAATTTTAGAAGGTGAAGATGCAATTGCAAAAAATCGTGAAGTAATGGGTGCAACAAATCCTAAAGAGGCGGTTGCGGGAACTATTCGTGCTGACTTTGCTGAATCTATCGATGAAAATGCGGTACATGGTTCAGATGGTCCAGATACAGCAAAAGATGAAATGGCATTTTTCTTTTCAAATGATGAAATTTGCCCACGCTTACGTTAATTGGAATCAAGATTAAATTCTAATGGAAGTTAAATTGCACATGCCTAAAAAGGTGAACTTGCTGAATTTTGATCTGCAAGGACTCAAAACCTATTTCTCCGAAATAGGCGAGAAGCCTTTTCGTGCTGCGCAATTATTAAAATGGATTTATCAGTTTGGTATTGATGATTTCAATGCCATGAGTAATTTTAGTAAGTCATTACGAGAAAAGTTAACTGCTGAAGCTGAAATCAAGTTACCAGAAATTGTTACTGAACAGCACTCTGACGATGGCACGATTAAATGGTTGCTACGTCTCGATAGTGGTAACAGTATTGAAACAGTTTTTATACCAGAAGGTTCTCGTGGCACGTTATGTATATCCTCTCAAGTAGGCTGTGCTTTGGAATGTAGTTTTTGTTCAACGGCAAAACAGGGGTTTAATCGAAACTTAACAACTGCAGAAATTATTGCTCAAGTTGTAATTGCAAATCGTGCACTCAAATGTATTCCTCGCAATGAACGTGTTATTTCAAATATCGTTTTAATGGGGATGGGGGAGCCGCTTCTTAATTTTGATAATGTTGTTGCCGCAACCAATATTATGCTTGAAGACAATGCTTATGGCTTGTCAAAACGTCGCGTGACATTAAGTACATCAGGTGTCATACCTGCTTTAGATCGTTTAAAAGAAGTAAGTGATGTCAGTCTTGCATTATCGTTACATGCACCGAACGATGAGTTGCGCAATGAACTCGTGCCAATTAACAGGAAATATCCTATTAAGGAACTACTTGCTGCATGTAAGCGTTACATATCAGGTGAAACAAAGCGTATTGTCACAGTTGAATACGTTTTGTTAGATGGTGTGAATGACAAGCCTGAACATGCGCGACAATTAGTGAAGTTATTAAAAGATTTTCCATGCAAAATAAATCTTATCCCTTTTAATCCTTTCCCTAACAGTGGTTATAAAACATCTTCGTTAGAAGCTATAGAGCGATTCAGAAATATTGTGGTGAAGGGTGGATTACTTACGACCACAAGAAAAACTCGTGGTGAAGATATTGACGCCGCTTGTGGTCAGTTAGCAGGAAAAGTATTGGATAAAACAAAACGTAGTGCACGTCGCCAACATCACCAAGAAAAAGAAGATATCTCGTCGGGGAGAGCAGTATGAGAAAAATGTTTCACTTAACAGGTTTATTATTTGTACTTGTTATTTCAGGTTGTGCCTCAAAAATAGAACGCGAAGGTGTTGATTCTAAAAAAGCATCTATTGCAAATACAGAACTGGGTGTGGCCTATTTAGCGCGTGGTGATCATAAGGTGGCAATGACTAAACTCAAGAAAGCACTGAAGTACGATGATGAAAATGGGGATGCTCATCATTATATTGCTGAGTTATATCGTCGCCTGGATCAAAATGACCTGGCTGATGCTCATTTTAAAGAGGCACTGGATCTTAATGAAGAAGATTCATCAGTTAAAAATAACTATGGAATATTTTTATGTGGAACCGGTTCGTATGAAAAAGGTTTAGCATTATTTAACAAAGTCCTTGCAGATCCGTTATATGCTGAAAAAGGTCGGGCTTATGAAAATATGGGTATATGTGCCGAGAAACAAGGCAACATTCGAAACGCAGAAAAATATTTTGCTACAGCCCTGAAATTTAATAAACGATTGCCGTCTGCGTTATTGGGCTTAGCTCAGATTTCGTTTGATAAAGGAAATATTAAAGGTGCAACAGAATATTTGAATCAGCACTATAAAGTTGCAAAACGTTCGTCACAGAGTACCTGGTTAGAACTCCTGATTGCACGAAAAAAAGGATACAAAGGTAAGGTTGGTAGCCTTGCCCTAAAATTGAAATCTTATTTTCCAGATTCAAGAGAAGTACAACTCTTGAAGAAATTAAAATTACGTTAAATTATAAAAACAAATAAAAGAATAAATATAGTGTCTAAGTCAATACAATCAATACGCGGAATGAACGATATATTGCCGGAGCAAACTCCCTATTGGCAATACATTGAAGACAGCTTTCGTCAGTTAATGCAATCTTATGGTTATCAAGAGATAAGAATGCCTATCGTTGAAAGCACTGCATTATTTAAACGTTCTATTGGGGAAGTGACCGATATTGTCGAAAAAGAAATGTATACCTTTGAAGATCGTAATGGTGACAGCTTAACACTTCGTCCGGAAGGAACAGCAAGTTGTGTGCGTGCAGCAATGCAAAATGGCTTATTACATAATCAAATACATCGATTATGGTATACCGGCCCTATGTTCAGGCATGAACGTCCGCAGAAGGGGCGCTATCGTCAATTCCACCAGTTTGGTGTTGAGACTTTTGGTTTAGCTGGCCCCGATATTGATGCGGAATTGATATTAATGTCAAACCGCTTTTGGCAAAAGCTTGGTATGGCTGATGATGTAACACTTGAGTTAAATTCTTTAGGTTCTTCTTCTGCACGCCAAGAATATAAAGAAGTACTGGTTAAATATTTTGAAGCGCATCAGTCAGAATTAGATGAAGATAGCCAACGTCGTTTGCACACAAATCCATTACGTATTCTGGATAGTAAAAATCCAGCAATGCAAAAATTAAATGAGAGTGCACCTAAACTAATCGATCATCTTGACGATGAATCAAAACAAGATTTTGAAACGCTATGTAAAACACTTGATGATGCTGGAGTGATTTATAAGATCAATCCTCGTTTAGTACGCGGCTTAGATTATTACAGTAAAACAGTATTTGAATGGGTAACCGATAAATTAGGTGCGCAGGGTACTGTTTGTGCTGGTGGTCGTTTTGATGGATTAGTAGAACAATTAGGTGGTAAAGCAACACCAGCTATTGGATTTGCTTTAGGTATCGAGCGTTTGATTGAATTGATGGATATTCCTGAAGACGTACTACATAAAAACAATTTAAATGTTTATCTTGTTTTGGTGGGCGATGATGCGCAATCAAAAGGTATGCCCTTAGCAGAAAATTGGCGAAATGATGTTCCGGAATTGAAACTACAAGTAAATTGTGGAATCGGAAGTATAAAAAGCCAAATGAAAAAAGCCGATAAAAGTGGTGCAACTTTAGCTTTTATTTTGGGTGACGATGAATTAGAAAAAAATGTGGTAACGGTAAAATATTTACGAGAAAAGAAAGAACAAGAAGTTATTGAACTTAGCAAAGTTTCTGATTACCTGAAGAAAACGATATAAGTTTATTGCACGAAAATTATTTTATTATTTGGAGTAACAAAGTGGACGTTTATAATACTGAAGAAGAACAAGTTCAGGCGATAAAACAATGGTGGAAAGATAACGCAACTTCACTGATTGCGGGGATTGTTATTGGTGTTTTAGTATTAGGTGGGTATAAATACTGGACTGAGAGCAAACAAAATCAGGCGCAACAGGCATCTGTTCTCTATAGTGATGTCTTATCTTCAAATAAAGATAAAGTTAAAATTACTGAAACATTAAAAGCAGATTATTCAAGTACACCATATGCGGCATTAGCTGCTTTATTAATCGCTAAAGATAATGTTATTGCTAACGATGTTGATAATGCGGTTTCACAATTAAAATGGGTAGTTGATAACAGTAATGACAGCGGCATTCAACATATTGCTCAACTGCGTTTAGCTCGATTATATTTGTCACAAAATAATATTGAGGCCGCTGATACCTTAATCAAAGGTGTGAAGGCTGAAGGATTCTCTGCTACTTATAATGAATTACGCGGTGATGTTAACTTAGCTAAAAAACTTCCTGTTCAAGCGAAAGAAAATTATCGTCTTGCTTTAGCTACACTGACTCAAGGTGATCAACGTTACGAGATTATTAAAATGAAACTTGATGATTTAATGCAAGTAAAATTCAACGTTAAACCAACTGAGGCTAAAGAAAAGTGAGATTTATTTCTGTAGCTGCAGCTTTTCTGTTTTTAGTGGGGTGTGGTAGTTCACCATCACCAGTTCTGCCTCCAGTTGAACTGACACCATTAGATAATAAAATTAACATTTCTCGTCTGTGGAAATTTACCGCAGGTCAGGGGGTAAGTGACTTCTATTTAAAGCTTAAGCCCGTCTTTAAGAATAACACCGGTTATATTGTTGATTATACCGGGCACCTTCAAGCGTTTACGGTTGATACTGGAAAAATAATCTGGGAAACAGATTTAAACATGCCGGCATCGGGTGGCTTAACCTTAGCGAATGGAACGTTGTTCTTAGGCAATAGCAGAGGTGAAGTGGTTGCTATAGATGTAGCTAATAAAAATGAGCAAACTGGAAAAATATTGTGGCGCACACAATTAAGCAGTGAGATTTTATCTCGTCCTGCTATCGCTAAGGGAGTGCTTGTTGTTAAAACAATTGATGGTAGAGTCTATGGTTTAAATGCATCAACTGGCAATCAGTCCTGGGTTTATGATCGCTCAGTTCCACGCTTAACATTACGTGGAAATAGCTCACCATTAATTATAAATGATATTGTTATTACTGCATCAGATAGCGGAAAACTCTCAGCGCTAAGTTTAAGACAAGGAAAATTGTTGTGGGAAACAACAATTGCTGTTGCTAAAGGAAGAAATCAACTCGAACGTGTTATTGATATGGATATTGATCCTATCGTTATTGATGATGTGATTTACATTGCCGGTTATCAAGGACGTATTGCTGCAGTCAAAATGGGTTCAGGTCAACTAATCTGGAGTCGAGATTTTTCATCTTATTCTGGTCTTTATGTTGATGCATTTCGTGTTTATATAACAGATGCGATGGGGCAGGTGTGGGCATTAAATCGTTACAATGGTTCCACCTTGTGGCGTCAAAATAAGCTATTACGTCGACAATTAACGGCTCCAGTAACTTATGACAACTATATTGTTGTTGGTGATTACGATGGTTATTTGCACTGGATGACGCGTGAAGATGGGAAGATAGTTGCTCGAAAGCGTATTAATGCAAGCAATATTGTGATCGAGGATGAAGAGCAAGATAAAGAATTAGATTTATTATTTAGTAAATGGAACAACATTCTTGTTCGTCCCTTATTAATTAATGGAACTTTACTTTCACTGGATCGAGTTGGTCATCTGGAAGCATTCAAAATTGAGAAGAACTAAACAAGCATGAAACCGGTAATTGCATTAGTTGGACGTCCAAATGTAGGTAAGTCAACGTTATTTAATCGTCTGACTCGAAGCCGCGATGCTTTGGTTGTTGATCAGCCTGGTATGACTCGCGATCGAAAATACGGTGACGGTAAACTAGGTGATGTTCCTTATATTGTTATTGATACCGGCGGGTTAAGTGGTGAAGTCGAAGGTTTAGATGGCTTGATGGCTGCGCAGTCATGGTTGGCTGTTGAAGAAGCAAATATTATTTTATTCATGACGGACGCCCATGATGGGCTGACACCAATGGACGCTGAGATTGCAAAACGTCTTCGTAATACCGGCAAAACGATTATTCTTGTTGTAAATAAAATTGATGGTTTTCATGCTGAAGTTGTTGTTGCTGAATTCTTTGCTTTAGGTTTAGGTGAACCTCAACCGATTGCGGCTTCCCAGGGTCGTGGAGTTACTGCTCTTATTCAATCTGCTCTAGCTGATCTTCCTGAATCTGAAGATGAATTGGGTGCGGCTGCAGGAATCAAGATAGCCATTGTCGGCCGACCTAATGTTGGCAAGTCAACATTGGTTAATCGCATTCTTGGTGAAGAACGGGTTGTCGCATATGATATGCCGGGTACAACACGCGACAGCATCTACCTTCCTTTTAAACGTGATGGTCAGCAATACACTATTATTGATACCGCTGGCGTAAGACGTCGCGGTAAAGTTAAAGAAATTACTGAGAAATACAGTGTTATTAAGGCATTACAAGCTATTCAGGATGCTAATGTCGTTATTATGGTGTTGGATGCACAAGATACCATTAGTGAACAAGATGTAACTTTATTGGGTTACATTATGGATGCAGGTCGTGCCCTCGTTATCTCCATCAATAAGTGGGATGGGCTTGATGAAGAACAAAAAGATAAAATAAAAACTGAACTTGATTACAAATTGCCTTTCTTAAGTTTTGCCAAGAAAAAATATATCTCTGCATTACATGGAACGGGCGTGGGTGATTTGTTTGGTTATGTTCAAACAGCCTATGCTTCTGCAATGGCAGAGTTCTCAACGCCAAAACTTACCAAGTTGCTGGAATACCTGGTACAACAACATCAACCGCCTATCGTTC
This sequence comes from Gammaproteobacteria bacterium, assembly GCA_030594815.1. Lineage (GTDB taxonomy): Bacteria > Pseudomonadota > Gammaproteobacteria > UBA6429 > Thiohalophilaceae > JAGLTQ01. The sequence goes on from JAUVEN010000023.1 coordinate 10,707, forward strand.
ATGGTCATCGAATTAAACTTCGTTATGCGCACCAGGGTGGAAAAAACCCACCAATTATTGTTATTCATGGCAATAAAACGGATGATGTTCCTGCAAGTTATAGACGTTATTTGTTTAATGCATTCCTGAAACGTTTAAATCTGCATGGCACTCCGATCAGAATTGAATTTAAAACAGGCGATAATCCGTTTAAAGATAGAAAGAACAAGAATAATCTTACTCGGCGTCAGCAGGCTAAGAGACGTCGTATGATGAAGCACGTTAAATAGATCTTTAGCCACAAAGGACACGAAGAACACCAAGGAAATCCAAAAAACATAGAATATGGGGAGATTTAATGTTTCTCCCTGTAAGCGCGTGTCTCTGGGATTTTTGAATTGGCCTTTCTTGGTGTTCTTCGTGCCCTTTGTGGCCATAATCTTTTGTTCAACATTTATTGGGTAAGAAAGCGGTTGTTTTGCCGCTGAGGTAATAAGCAAATAATCCCAACCATTCTTTTTGCGCCGTTTTTAAAGTGCGCATATTTTCCAACAAATTAAAATCGATCCTGAAAAGGTTATCTTTATTAGTCTGGTGATCGACTGGGTAGGGGATCATTGGCCAGTCGGCTTTACAAAATATACCAATAGAACGCGGCATATGCCAACTGGTGGTAATTAAAATCCATTTTTCATTTGCTACAGGCTTAATATTTTTTTTACTATAAATTACATTTTCATATGTATTGCGTGATTCACGTTCAAAAGTTATTCGTGTGATATCCAACCCTTGTTGCTCAAATAGTTTTTTTGCGACATCAGCCGCTTTGTATTCCTGATGTTTTAAACTTCCTGTGCCACCAGTAAAGATGAGTTTAGCTTTAGGATATTGTCGAGCTAAAGCCATGAAGGCTAAATCTCGTTCTACTGAACTTCCTATCTCTACTTGTCCCCATGCTTTGGAAAGCAGAGCATCTTCAGAACCACTGAGTACGATAATCCCATTAATGTTTTTTTCTAAAGCAGGATTAGTCTGAAAACGGGATTCTAATGGATATAGCAACCATTCTCCTATCGGTAAAAATGCAATAAAAACAAGTAAGCTACTTGTTATAGTGAGCAGGGTTTTAGCAAATTTTTGTTTACCAAGATAAAGAAAAACAAGAGTACTAAGAATAAGTATTAATAATAAGCTATCAGGAGAAATAAGTAGCCAGACGAGTTTTGATGTTAAGAAAAAAAGAGTGTCCATAAAGTATTATTTTATTATTACTTTTGTTAATGAATTTTTCCAATCGGGATTTTTGTCGGATTGTTTTATCTTAATGCGTAAACCCACTTCATTTTCATACCAACCATCACTAAACTCAAGGGGTTCAACACTGTAACCCCACCAGGCACCATCTTTATCTTGTGCTTTCCATTTGACCCATTCCGGAAGTTGGCGATTATTTTTCAGCATTGTTTTTAGTGATAAAAAGTTTTGGATCGACTTTTGTATTATTTAAGCTAACAACCCAATGTAGATGTGGTCCACTTACACGACCTGTCATACCAACGGTACCAATATTTTGTCCCTGTGTTAGCTCTTGTCCCGCTTTGACATGTGTCTTATTTAAATGGCAATACATACTGATTAAGCCTTGGCCATGATCAATAAAGACAGTATTACCTGTAAAAAAATAAGAACCTGTACGTATTACTTTACCTTTTGCAGGGGAAATAATTGCTGTGCCGGTAGGGGCTGCTATATCGAGTCCGGTATGACGTCGTATTCTCTTTTGATTGTTATAAATTCGTTTTAAACCAAAAATACTACTAAAGCGACCATCCACCGGATGTATGAAATTTGTTTGTATATTATAATTTTCTGTCCATGTTTTTAATGCAGCAACAATCAAAGGCTTTTCTTTGTAGTGACGTTCAATATCTTTTTTAGTGGGTGAAACCATGCGTTTATTTTTTATTGTTATATGTCTTGTTTCATAATCTTTGTTATACACGGAGAACTCCTGAAACTTTTTCTTTCCCTGCGCATTTATAACTTTAATTTTATGAACACCTGCTTTTATTTTAAGAGGAAGACCGACCAGAGCTTGCCATGTGTTATTCACTTTTCGTGTTAAAATCCTTTTTTTCCAAAAATACACTTTAGATTGATTATTAAAATCAGGATCCAGTTTAATGATTGCAATACCGCCTGGTACGGGTGATGCCGTAGGAAATACCTCCGCTGTAGCAAATTTAAGTGTCATTAATGTAAAGAATGAAATAAGTAGTAAATTTTTAATCATCATTAATTTCCGTGATGGTTGAATAAATATGACCTTTTGCAAGTTCAGTTTTTATGATTTGATTTTTATTAACATCGCCAATATGTCTAATAATATTGCCATCTTTATCTTTAACAATGGCATAACCACGTTTTAAGGTATGTAATGGGCTTAATGCATCCAGTGTATGAACAAGGTGTTGAAGTCTTTTTGTCTTCTCACTTATTAATAATTTTGTTGCTCGTTGAAATCGAGAGTTGATATTTTCAAATTGTATTCGAAATTGCTTAACTCGCTGATTGGGGGCATATTGTTGCATTCTTGCTTCTAATAAATCAGTTTGTGCATGTGATTTTGTCAGAGTGTTTTTTATACTAAGAATATTACGTTGATTCAACTCATGTAGTCTGGTTTTTAAAATGCGGAGTTGATCTTTAGGATGTCTAATTCGTTTATTTAACCAGTCAATTTTTTGTTGCTTTTGTTGCAAACTCCGCTGCATCAAGTAAACAAAGCGTGATTCAATAGATGTTAATTTTTGTAGCTGTTGATAACGATCGGGACTAATGAGTTCAGCGGCAGCAGTAGGTGTTGCTGCGCGTTGATCAGCAACGAAATCTGCAATAGTAAAATCAACTTCATGGCCTATGCCTGTTACAACAGGAATAACAGAGTTGTATATTGCTCGTGCCACAACTTCTTCATTAAATTCCCATAGGTCTTCTAATGTACCACCACCGCGAGCGATAATAAGAACATCCGTTTCTTTTCGCTTATTTGCTTTTGCAATGGCAGCGGCAATTTTATTACTCGCGCCTTTACCTTGTACGGGCACGGGATAGATAATCGTTTTTTGCATTGGGAAACGACGATGCAGGGTTGTGAGAATATCGTGAACGGCTGCACCACTCGATGAAGTGATAATACCCACACGTGTTACATGTTGAGGAATTGGTTTTTTGTGCGAACTATCAAATAAACCTTCATTCGCAAGTTTATTTTTTAATAAATCAAACTGTCTTCTAAGAGCTCCATCTCCGGCTTCTTCCATGTGCTCGATGATAATCTGGAAATCACCACGAGGTTCATAAAGTCCAATTCGTGCTCTTACTAGTACTTGCTTACCATTCTCAGGAAGAACTTTGACTAACTGATTGCGATTTCTAAACATGGCACATTTAACTTGCGCCGCTTCATCTTTCAATGAAAAGTACCAATGCCCGGAAGCGGGGCGTGCAAAATTTGAGAGTTCAGCTTCAATCCAGAGTAAGGGGAAGCCTGTTTCTAAAACCGTTCGGACTTCTCGATTTAAGCGCGAAACAGTATAAATGTCACGATTGTTCGAGATATTAGTAGGAGCATCATTCATCTTAATCATCTTATTCAGAGTTGACTAATAAAGCAAAGTGTAAAATTACTGAATCGATTTGATAAAATTTAGACAAAAAAAAGCCGGGATATTCATCCCCGGCTTTTTTATGAAACCTGTTTCCCTACATATACAAATTAGAGGCGAGGCTTAACATTTCTTTGTGACTTGGCTTGAGCAACTGCATTTTTAGCTTGTGTTTCAGCTTTATTAGCCAATTTAACTGCTGTATCAAAATCACCTTTACCTTTTGCTTTACGAGCTTTTTTCAAAAGTTTGCCAGTATCACGCCATTCAACATACATCTTTTTAGCTACACCATTTGCTTTTTTAGCAGATTTTAGAGCCATATTAGCGTCATTTAATGATTTAGTTGGTGCAGATTGGCAAGCAACTAAAGACAGCGCTATAACACTAGCTGCTGCAAGCTTAATAATTGTTTTCATGTTGATCCTCCAAAAGGAATTTAAATTAAATACGACATCTATGCCTGCATATAAGCAGTTCATTATGAAGTTAGGTGGTCAATTATTATTGGGTATATTCCCGCGACCTGCTTCCATTATGCGTATTGTAATTTGCATTGGCAACTCTATAGAGCGATAAAAATTGATATATGCGAATTGCAATTCATTTTGCTATCTGTATTGTTCAAAAAATCTGAAAAATTGTAGATGATAAAGATTAGTAAGCATTTACCAAATTCTAAAAAATCTTTATAATTCGGCGTTTTACGCCACTTCTCAAACCACATTGGAAGCCTCTGATTATGCTACGAATTGCTCAAGAAGCCCTCACTTTTGATGACGTTTTACTTTTACCTGCCCATTCCAAGATTTTACCAAAAGAGGTGCAGTTAAAAACACGACTGACTAAGGATATTGAACTTAATATCCCTCTAATATCCGCTGCAATGGATACGGTAACAGAAGCTCGTTTAGCGATTGCAATGGCTCAGGAAGGTGGTATTGGCATTATTCATAAGAATATGGACTATAAAAGCCAGGCTGAGCACGTTCGCCAGGTAAAAAAGTATGAAAGTGGCGTTATCAAGGATCCTTTAACGGTAACGCCTGAAACCAGTATTCGTGATGTTATTGAACTAACTTACGCAGAAAATATTTCTGGAGTACCTGTCGTCAGCGGTGATGAGCTAGTGGGCATAGTAACTAGCCGTGATTTACGTTTTGAGACCCAATTTGATAACCCTGTGTCGAGTATTATGACGCAAAAAGAGCATTTGGTGACGGTTAAGGAAGGCGCTGAAAAAAAGGAAATCCTGACCTTATTGCACGAAAATAGAATCGAAAAAGTCCTTGTTGTTGATGATAATTTTCATCTAAAAGGTCTTGTTACCGTAAAAGATATTCAAAAGGCTTCAGAGTACCCGAATGCTTGTAAGGATGATCAAGGTCGATTACGAGTTGGCGCTGCAGTGGGTGTTGGTGCGGGTACAGAAGAACGTGTGGCGGCATTGGCTGAAGCCGGTGTTGACGTTATTATTGTTGATACTGCTCATGGACACTCTCAAGGTGTGCTTGACCGCGTTGCCTGGGTGAAGAAAAATTTCCCACAAGTACAAGTTATTGGTGGCAATATTGCAACAGCAGCTGCGGCTAAAGCGTTAGCAGAAGCGGGCGCAGATGGTGTAAAAGTAGGTATTGGTCCAGGCTCAATTTGTACCACACGTATTGTATCTGGTGTGGGTGTACCTCAAATTACAGCAGTATCGAATGCTGTTGAAGCACTTGAAGGCACAGGTATCCCTGTTATTGCCGATGGCGGTATTCGTTATTCTGGTGATATTGCAAAGGCTCTGGTTGCGGGTGCACATGCGATTATGATTGGTTCAATGTTTGCGGGTACTGAAGAGTCGCCTGGTGAGGTAGAACTTTATCAGGGACGTTCTTATAAATCTTACCGTGGTATGGGATCGTTAGGAGCTATGACCACACGTCATGGTTCAAGTGATCGTTATTTCCAGGAAGGCAGTGAAGCCGATAAACTGGTTCCTGAAGGTATTGAAGGTCGTGTGCCATTCAAAGGCTCAATGTCTCCAGTAATTAATCAACTATTAGGTGGTATTCGTTCGAGTATGGGGTACACAGGCTGTGCGACGATTGAAGATATGCGAACTAAACCTGAGTTTGTACGTGTGACAAATGCAGGTATGGCCGAAAGTCATGTTCATGATGTGACGATTACTAAAGAAGCACCAAACTACCGCGTATAATTATTTTTCAGAAATTAGTTAAATTTTTATCACTAAAAAAGCCTGTACTTTTATAAGTACGGGCTTTTTTGATCTTATGTGTTTAATTTCTTTTTATTAATTACGAACTAAAAATAATTTAGAGATTAAAACCTTATTTTTAAGTTTCAATTCAATCTTATAAAAGCTGTTGGTAAATCCACGTGTTGGCACATTAATCTCAAAAAAATGCTCACCAAACTGGCTGCTTATTACCACAGGTTTTTGTGCAAGCTTAATTTTTTTAGTGCTATCAAATACCGTTGCCTCAAGCCATGTTGTAGTCGGATCAAAATTTATAAAATTTATACCAACATACAGAGTATGTTTAAGTTTTAATGTCGGAGTATTGTCCAGGCCTAAATTAGATGAACCACTAAAGAGCTTTGTTACAGGATAAGCGCTTAATTTAATCGTTTCAATTTTTGGAGCAATTTCTTCTAAAGCATCATCAAGTTTTAACTGCACACTGGCTAATAAAGAAGATTTTCCATATCGTTGAATGGCACCCTGTAAATAGTTTTTTGCGTTTTCTAACTTTCCTTTTTGAATAGACAGAGTAATGTTTTTTGCAAGTTGTTGATGAATGCTTCGTAACTCTGCTTTTGCCTGTAAATTACCATTTTCTTTTTTAAGTATTTCCTGATAAATGTTATAGGCGTTATAGGCTATCGGTTTAATAAGCTGGTTAGCTGCCTGGTATTTTTTAGCTTGCTTAAATAATGAAGCAATATTCTTGTTATGCTTTATTTTATCTTTTAATTGCTTACGTTTTTTGATTAATGTTGAATTGTTGTTTAAAGCTGCTATTCCTTCTTCAACCATAAGAATGGCGTTGTGAATATTACCTTGCTGTTCTAATTTAGTTGTTTTATCAAGGTAAGAGGCAACTATCTTATTAATAAAGTTTTTTGCATCTTCATTTTTAGGAGATAGAACTAACACCTTATTTATTTCATCAAGTGCATTTCTATTAATGGGTTTGCTTAATGCCCCGGCATTAAAATACTTTTCTGCTTTGTTAATGTGGTTGTTGATACGTTCAAGAAAAGCTACTTTTTTTTCTAAACGGATAAAACGTTTATTTTTAGTTGCTCGTGGAAAGCTTTGTTTCATTATATCTATATATTGACGGGCTAGCAGTGCATCTTCTGTCGCAAAGGCCAGGCCAATTTGCTTGATGTACCATTCTCGAAGTTCTTTTAATCCTGCACGTGCAACAGGACTTTGCTTAGATACTAACAGCATGTCTTTATAGATGGCAGCAAGTTCTAAGGCATTTTTAGGTGTGCTATCTAAACCTTCTTTTAAAAGTGCAATTTTATCTTCTCTTGATAATTCTGCCTTTACTTGAACTGACGTTTTTGGTGTTTCTGTTTCTGAACTTGTTAGCGTAAGATTATCGCTTTCACCCTCCAGGTTAGCTTGATTACCTTCTTCTATTGATGTGGTAGAAGGGGTAGCCTTTACTTCAGGTATTATTGCTACAGGAGCTTCTTCTTTTATTTTGTCAGCCCAATACTGGCTATATGATTTTGGAAACAAGTCAGGAAAAATTTTTACAATTTCTGGCAAGGCCTTATAACCCCAAAAATGGGTAAGCTCTTTTTGTTTTTCAATTGCTCCCCATGATGCAGATGCAATCAATAATAAAACAAGTAGATTTCTTCTACGTGAACTACCATTCTTGTTATCAATCGTGCCTTCATCTATTACGGTTTTATTTCTTGAAGGGAAGACCAGATCGGGGACTTTTCTTTTTTGACTAATAACCACATCGCTGGCTTGAGTTTCAGCATTATGATCGCTACCTGTTTTTTTAAAGTCAGTGGATTTTGTTTTTATGTTCTCAAGCTGTTCATCGGTTATGTTATTTAAAGCAGCAATGAGCTCCGCTGCTTTTTGATAACGATGCTGAGGCTCTTTTGAGAGACAGTGATTAATAATAGGTTGAAATATTTCAAGTCCACCCGGTAATAATGGGATTGGGGCAGTGAGATGTTTAATTCCAACGGCAACGGCGGAGTCTGCATCAAAGGGTAAATTACCCGATAGTAATTGGTATAAAACGACACCAAGGCTGTATATATCAGAACGGTGATCAACTTTTAGTCCTTTGGTTTGCTCTGGACTCATAAAGTGCGGAGTGCCAATGGCTTTGCCTGTTTGTGTCATGCCATGGGAGATATCATCACCATGGGCGATACCAAAATCCATCAGGATGACACGATTATCAGATTGATGGATCATGATGTTTTCAGGTTTAACATCGCGGTGAACAATGCCTTTAGAACCTGCAAATTCCAGCGCATCCGCGACGTCTTTAACAATTCGTATGGCTTCTTTACGTGAGATAGAATCTTTTAGCTGTTTAAGATCTTTGCCAGGAATATATTCCATTGACATGTAGTGGTATTTACCCTGTTTACCCGCATCATAAACAGTCACAATATTAGGATGGTTTAATTGGCTAACAATTCTGGCTTCACGCAAAAAACGTTTTGAAAACTGCTCATCATCGGTCAGGTGAGGAGAGAGTATTTTTAAAGCAACTTCTCGACCAAAACTTTCCTGAATGGCCAGATAGACATGTGCCATACCTCCATGCCCAAGTTCACGCATAATTTTATAGCCTGAAATTTGAATATCCGGCACAGATGAACTGGGGGACTGAGCATTAATTTTTTGTGTAGTTTTATCCAAGTTGTGTTTCACTTCTAATTATAAATAAGGGCTTTAGTAATACTTTTTTGTTATACCTGATTTATAGTTTATCGACCAAAGCAGGGAATATATTAGTGTTATTCCCTGTATTATGAAACTGCTATTTTATGTGTTTGAATTGATTGGATTATTAGCAGACTACCCACTTTATACTTCTCTATTGTAACATCAAACCCTTGATTTTTATTAGGTTTTGCCTGATCATTGGCAGCCTTTTTATTAGCTTAACCCCAACCAGCAGAGAAACCGCCCATGTCCGTGGATATCCATTCTGATCGTATATTAATTCTTGATTTTGGCTCGCAATATACCCAACTCATAGCACGTCGTGTTCGCGAAGCGGGCGTATATTCAGAACTCTATAGCTGGGATATCTCTGAACAGGAAATTCGGGATTTTAAGCCCAGTGGCATCATTCTTTCGGGTGGACCAGAAACGACAACAGCCAGTGATGCGCCAAATGCAGACCCGGTAGTTTTTGAATTAGGTGTGCCCGTTTTGGGGATTTGCTATGGCATGCAGACAATGGCCATGCAATTGGGTGGCAAAGTCGAAAATGCCGATCATCATGAGTATGGGTATGCAAAGGTTCGCGCTCGTGGTCACACAGCATTATTAAAAGATATTGAAGATGAAACCAGTGCCGAAGGGTACGGTTTACTAGATGTCTGGATGAGCCACGGCGATCACGTTATTGAAATGCCTGAAAGTTTTAAACTCATGGCATCAACGGACAATGCACCGATAGCGGGGATAGCCGATGAAGAACGTAAATTTTACGGTCTTCAGTTCCATCCAGAAGTGACTCACACCAATCAGGGACAACGTATTATTGAACGTTTTGTTCATGATATCTGTGGCTGTGAAAATTTATGGACTGCCGATAATATTATTGAAAGTAATATTAAGACCATCCAAAAAGATGTTGGTAAAGATGAAGTTATTTTAGGTTTGTCTGGCGGTGTTGATTCTTCTGTTGTTGCTGCGTTATTACATAAAGCCATTGGTGCACAACTTACCTGCGTTTTTGTAGATAATGGTTTACTGCGTTATCAGGAAGGCGACCAGGTTATGGCTATGTTTGCGGAACACATGGGTGTAAAAGTTATTCGTGTAGATGCAGAAGAACGTTTCCTGAAAAGATTAAAAGGCGTTGCTGATCCTGAAGAAAAACGAAAAATTATTGGTAACTTGTTTGTAGAAATTTTTGAAGAAGAATCAAATAAGCTTTCAAATGTGCCGTCCATGGATGGACAAATGCCCTGTGAGCCAGGGAAGGCGGGAGGGGCCAAATGGTTAGCTCAAGGCACAATTTATCCTGATGTTATTGAATCGGCTGGCGCAAAAACAGGTAAAGCGCATTTAATTAAATCACATCACAACGTGGGTGGTTTGCCTGAACACATGAAATTAAAATTGTGTGAACCATTACGAGAATTATTTAAAGACGAAGTGCGTAAGTTAGGTCTTGAGCTCGGTTTGCCTTACGACATGGTTTATCGTCATCCATTCCCTGGTCCTGGTTTAGGTGTTCGTATCCTTGGTGAAGTACATAAAGAATATGCTGATATCTTACGTTTAGCCGATCATATCTTTATCGAAGAGCTCTATAAAAATGAGCTTTATCATAAAGTCAGTCAGGCCTTCACTGTATTCCTACCCGTTAAGTCTGTAGGTGTTACAGGTGATGGTCGTCGTTATCAATACGTTGTAGCAATGCGTGCAGTTGAAACTATCGATTTTATGACCGCACGTTGGGCACATCTTCCTTATGAGTTTCTGGAACATGTTTCAAGCCGTATCGTTAATGAAGTTGAAGGCATTTCTCGCGTTGTTTATGACGTTACCGGTAAACCACCGGGTACGATAGAGTGGGAATAACAAAATAATTAATTGGCCACAAAGGACACGAAGAACACCAAGAATACTTTAAAAATTAAAAACCTTGAACCACAGGGGGCACGGGGAAAGCAAAAATATATTTCCCCCCGTGGTTTATTCTTTTTGTTTTATCTTTTCTTTGTGTTCCTGGTGTCCTTTGTGGCTAAATCTTTTATTTTTTTTGATTTTGTGGGGATATCTCAGTGTCTGACGTTGTACTTATTACTATCTCGGGACAAGACCGTTCAGGATTAACCTCTGCATTAACTGGAATTTTGGCTAAGTATGAGATCAATATTTTAGATATTGGTCAGTCGGTTATTCATGAAAGTCTATCACTTGGTATTTTGATCGAATCTCCTGAAGAAGACAAAAACTGTTCTGTGTTTAAAGATATTTTATTCAAAGCGCATGAGCTTAATCTTAACGCGCGTTTTACTCCTGTCACTAAAGATGAATATGAACACTGGGTAAATGCTCAGGGTAAAGCTAAACACATCGTTACTTTGCTTGGGCGACAAATAACTGCACGACATTTAGCGCGTGTTACCGAAGTTGTGGCTGAACAAGGTTTTAATATCGATCAAATAAGTCGATTATCAGGTCGGTTGCCATTGGATGAGCTAGAGAATAAATCTGAACACTCTCGAGGCGCATCGGTACAACTTTCTCTAAGTGGTGACGTTGATGACATTGCTGCGATGCATTCTTCATTCCTTCATATCTCACAAGAACTCGATCTCGATATAGCAGTACAAGAGGATAATCTTTATCGTCGTAGTCGCCGTTTAGTTTGCTTTGATATGGACTCAACACTCATTCAGGTTGAAGTAATAGATGAGTTAGCGAAAGCAGCTGGTGTAGGTGAACAGGTTGCTGCCATTACGGAATCTGCCATGCAGGGTAAAATAGATTTTTCAGAGAGCTTCCGCCAACGCATGGCATTGCTTGAAGGTATGGATGAGTCCGTTTTAAAAGAAATTGCTGAGAACTTACCTATTACAGAAGGTGCCGCCCGCTTAATTAGTCACTTACGTCACTTCGGTTATAAAGTCGCCATTCTTTCTGGTGGTTTCACTTATTTTGCAAATTACTTAAAAGAAAAATTAGGTATTGATTATGTTTATGCGAATCAACTTGATTTTGAAGACGGTAAACTTACCGGCAAGGTAAAAGGCGATATTATTGATGGCCAAATGAAGGCGAAGTTATTAACACGAATTGCTGCAGAAGAAGGTATTAGTACAGAGCAAGTTATTGCGGTTGGTGATGGTGCCAATGATTTACCGATGTTAGCCATTGCCGGGTTAGGTATTGCATTCCATGCAAAACCAATTGTTAAAGAACAAGCCTCACACTCAATCGCCAATCTTGGGTTGGATGCGATTTTATATTTACTCGGTATGCGTGATCGTGAACTGGTTGAGCTTGAAAGTATTAAATAAAAAAGAGATTGAGCCACGAAGAACACCAAGAAAGTATAAAAATAAAATAAACCACTGGGGACACGGGGAGCACGGGGGGAAATATATTTTTGCTTTCCCTGTGTTCCCCGTGGTTCAAGGTTTTTAATTTTTAAAGCACTCTTCGTGTCCTTTGTGGCTAACATGATGTTAAAAATATGAATGATAAATCTGAACAGGAATCACTGGATATTTTCTGGATGCAGCATGCTTTGGAGCTTGCGAAACGAGCAGAGTCTGAAGGTGAAGTACCGGTAGGCGCAGTTGTTGTTTATGATGAACAAGTGATCGGTGAGGGTTGGAATAGTCCAATTAGTGATAATGATCCTACCGCTCATGCTGAAATTATGGCATTGCGTTCTGCAGCAAAAAAAATTAATAATTATCGGTTACTGGATACGACCCTCTATGTCACTCTGGAACCCTGTATTATGTGTACAGGAGCAATTACTCATTCACGTGTTAAACGTGTTGTGTATGGCGCGACAGATCCTAAGGCTGGGGCTGCAGAGAGTGCCTTTGAAATTTTAGGAACAGATAGTTTAAACCATCAGGTTGATGTTGCTCATGGTGTACTGGCAACAGAATGTGGTCAAATTCTGACTGATTTTTTCAGACAAAAACGAAAAGAGAAAAAGCGAGAGAAGTAATGCGGTTAGGTGTCATTTTTATTATCACAAGTTTGTTATTAGGTTGTAATGAACCAGCAAAGTCCACTTATCCTGAAACTGATGTAAAGATGGAGCTAAAGCAAGTTTCTGATCATATTTATTATGTACAGGGTAAAGCGGGCATAGCGACAGATAACGAAGGGTTTATTTCTAATGCGGGTTTCATCGTTACCGATGAAGGTGTTATCGTTTTTGATACGTTAGGAACACCTTCACTCGCCAACTTACTCTTAACAAAAATTCGTACTGTTACCGATAAGCCAATTCTTAAAGTGATCGTGAGTCATTACCATGCAGATCATATTTATGGCTTACAGGTGTTCAAAGAGCAAGGTGCTCAAATTATTGCTCCTAAAGGTGCGATGGAATATTTAAGTTTATCGAAGAATGATGAGCTTCTCGAATTACGTCGTTTTGAATTAGAGCCTTGGGTTAATGAAAGCACACATTTAGTAACACCGGATGTTATCGTCGAAAAGCCTATGAAATTCTCGCATGGTGGCATAGATTTCACGCTTGATGTTTTGGGTGCTGCTCACTCTGATGGTGACTTAACATTATTTGTCGAACCGGAAAACGTCTTTTTCTCTGGAGATATTATCTTTGAGGGGCGCGTTCCTTATTTAGGCGATGCCAATACTAAAAGATGGTTAGACACCCTAATCAAAATGGAAGTGGGTAAAATTACCGCGTTGATTCCTGGTCATGGTCCTGCAGCTAAAAATCCTAACAAGGCTATAAGTTCAACGCGTTCTTATCTCGCTAAGATTCGTACAGTGATGGCTGGAGCTGTTGAAAATATGGATGATTTTGCAGAAACGTATGATAAAACGGACTGGAGTGAATTTGAGAAGCTACCGGCATTTGCTGAAGCAAATCGTCGCAATGCTTACCAGGTCTTTTTGTCAATGGAAGAAGAATTATTTAATAAATAGAAAATTTAATTCCGATCCTTTCAGTAGAAATACGCTTTAAATTCAACCACATAGATACTATGGTTTTAAAGTCGCCCCAGCAGTTATTTATATTTCTTATATTTCAATAGCTTAAGTGTTATCTCTATAATTCCCCTTAGGAGTTAGACTCATTAATAAAAATGTGTATACTAAGTATGCACATTATATATAGGCGTTTATTAAATATGGGAACATAGAACGATAGAGCTATTAAAGGCTAATAACGTATAAAAAGTATGGGTATATTAAATGTTAAATATATTTAATATTTTTCTAAAGTCCCTCTATTTTTGGCCGATACTCCCCCCAAATTGATAAAACAAGCTTGATAGTGAATATTGGCGTTAATTTATTAAAAATACCTTTATTGCTGCCGATAATAATGAATCGACACCATAGAAGCACTTGATAGAGAGTTTGGAGACAAGTAAGTGACAAAACGCAGCAAAACATTACCTCCTTTTAGTGAGGCCGTTGGAACTTTAAAACGTTTATGTTTTGAGCAGCGTTCAGGCACCTTATATTTGAGGACTGATCAAGGTCACGGCGCAACGATTACCTTGTCGAAAGGCAAAATTATTGAAGTATTTCATTTAATGCAAGGCAGCATGAAAGGGGTGCAGCTTTTACGTGAAGTTAAAAGAGCATTTTACTTTTTTAAGTCCGATCTCACTAAACGAGATAATCCAAGAGTTTATTTTGAGCGCTTACCGTCTAATGAAGTTATTTTAAATAATTTAAGCCAACCCATTGATAATATGCAGGATGGTATTGCGGCTTCAGCCCAACGGCCGAAAAAAATATTAGTCGTTGAAGACAGTGGTATGGCCAGAAAGTTAGTGGTGAATGCTTTAGTAAAGGCAGGATATTCCATTTTTGAAGCGGTCGATGGAGAAGAAGCGGTCAGTATGGTGGAAGAAGTGAAACCTGATTTAGTGTTGTTAGATTTAATTTTACCTAAGTTAGATGGTTATGCAGTGCTGGATATCATCCGCAAAAATGAAAAATACAAAAAATTACCTGTTATTGCACTGACATCGCGTGATGCCTTGTTCGATAAATTAAAGGGAAAGATGCGCGGAACCGATGAGTATCTTACCAAACCGGTTAATCCTGAAGAGCTGATAGATCAGGTTAAAAAGCATCTTGCAAGAACAAAACAATAAGCTTAAAGACGATATTAAATAATGAAAGAAAATATTAGATTATTAATAGTTGATGACTCCAAAGTGATGCGAGACGCCATCGCGGATATGTTCTCCTATGGCTCTAATATTCAGGTTGTGGGACAAGCGGCCAATGGTGAAGAAGCCATAGAAGCCATTGCATTGCATGAGCCTGATGTCATTACTCTGGATGTTGCGATGCCAGTTATGGATGGTATTACTGCACTTAAACATATCATGATAAAAAGCCCGATTCCAACTGTGATGTTAAGTAGCTTAACGCTTGAAGGTGCACGGGTGGCGTTTGATGCTTTACGTTATGGCGCAGTAGATTTTATTGCCAAACCTTCTGCCTTACAGGATACCGACTTAAGTGAACAGGAAGCCGATATTCGTAGCAAAATTGAATATGCGGCTGAAGTCGAAGTAGGTGCGATTAAATATATTCGCAGCGCTCATCATAACCTGGTTCAGGATTACAGTTTTGAAAATGGGAAACCCGAAAAAGTTGTTACGATTGGTACCGCTGAAGGTGGTTATGGTGCGTTATTAAAACTTATTCCTCATTTAAATTCTGATGTGCCATTTAGCTACCTGGTAGCCATGTATGCCATTCGGGAACATGTCGATGCCTTTGCCAGTTATCTCAATAATATTAGTTCGATCCACGTTAAACGTGCTGCGCATGATGAAGTCTTACGTCCCGGGGTGGTTTATCTCAACTCTGGTCTCGACTACACAACCGTGCATGAACAAGGTGATGATTACACTTTACATGTGAGCCCCGCACCGTTTGCTTCACGTAAAGGTGCAGTTGATATGCTCATGTTTTCTGCAGCCGATGTTGTGAGAGAAAACTGTATTGGTGTTGTGCTTTCTGGTTCTGGCATTGATGGTTCAGAAGGCTTGGAAGAAATTGTCCGCATGGGAGGCACTGCGATTACGCAAGATCAAAAAACATCGCTTTGTAAAACCATGCCAACTAGCGCACATGATCGGGCAACGGGCAGTATATATGTGGCAGATAAAGATATTGCAACCACTCTTAGCAGCCTTCATGCAACGGTTGCTGCTGGTACAGATTGAACAGGTTAACAAACGTAACATTTGTAATTAGATAAATTCATAATTCTTAAAGATAAGATAAGAAACGGAGAAATACGATGAAAAGTTATAGTGATTTGAAGGTAGGTACAAAGATATTCTCTTTGGCCTTGATACTCTTGGCCTTTATGGCAGGTTCTTCTTACTACGCAACGGTGAAAATCGGGCACATCGGTGAGGAAATCAAAGATATTGCAGAAAATGATATTCCTTTGGTAAATGTAATCACGGAAATCACGGTAACGCAGTTAGAGCAAGCGATCTGGTTTGAAAGGGTATTACGCTTTGCTGAAGGTCTCTCGTTTAGTAAGACGACGACAAAGTTGAATGAAAGTGGCGAGATAGTCACTGCTGCAGATTATGATGTAAGAGGTATAACTAGACAGCTAAAACAAGCGGAAGATAAGTTTGATGAATTAACCAAGCACGCAGATGCAAAGATTATTGAGGGTGAAAAAGTTGCTGAGATTGCGATTGCATCGGCAGTTTCTGAGGCAGCTCGACGCGAGTTCGTTGAAATTTCTGAACATCTTAAAATCATCGAGCGTGAGCATGCTGATTATGAAAAACATGTACATCAATTATTTGATTTAATTGAAAAAGAACAATTTTCAGAAATGCATAAATTGGCAGAAGCCATCGAAAAAGAAGAAGAAGCATTGGATCACGAATTAGAAAAATTCTTGAAGCAGGTAGAGCTTTTCACGGAAGAATCAGCCAAAAAAGCGGAGGCGGATGAAATAGAGGCAGAACGCGCAATCTTATTCGCAGCGGTAGGTGCGCTGGCTTTTGGTTTGTTCATCTCTTTGATCGTAACACGAGCAATTGCATCACCTATTGTCTTACTATCAAAGACCATTGGTGAAATCACCACGAATAAAGATTTGACCTTGCAAGTACCCGTTTCTGCGACAGATGAAATCGGCACCATGTCAGTGGCATTTAACGAGATGATGCAAGGTATTCGAGATTCATTCGGCATCGTATCAATTGCAGCGGTCGATGTGGAAAGCAGCTCGGTAGACGTGGCAACTCGAGCAGGTGCAAACAGAAAACGTGCAGAAGAAGAAATGAAACGTGCTCAGACTTCAGAAAAAGTAATCACTGAAATGGGGAATACCGCAGGTCAGGTATCCAACGCAGCAGCAGGACAGAGGTTAGCGGCAGAATCGTCACAGAATCTATTGTCCGATCTGGTAAGCAAAATGCAGACAGTATCGTCATCCGCGACAGGTACAAATAAAGAAGCAAATGCCACCATTGAAAAGGTATCTGAAATGGGTGAAACCGGTGCCAAGGTTGTTGCATCTGCACAAGCACAGGGCGATATGGTGGAACAGGTGACCAGCTCGATTGGTCACATGGTTGAAGCGGTAGAAAACATGCAGTCGGCGGTAGGTCAGGCACAAGAACATGGTAAAGCCTCATTAGATGCGGCAACCGAGGGGCGTGAAACCATTGCCACAACGGTAAAAGGTATGCAGGCTATCTCTGAATCGTCTGAACAAATATCTGAAATTATTGGTGTAATCACCGAAATCGCAGAACAAACCAACTTACTCGCACTGAATGCTGCGGTAGAAGCTGCACGTGCCGGTGCGCACGGTAAGGGTTTCGCGGTTGTTGCAGACGAGGTTGGTAAGTTAGCGCAACGTTCATCTGAAGCAGCAAAAGAAATCACACAGTTAATTAAAGAGTCAACCGGTAACGTTGCCGAGGGTGTAAAACTAACCGATCAATCACAACAAGCACTAGTTAAGATTGCAGAAGGCGGCCGAATTAATATGCAGGCTATCGAGGCAATCAGTAATACCTCAGAAATATTAGATAAAAATACCATTGAAGTAAAAGGTCAGGTAGAAAGCTTGAATACACTGGCAAAAGAAATCGGAGGCATGGCACAGGAACAGGGTGTTCGTCGTACTGCGGCAGAATCCGCTTTGAAAGTTCTTTTAGAACACTCTAATAACATCACCAGCTTGGTAAATGAATCGAATGACTCGATTAAGGAAATGAATAAAGAAATGGATGGCGTGGTACAACGTGGTAATGAAATGAGTGAGTTAACCGGTTTACAGGCTCAACGTTCTAAAGCGATTACCAAGCTTTCACATGAGTCTGCAGACGCCGCATCACAAACAGTAGAAGGCGCGGGCACGGTTGTAGGTATCACCGATAACTTACGTCAGCAATCAGACAATCTCACAACACAGGTACAACAATTTAAGATTTAAGTTGTTGATGAAGTTGCCTTTATATTTATAAAGGTCGCTCCTGTTAATACATTGATGAGGTTATTTATGGAGGTTTATGAAAATGGCTGACACTACTTTTGATTTAGAACGACTAGAGGATGATGAAGACGATGGCTTGATGCAGTTAGTCGGATTCGGCGTAGGTCAAGAAAGGTTTGGTGTTGATATTCTAGCGGTGCAGGAGATTATTCGTTCCACTGATGTGACACCAGTACCAAACTCACCTTCATTTGTTGAAGGGGTGATTAATTTACGTGGCGATATTATTCCGGTTATCGATTTACGTAAACGTTTAAGTTTGTTTAAGGCGGACACATTAGTAGAAAAAAACTGGGTACTTATTTTAAGTATCGGTAATCGAGTAGTGGGCTTTATTGTCGATAATGTTTCTGAAGTACTTAAGATTGCAGAAGATGACATTGATCCACCACCAAACATTGTTATTGCTGGACTTGAAAATCAGTATATTCGCGGTGTATGTGAAATCGATAACAAGCTTCTGATTATTCTTGATTTTGACAGTATTTTGTTTAATGAAGAATATTATGCACTTAAAGATATGGACTTTGATGAAGTTAAGTTAATTGAAGAAGTAACTGTAGATTAATGTATTAATAATTACCTTAGATGATATTGGAAATGTAAATGGGAAAAAGAATATTAGTTGTTGAAGACTCCACAATGATGCGCAAAGTCATTATGAAAGTCCTAAAGGAAGCTGGACATGAAATTGTAGGCGAAGCCAGCAGTGGTGCGGATGCAATTGAAATGTATAAAGAGCTTAAGCCAGATATTGTAACTATGGATATTACCATGCGTGGTATGGATGGTATTACTGCATCAAAAGAAATTATAAGTATAGACAGCGATGCTAAAATTTTAATTTTGTCGAATCTTGATGAAGATAAGTATCGTGATGAAGTAGACAAGATTGGTGCCATTGGCTTAGTGAATAAACATAAGACTGAACAGATTCTTGAGCTGGTAGGAAATTAATTGAGGCTGATTTTAATTCGGAAAATGAAATAAATCAGTTACCAATAAGGAAAAGATAATGACCGATATTAACATGGGACTATTAAATGACTTCATTGATGAGTCCAGAGAACATCTGGATGAAATGGAATCATTATTGCTGCAATTAGGCAATGATTTAGGCAACCTGGATTTGTTAAATGATATTTTCCGAACCATGCATAATGTTAAAGGTGCATCGCAACTAACTGGGCTAGATAAAATATCACGCTTGTCACATCGTCTTGAAGATTTATTGGATTTACTTCGCCAAGGAAATAAAGCAACAACACAAGAAATTGTGCATTTATTAATTACTGGTCGAGACAGAATTATTGAGCTTGTTTCTGAATTGGAAACTTCTCAGGAAGAGCGTTCATCTGTTGATGATTTAATTGAAAAGTTTACTGCACAAATCGAACAGAGTGATGAAACTGAAGTAGTAGCAGAAAGCACAATTTCAGCGCCGGTTGAAACTGTAGAATCAGAATCCACAACACAAATAACATCACCGACAGATGTTACCAGTGAAGAACATGATCAGGAATTATTTGGTATATTTATTGAACATCTGAAAGAAAAATTCAGTGTGCTATCTGTGTCTGCATCCCAGTTTAAACAAGTGCCACCAGATATAGAGCAGGTACAGGAATGTAAAGATGCGGTAAATCATCTTAAGTCGTCTGCAAATTACATGGGGTATGATGAGTTAACTGATTTCTTTGCTAGCTGGGCGTCTTCATTAGAAGAAGCGCGGGTAGATTTAGCAAATGGCAATGAGGCCTTTATTGATTTTATGGATGTTTACCTAGATGACCTGGTTAAACGCTTTCCTCAACTTGCTGATCTTGCAACATCAGTTTATGCAGACCGTCAGGAAACATCGGTACAAGAAAATGTTACGCAACAACCTGAAGAAGGCTCTGTACAAACAGAGACACCTGTCTCTGTTATTAATAAATCACTATTAAATGACTTCATTGATGAGTCTAGAGAACATCTGGATGAAATGGAATCATTATTACTTCAATTGAATGCTGATTTTGGCAATATTAATTTATTAAATGATATTTTCCGAACCATGCATAATGTTAAAGGTGCATCGCAACTAACAGGCTTAGATAAAATATCACGCTTGTCACATCGGCTTGAAGATTTACTGGACTTGTTGCGTCAGGGAGATATGCAAACCAATACGGATATTGTAAATCTATTAATTTCAGGTCGTGATCGTATTGTTACCCTAGTTTCAGAACTAGATACAAAAGAAGAGGAACAGTCCGCGGTAGATGATTTAATTGAAGTATTAAGTACACTGATCTCTACGGGTGCAATAGCAACAACTGAATCAGATTTAGTAACAGATGAAGCACAGCAATCATCTGCATCAGCTTCTGTTATAGATTACAAAGAAGAAAATGACGAAGAGCTATTTAATATCTTTGTTGAGCATTTAAAGGAACAATTTAGTTTTTTATCTTCCGCTGTCTCACACTTTAAACTTGCCCCTGTTGATGATGATCATTTGCTCGAATGTAAAGAAGCCGTTGAACGTTTGCGTTCTTCAGCAAACTACATGGGGTATGAAGAATTATTTATTATATTATCTAACTGGTCTTTAGCGCTTGAAGAAGCTCGGGGAGATTTGGCAGGTGGAGATGCTGACCTTGGTTTTATGGAAGTGTATCTGGATGAGTTAATTCGCCATTTCCCTATGTTGTCAGACTTAAATGTTCCTTCTTTTTCTGACACTAGGACACCCGATAAAATTACCACAGAATATATTCCTGCAGAAAAACCAATACAGCAACAAGCTGTAGAAGTTGTTAAAGAAAGTGAAGCAGCCGTTGAAGAAAAAACAGCGGTACAAAAAAGCGCTAATAACCAGTTGGTTAGCCGTTTAAATAATGCATTGAATGAGTCTTCACAGAAAGTTTCAGATAGTGAATATGAAACTTTAAATAGTGTATTTGATGAATTGGTAACGCCTGAAAAATCAGATAGTAAAAAACTCGTTGCGGCAAAGAAAAATGCAATCGAAGCTGCGAAAAAATTATCACCGCGGCAACAAAAAGCAGAGCTACAAAAAGCTAAAGAACAGGAAAATAAAAGTACAAAGATCAAGAAGACCATGCGTGTGGATGCCGATAAGATTGATGCTTTAATGAATCAGGTTGGCGAATTGGTTGTAGATCGTTCTTACTTTTATCAGTTATTTAATGAAATGCGTGACATGCAACAGTACCTTAAGGAAATGTTAGGTAGTGAACAACAAAAAGAACTTAAACAGTTCCGCGCCTTTACTTATCGGTTAGGTGAAGCAATATCATCCCTGAGTCGTACCTCTAATGAACTTCAGGAAGGTGTAATGAAAATGCGTATGTTACCTATATCGCATTTGTTTAATCGTTATCCTCGCTTGGTGCATGATTTAACCATGAACATGGGTAAAAAAGTTGATTTAATTTTACGTGGTGAAGAAACCGAACTGGATAAAATGATTGTTGAAGAAATATCAGATCCACTCATTCATATTATTCGTAATGCGATTGACCATGGTATTGAATCAGCTGAAGAACGTCTACGAGCAAATAAACCCGAAGCCGGTAAATTGATTCTTGAAGCCTATCAGGAAAGTAACCACATCGTTATTGAAGT
>JAUVEN010000029.1 GCA_030594815.1 Gammaproteobacteria bacterium
AAAACGGTCTGTATCCGAATCATATTCACCACCGACATCAACTACAATATCTGCCTTGGTGATAAGCTCTGAATCACGTGTGCGAATGAGCTTAAAAGAAGGGAATATGATCTTAAGTGCAGCGATACTGAAAACATCATCTGCATGAAAATTACCATTGTGAGTTACTATCGTTTTATCATTCATTTGTTTTGTGTCATCTTAGAAAGGGATAATAAGGTGTCGCTAGTTAAATATTAATGTTTTAGAAGTATTTAATAAGCAAAATTTTATGGCGGATTTTATATGAAGATAGCTAACAAAAACAGCTGATTTTTAATAACTAAAATATCCAGGCTACGATACTTTCTCTATGGCATCTAAAACCGATCTAACATGGCTGGGTTATATGAGTCTGTGAGTGAACTCAATCCTGCCGCTTCCATACGTTTATCATGAATCTGGATTTTTCTCAGCAATTCTTCCATCGTAATGGTGTTATCGTCTAGTTCATAAAGTTGTTTTGAACCACGGTGCATAAAATTCATAATGATCATGGCATCTTTATCATTATTTTCAATTGCGGCTTCTATCTTGCGTTGTTTGCGATATATCCGATTTAACTGTTGTTTTAAATCCCAGACATAGACCACCTCAAACATATAAGGGTGCTGACGAAATTTCTTTAGTACAAAAACGACTATAGTCGCTGCAATGACTACACCTGCCAGATTGTGAAAAAGATATGACGCTTCCGGGTTGCTGAAAAGGGAAATAATTAATGCAGAAGTCGCGGGTGCGAAAATTAAAAGAGCAAATACTATACCGGCAAATACCATTCTAAGATGCTTTCTATAACGAATCTTATTAATCTCTCTGAGCTGCATATAAATGACCTAATATTAATGAAAGATAATTTTACCTTATTTTCGACCAGGAAGCCCGTAGCTATTCATTGGGAATAGAGATCTTTGTGATAAGATATTTGGGCTCAATTAAAAGGGGCAGACCATAATTAAATTTAAAAGGGCAGAAGAATATTTGAGGTTAGAGTAAAATCCTATCAATTACTTTTGTTTTTATACACAACCATTATCTCAATAAAGGATAAATATGGCGGTCGGTCTCTTAGCGCTACTTGATGATGTTGCAATGCTGCTTGATGACGCTGCGGTAATGAGTAAAGTGGCGGCTAAAAAAACGGCGGCTTTATTAGGGGATGATCTCGCGGTTAACGCGGAGAAGGCGACGGGCTTTCATGCTTCCAGAGAGTTGCCGGTGATATGGGCGATCACCAAGGGAGCGTTGCTTAATAAGATTATTATTTTACCTATTGCATTTTTGTTAAGCGCTTATGCTTCATGGTTGATTGTTCCTATCCTGCTACTGGGTGGTGCTTACCTTAGTTATGAGGGAACAGAAAAAGTGTATGAATGGATTACACGCCCTCACATTAATAAGCCTGCCGCGAGTGAATCATCCGATAAGAAAAAGATATTACATTCAGAGGCGGCTAAAATTAAGGCTGCAATACGAACAGACTTTATCCTCTCGATAGAAATTATTGTTATTACCCTGGATACAGTAATCAAGCAATCTCTTCCTATTCAAATAATGGTCGTTAGCTTTATTGCAATACTGGCCGTGGTTGCCGTATACGGTGTGGTGGCACTTCTTGTACGTATGGATGATACCGGTTTGCACCTTATGGAACGCGCTAAACTTATGAAAGGGGCTATGGCCAGGTTTTCACATCTTACGGGTGAGCTGTTGATCAACGCGTTGCCAAAAGTAATTCACTTGTTGGGGATCATTGGCACCATTGCAATGCTTCTGGTTGGCGGAGGTATGTTTGTTCACAACATTGATGCAATCCATCACTTCATGTCGGTACTACCAACATTAGTTGCGGATCTTATTGTTGGACTGGTCATTGGCATAATGTTGCTGGCATTATTTAAGATGATGCAGCTGATTAAATCAGTCAGGACAACTAATCGATAAACAAATAATTTAAGTATCTGTAGTTATATCAAGTTCTGGTTGGCGTATGTAGAAACATATAGAATCAAGACTTACATATTACTTTTAAAAGGGTAATAATTAATAAAATATTTGAATCTAAAAAAATTCCGAATACCCGCTCACTCTAATGTAGGGGGGATCAAGCGAAGCGGATCCACCTAAACCTGAAATAATTAGGTGTCAGAGATCAATTGTTTCTAATGTTAGAGAATATGCGCCCTTAGCATTGTTGACTTCACAATGTGAAGAGGTGCTCTCTGATACCTGTTTTCTATCATCATTTAAGATTAATTTCTTATTATAGGCAGATATAGAGGGTTATTAAATAAAGAATTACGTTCTTTGTCTCGTTTTTTTCTTATAATAAATTCTGTCAGAAAATAACACTCTCTAAGAATAGAAATAATTATTCTCTGGCTCCTATTTCACTATTTACTTAAATATTAGGTTAGCAGTAAAAAACAATATGCGAATTAAAGGAAAAATAACGTCCTGGGACAATGATAAAGGCTTTGGTTTTATTTCTCCCAAGGATGGGGGGAAACAGGTTTTTGTTCATATTAAAGCTTTTTCTCGTCGCGAAAAACAAGATGAAATAAATCAAGTGGTTACTTATATTGTATCGAAAGATAAAGACGGCAGAGTATGTGCTGATAAAGTAAGACGAGCGGGGGACAGACGATCCAAAATTTGGGCGCTGGTGAACAGATCAAAATCAATAATTGCTGTTCTTATATTTTTTATTATCGTGGCTACTTCAGCTTTAATAGAAAAGACGCCATTGCTGGTATTGTATTTCTATCTGGTTGCGAGCCTGGTTACTTTTGTTATTTATGCAATGGATAAATCAGCGGCAAAAAAAGGGAAGTGGAGAACTCAGGAAAGTACCTTACACTTGCTTTCGTTGGCAGGTGGCTGGCCTGGAGCCATTGTTGCGCAACAAAAATTGCGACACAAATCTAAAAAACAAAATTTTCGAATAATTTTCTGGATAACTGTTTTACTAAATATTGGAATACTTATTTGGTGGCATACACCTGCCGGTGCTAGTGTATTACGAGCCGTTATAAACGGTGTCATGTGGATGGTAACAACAGTATCCAGTTGGTTGTGAAGAAAAAATAAAGTGTGAGTGATCCCCGCAAAATTTAACAAATCCCGTCATTGCGACGACTGCATCCTTGCAGTCGTGCCATTCGCCCTTCGGGCCAAGCAAAGCTTGTTCAAAATCGTTCCATACGATTTTATGTTTAAGTCACTTTGTTCTTTCACCCCAAGAGTACTTCTTCATAGTGTTTTTAACACTATTCAGGGCGCGCAATGACAGTTTTTTCTAATTTGCTTTAGTTAATATTTCTATTTTTTAAAATTAAAATAACCCATATAACTAAAGCCAAAACCAAACCAGGGGTGATTGACCACGAAACGCATTTCTAAATCGTGCGGAGTATCTTTGGTTGTAAATTCTTCAATAAATGACTTTCCGATGAGAAGACGTAAGGGGATCGGAATTAATATTGAGCCTAATTTAAAAACATAACCCTTATCTTTATAAACAAGTCCGCCATCGACTACTTTTAACCCCATGCGAATGCCGATACCTAAACCAACAAATTCAACAATGTTATTATCAAATTGCTGCATTTTTGATTTAAATTCATAGACCTTGTTATTTTTTTTAAAACGTCTGTGCCAGTAAAAGGTATCGCCAATTCTTTTGTTCTCAACCGTGACATTAAATTTCTCTCCTTCAACAGGGACAAGAGCACCGGTTAAACGGATTAATGGCATGAGTAATTTTATGAACCGCCCATGTTTTACTGCTAATTCACCTTGCATTGTGATTTCTTCGCCATCCTGAATACCATAGTGTTGCTGTACCGCAGGACTTAATAAATCCCATTGTTCCGCTAATATTTTTTTAAACATACGTTACTCCTTTTCTTCAATAAGTAGATACAAGGCTAATACAATCATTGCTGCATTTTTTATAATGGGTGCAAAGGGGTGTAGCCAGAATAGGGGAATAAATATCGCTATAATCAGACTGTAAATGATAATGACACTAATTTGTATTTTGATAATCCATCGTCTGTGCTTTGGAAGAAAAAGCAAAATACCCAGGAATATATCTCCTACGGCGGCAGTGAAAATAATGGTGTCGCCTAAACTACCCTCAATACCGATTAATGAAATTAATTCACGGCTCTGTTCTATATTTAGTAGCGAGCTTAATCCAGAAACAATCCAGATAATACTCAAGGTTATTAAGTTGACGTAAAACAACATCTTTAATTTTATTGCTTTATTAAAACTTGCGGTTGCGTTGTTTTTTAATAACGAGTCTGAAGCGGTTTCATTTACTATAGGGATAACTTCTTTAGTTGAATAGGCCGATAACATTTTTATACTTTGTTTATTAAATGCCCCGACGGATAAATTAGGGAACAAATAAAAAGTCATATTTGTTAATGGCTTTGGAATAGAAATAAAACAGCCTTTACCTAAGCCCATCCATTGTCGAAGATTATTTAATAAGTGTTCCATGGTTTCAGGTTTTGCAACTAATACGACAGTCTGTTTCGACGTCGGCCAGTTATCAATAAGCTCTACAATATAATTGGTTAATTGATGAATACTGATCAAAGGTATTTCCTTATTTCTGCCAAAAGCAAGCGGCATACAAAACAAACGTGCTAACAAACTGAGTTGACGCGTACTCCGACCTTGTTCACCTAATACAATCCCTGGATATAAAACAATATTGGCATCATTACCTTTAAGCAAGGCCTGGTCAGCATTTCGTTTACTGCTTAAAAATTCAGTTACCGGGTGTTCTAGCTCAGCACCAATCGCCGATATTTGAATCACCTTGACCGAAAGGTTGTTGCATGCCTCGAATAATCTACTGGGGCCTTCATCATGAACATATGAAAATGATTGCGATGTTGATTGCTGATAGATACCTACTGCATTAATTACAAGATCAATAGCTTGTAATTGTTGTTGCCAGTCTTCTACATTTTGGTTGAAATTAAGTTTTTGCCAATTGATATTCACTATTTCATTTCGACTGCAACCAATGACATGATGGCCTTGCGGGCTTAAAGCATTATATAAATGCCGACCAATAAAACCGCTTACGCCTGTAATTAATATCTTCATGGCCTTATCCCCAAAATGGTTTGAAAATCATAAAAACATAAAGAACAATAACAGCAGGAAAAGCCAATAAACCTAATATCAACCATATCTTCATACGCTGTTTGTATTGATTATCCAGGTGATCTAACTCCTGCGCTCTATCACGTAACCAGATTTGTAACCAGACAACCGGTAGCCAGCATGCTCCAACAAAAGCATACAAACCCAGAACAGACAAACTCCACGGTGAAGTCCATTCAAGTCCCAGGTAATTTAAAAGATAAAGCCCGGTTACCAATTGAATAATGACCGTAGGAGTTGTGAAGATATAATCTGCGATAACTACAAATCGATTAGTTGCCGCCATTACTTTTGTATTGCCCGTTCGATATGCCATGAACATATAAAAGGCACTACCGAGCCCGGTACCAAACAATAAGGTCGCACTGATAATATGAATAAATTTTATACTGGGATAAATCAGATGTTCCATAACGGCCTCCTCGTCATTAATGTGATAAGGATTACAGCAGACTGAGGCTAATTTGACTTCCTGATTGCCCAATCAGGAATAGATAAATATTTAGTTATTTATTAAAAAATAAATCCACGTCCTTAGGGCGAGGAGCAGGTTAAAGGCTATGGCATTGAGCTAAGAGTTGCACAGGTTGAATGCGTAGGATGGATCAAGGAACAAGGTGACGGATCCATCATTTTTTACATTTTTGTTAGTTCCGTCACTTTGTTCCTTGAACTCACCTACGTTAGAGAGGGGGAGTTATTCAGAATTTAATTCAGGATGTAAACAATGAGGCAATGTCTGAATCAAGTTTATACACCCTTATAGGGTGAGGGCAAAACCACGTTCTTAGAACGTGGTTATTTATTTTCAATTACTTAGAGAGTTGCGGAATGATCATTCAGCGGTTATTTACTGATGATATTGACAATTTGCTGACGATATTGACCTGGCGCCATGGAGTGAAACTCTTTAAATGCGGAATAAAAAGCTGACTGTGAGCTAAAGCCAACACTTAACCCAATCGCAAGTACTGATACCTCCGGCTCCGTTTTTAATAAAATTTCAGCTGCTTTTATGCGCTGCTGTCGTAGATAAGAGGAAAAACTCATTCCGAGCTGGGTGTTAATGAGTTCGGATAATTGGTGCGATTTAAGATCCAGGATTTCGGCTAATGCAGAAAGTGATAATTCACTGTCTTGATAAACTTGTTTGTTGTGCATTAAATCTTCTAGTCGCAGTTTAATCACATCGCAGTCGACATTTAACAAGGTTGATGATTGATACTGGCGCTGTGCAATTTCTTCAAGTGAACTTAATAGGTGAGGGTAATTCAGTTGAATATGAATTGCTGCTGCGATAGCCATCGCAAGCGTGATGGTTTGGATGGGGATTAAAAGATCCATTGCTTGTGCACTCAACATTCCCACCAGAACAACGATAATCGCCCAACTTAAAAAAACAGCCGTAAATATAAACTCCATTTTAAAGAGGGTGCGTCGTACGCGCAGTTGATATAAAGACCAGGCCAATCGGCTCATATACATACCACCGAGTAAGAACATTAAGGAGTAGGCCACGTTAAAATACTCTGGGAATAAAAAGCCTGCTAACGCAATAAGTAAAACAGGAAAGAAATGCCAGCTTTCATATTTTGACCATTTTTTATCTGTTTTCAAAATATGTTGGCTATATAAATAAAAGAGCGGTCCAACAAAACCTAAAAATAATAAATAAATAAATACAGTAACGTCTGCAAGTCTGAGAGCACCTGTAATGTATAAAGCCTGTAAAAGTTGAATGCCAATCAAAATAATCAGTAATGTATTAGCAAGGTTTTTTGTGATTTTAGATTCTGTGCGTTTTTGAAAGTTAAGCAAAATTAACGCAATAATAGAAAATCCGGCAGCGGCAAGTGAGATTTGATTCAACATAATATTATTTTAGAATTTTTCGTTTGCTCAATGATTAGTTAAACTGTTTTGTTTGCTAACTTTATACTATTACTTAAACTATTGATATTAAAGTGTAAAATTGAAACAATAGGTTTATATAATTTTTTGGGCAATAAAACATGGCCATATTGTGGCAAAAAACAATAAATAATACCCGTTATGAAGTCCGTACCGCTGGCCAAACACGTCGTTTATATACCGATGGAGTCTTTCATAGCCAATACAATTCTGAACATGAGGTAACGGGTGGTGTTTGGGATATTTTGATGTTGCCTGCTTTTTTTTATCCGGCTGAATCGATTCAACGGGTTTTGGTGTTAGGTGTTGGGGGAGGCGCTGTGATTCATTTATTGCAGCGTTATATCAAACCGGCGGAAATTATTGGGATTGAATTAAACCCGGTTCATATCATGCTGGCGAAAAGGTACTTTGGAATCACGAGTAAGTTAGCCAGGCTGGTACAGGCGGATGCGATAAAGTGGATTGATGAATATTCAGGTCCACCTTTTGATTTAATTATTGATGATTTATTTGGAGAGCAGGATGGCGAGCCTGTTCGTGTAGCAAAAGCCAATAAAGCCTGGTTTGAAAAATTACATTCTCACTTAAGCCCGGAAGGTGTTTTAGTGATGAATTTCATTAGTACTAAAGATTTAAAAAATAGTGCGGGTGTCTCGTATAAAAAAACAGCCGGTTTATTTAAATCTTCTTTTCAATTTACTTTAACGCATTACATTAATGCAGTAGGTGCTTTTTTGAAAAAAACAGCAGCCAGCCAAATGTTACGGCAACGAATTAATGACTTTGATGAACTTAAAAAAAGTAAAAAGCTTGATTTTCATATTCGTAAATTAAAATAAGAAAGGAATAAGTTATGCGCTATCGTGATAACGGTGATTATCAAAATTTAGGTGTGCCGGTTGATGATGGTTTGGTTTTCTTTTCCATTATTTTAGGTTTGACCCTGGGTGTTGCCTTTATTTATTTTGGATTTCGCGTTAAACGCTACTGGATGGTTATCTGGGGAGTGGGTTTAGTGTTTGCCGGGCTATCCTATTTTGTTATGCGAATGTTAGGGTATTTTTAAAGATGGATTTATACACACGTGTTTTTAGCCAATCCTGTTTTGATGTTAATAAAATGGTATTAGAGCAATTTGAATCTCTAACTGATAATGACTTTAAAGAGAAGACGCATCTCTTTAATGGCCGATATGAAAACATTTATCTTGAGGTAAATAAAATACCTGAACTTAAAGTTATTGTTAATGCCGCGCTTGAAAATGCAGCGAAGATCTTAAATATCAAAGAAGAAAAGTTGGTGTCAGGTTTTTGGTTGAATGCAATGGCAGCAGGAGATGTAACAACGGTGCACACTCATGATGATGACGATGAATTGTTATCTTGTGTTTATTATATAAGGGTACCTGAAAATTCAGGAGATTTAATTATTACTGCTGATAATGAAAAAACGATTATAAAACCGGAAGAAGGAATGTTTGTTTTTTTCTCACCAGATACATTGCATGAAGTATCTAAAAATGAAAGTGCCGAATCACGTTTATCTATCGCTTTTAATTTTGGATTAATGAGAGTCTGAATTTTTATATTCGCTGAATAAGGAATCATTACATTCTTCACAAATCCCATGTGAAAAATTAGCTCCAGTATGCTTTTGTAAATAGGCTTCAAAAGTTACCCATCGACCATCATCTTCGTGTATTTTTCTACAGTAAGAACAAATGCTAATAATGCCTTTTTTTAAGCCTAGTAATTTAGTGATATCACGAAACTCTTCTATCACGTATTTAACGTTACCTTTGTCATCGAAAACAGGAGTGGCAGTTATTTCCTCAACAATGGCATGATCTTCAACCCAAACGTGATGAACCGCTGAAGACATTTTTTTTGTTTTAAAGCTTTCAGTAACAGGGCAGGAGCCTTCTGATTTTATTTCGCAGCTTTCAGCAGAGTTGTAAGCTGCTGTATAACATTTCAAAGGACTAAGGTTTAGGCTCTGTTTATTATTTCTTTGTTTGAAAGCTTCATTTGACTCAATAACAGTCATGTTCTTATCGATTACCGCAACGGCGGTTTGTATTTGATCAATAAGTTTAAAATCTTCCATGGCTCTCTCCTTTGGGGGATAAGGATATTCCGGTTTATTAGTAATTGGATTATTATTTATGTGTTATTTATACCTTAGATCCTTTCTAAAATTATTGCAGCAGTAAACAGGGGTAAATAAGAATTTGTTGATCCAGATCAAATTAATCTGTGTGAGCCGGTAGAATTAGCCTAATAACGGGGGCAAAATGAAATAAAATATTATTGAGCGTAGGTAATATGACTAATGTAAAAGTTTTCAGTGCCCTTTGGGGTTTCAACTTTTACCTCATCTTCGAGGTGTTTTTTGAGTAAGGCTTTTGCCACTGGTGAATCCATGCTGATCCAGCCTTTCTTGGGGTCAAACTCATCGGGTCCAACAATGCGATATATTTTTTCTTCACCATTATCATCTTCCAGCGTAACCCATGCGGCAAAAAATACTTGTTGTGGATTGCTTGGTGGATTATCGACAATTTTTAAATCGGGTAAACGTTTTTGTAAATAACGAATTCGGTAATCTATTTCACGGAGTTCTTTTTTTCGATAAATATATTCAGCGTTTTCCGAGCGATCACCCTCGGCTGCCGCTTCAGCCAAAATTTTCACCACATAAGCACGGCGTTTCCATTTTGCTTTAAGTTCAGCATCAAGTTTGGCATAGCCATCGGCTGTAATATAAGGCGAACTTTTTGGTTGAGGTGGTCGATAACGTCCCATAGAAATTTAATTATTTTCATCCATTGTTTCTTGTTGCTGTTTTAGGCTTTCTTGCATTTTGTTCGCCATGTCTTTGGCCGACTGTAAAGTATCGGTTTGTGTTTTCCAAACGTGATCGCCCTTCGCTTTATCTTTTGTTGCAGCTTCATCCGGGTTATCACCACAAGCGACCATAATTGAAGCCAGTGATAAGATAAATCCTGGCAATATAATTTTTTTTAGCATGTTCATTTTTGCCCCACTTATTTACCTATAAAGATGATTTTAATGTACCACGATATCGCAGAATCTGATGAAAATGAAAGTATTTATTGCATTAAATATAGTAGACTAGCGGCTCTTTAAATTCCGGGTAAAACCTTCTCATGGCGTTAATTAAACTAGAATCTGCCTGTTTGGCATATGGCCACGTTCCCTTATTAGATAAGGTCGATTTGCAAATCGATGCTGGTGAACGGGTCTGCCTGGTTGGCCGTAATGGCGCGGGTAAATCGACTTTAATGCGGGTGATGGAAGGCGTAGCAGAGTTGGATGAAGGTGGCTTGTGGAAAAAGCCTGATTTACGTGTTGGCATTCTTGCCCAGGAAGTCCCGAAACTCGATGAATTAACCGTTTATGATGTTGTTGCGGGTGGTCTGGATCATATCGGTGAAGTGATTGCAGAATATCACCATGTTCTACATGAAATGGAAACGAATTTTTCTGATTCCATTAATAATAAACTTGCACGTTTACAGGATGAAATTGATTCCAATGATGGTTGGAATGTAGAGCAACGTATTACTACGGTCATAACAAAACTTGAGTTACCCGAAGATGCGTTAATGGGTTCGTTGTCAGGTGGTTATAAACGTCGTGTAATGTTGGCGCGTGCTTTAGTGTTGGATCCAGAACTTATTTTACTCGATGAACCTACCAACCATCTTGATGTTGAAGCAATTCAATGGATGGAAGACTTTTTATTAGGTTTTAATGGTGCCGTTTTATTCATTACCCATGATCGAACCTTCCTGCGACATCTCGCTACCCGAATTGTGGAGCTTGATCGTGGAAAAATCACCTCATGGCCAGGGAATTACGATACCTATATTAAGAACAAAGAAGAACGTGCCATTATCGAAGAGCAACATAATGCTTTATTTGATAAAAAGTTAGCACAAGAAGAAGTATGGATTCGTCAGGGAATTAAGGCTCGCCGTACCCGTAATGAAGGTCGTGTCCGCGCCCTGGAACAATTACGCAGAGAACGCTCAGCGCGTTTAAATAAAGTCGGTAATGTGAAGTTACAAGTTGAAAGTGGCGAGTCATCCGGCAAGATAGTCATTGAGGCTGAAGGTATTTCTAAATCTTTTGCGGATAAAACTATTGTTAAGTCGCTAACCACAAAAATCATGCGTGGTGATCGTATAGGCATTCTGGGCCCAAATGGTGTTGGAAAAAGTACACTATTAAAAATGTTGCTGGGTGAGTTAGAACCCGATACTGGAACAGTAAGTTTAGGCACAAAATTATCAGTTGCCTATTTTGATCAGCAACGTGCGGTTCTCGACCTTGAAAAAACCGTAGCGGATAATCTTAACTTTGGCAGTGACACCATTACCATTAATGGCCGTTCGCGTCATGTTATGAGTTACTTGCAAGATTTTTTATTCCCTCCGGCACGTGTACGTTCGCCTGTTAAATCTTTATCGGGTGGTGAACGTAATCGTTTATTGCTTGCACGTTTGTTTATTCAGCCCGCTAATTTACTAGTGTTAGATGAACCGACTAATGATTTGGATGTAGAAACACTGGAATTACTGGAAGAGTTGCTTTGCAACTACGATGGTACATTAATCCTGGTAAGCCATGATCGTACATTCCTGGATAATGTGGTTACCAGTACGCTTGCTTTTGAAGGCGATGGTCAGGTGAATGAGTATGTTGGTGGTTATGAAGACTGGTTAAGACAATCACGACAAGTCAATACATCTACAACGGCCAAGAAAACCGAGAAAAAAGAAGCAAAGCCAGAAAAAAAGAAAACCAAGTTAAGTTATAAGGATCAATTTGAACTGGATACCCTTCCGCAAAATATTGAAAAGTTAGAAGCTGAACAAGAACAGCTGCAAAACCAGGTTGCAGAACCTGATTTTTATCAACAAGAAAAGAAAGATGTTGATAAAGTATTAACACGCTTGAGTGAATTAGAAAAAGAGCTTGAAACAACTTATGCTCGTTGGGAAGAGTTGGGCGATTAGGTTTATTTAAAATATCTCGATATTGAGAAGGGACTAAATTGTAGGTTGGCTTAAGCGTAGTGAAGCCAACATTTTAAGCTGTTGGCTTCGTCGCCTTGCTCCTTAAGCCCACCTACCTAATATGAATATGAGATGTTTCTCTATGGCGGACCGTTGTAGGTTGGCTTAAGCGCAGTGAAGCCAACATTTTAAGCTGT
This sequence comes from Gammaproteobacteria bacterium, assembly GCA_030594815.1. GTDB lineage: Bacteria > Pseudomonadota > Gammaproteobacteria > UBA6429 > Thiohalophilaceae > JAGLTQ01. Next base: position 12,385 of record JAUVEN010000029.1, read on the forward strand.
TGGCTTCGTCGCTTTGCTCCTTAAGCCCACCTACGTAACATGAAAATGAGATGTTTCGTTGCGGCCTAAATCACAATTAATAAAAATACAAGTCTGGTTTTGAACTTAGCTTTTGGTAAAATCAGGTTATGACATTTCTCGTTTTTTATAGCTATTAAATTCACAAAAAATAAAAAGTACCTATTACCCATGAATATCGAACAAACTATCGCCACTGAGCTTGGCGTAAAATTAGCTCAAGTAGAAGCAACCATCACACTTCTAGACGAAGGTTCAACCGTCCCATTCATTTCTCGTTACCGCAAAGAAGTCACCGGTAGTTTAGATGATACTCAGCTGCGTACACTTGAGGAGCGTTTGAATTATTTACGTGAACTTGAAGAACGCCGAGCTACCGTTTTAAAAACTATCGAAGAGCAGGGGAAGTTAAGTGATGAGCTTAAAAAATCCATTTTAACTGCAGACACAAAAACGCGTTTAGAAGATCTCTATGCTCCGTACAAACCAAAACGTCGCACTAAAGCACAAATTGCACGCGAAGCAGGTATCGAACCTTTACTTGATAATCTACTTGAGGATTTTTCTCTCGACCCCGAAAATAAAGCGAAAGAATATATTAATGAAGAAGCAGGCTTTAAAGATGTAGCTGCGGTACTGGAAGGCGCACGTCAAATTTTTATGGAACGTGCTTCTGAAGATGCTGATCTGGTCGGTGAGTTACGTGATACCTGTTGGGATAAAGGTGAGCTCACTGCGACGCTGATCGATGGCCAGGAAAACAACGGTGCAAAATTTAAAGATTATTTTGAATTTTCTGAAGGCATTAATAAAGTTCCTTCGCATCGTGCGCTGGCATTATTTCGTGGCCGTAATGAAGGCATCTTACGCGTTAAATTACATATACCTATGCAAGACGATCTTGAGTCACCATTAGACATGGGCTTGTGCGACAGTATTGTTGCCTCGCATTATTGTCTCGCTAATAAAGAACGTGCGGCGGATAAGTGGTTATTAGAAAGTGCTCGTTGGGCATGGCGTGTAAAAATTTCTATGCAGCTCGAATCTGAATTGAATTTACGCTTACGTGAAGCCGCAGAGGAAGAAGCAATTCGCGTCTTTGGTGAGAATATGCGTGACTTATTATTAGCTGCACCTGCCGGTGCACGTACCACGTTGGGTTTAGATCCCGGTTTACGCACCGGTGTAAAAGTCGTAGTGGTTGATGCCATCGGTAAGTTAGTGGATACCGCAGTTATCTACCCTCATGCACCGAAGAACCAATGGGATCAATCTATTCATGTGCTCGCCGCTCTAGCCAAAAAACATAAGGTTGAATTGGTTGCTATTGGTAATGGTACTGCTTCGCGTGAGACAGATAAGTTAACCAATGAATTAATGAAAAAACATCCTGAATTGCATTTGACTAGTTTAGTGGTGAGTGAAGCGGGCGCATCTGTATACTCAGCTTCTGAATTAGCTGCAAAAGAATTTCCTGATTTAGATGTGACCTTCCGTGGCTCAGTTTCAATTGCTCGACGCTTACAAGATCCATTAGCTGAGTTAGTTAAAATTGATCCTAAAGCAATTGGTGTTGGCCAATACCAACATGACGTTAATCAACATCGTTTAGCGCGTAAGTTGGAAGCTGTGGTCGAAGATTGTGTTAATGCAGTCGGTGTTAATGTAAATATGGCATCTGCACCGTTACTTAAACAAGTGGCAGGTTTAAGTGAAAGTATGGCTGAGAACATTGTCTCGTACCGTGACTCAAATGGTGCCTTTAAAAACCGTCAGGAAATTTTAAATGTTTCACGTTTAGGCCCAAAAGTTTTTGAACAGGCGGCGGGCTTTTTGAAAATATCTGATGGAGATAATCCTTTGGATGCTTCATCCGTTCACCCTGAAGCTTACCCGGTAGTAAAAAATATTTTAGAAAAAAATAGCCTGGAGATGAAACAAGTGATTGGTGATCGTTCATTCCTATCATCACTTGCAGCTAATGATTATGCGATGGAAGGTTTTGGTGAGCCGACGGTTCGCGACATTATTAAAGAGCTGGAAAAACCGGGTCGTGATCCTCGTCCTGAATTTAAAACAGCAAGTTTTAAAGACGGTGTAGAAAAAGTTAGCGATCTCAAAGAAGGAATGATTCTAGAGGGTGTAATCACTAACGTCACTAATTTTGGTGCCTTTGTTGATGTTGGTGTACATCAGGATGGTTTAGTCCATATTTCTGTTATTGCCGATAAATTTGTAAAAGATCCACATGAAGTCGTTAAAACGGGTGAGGTGGTTAAAGTAAAAGTGATGGATATTGATATCAAACGTAACCGGATAGCATTGTCGATGCGTTTGACGGACGAAGTTGAAAGGAAGGCGACTAAAACTGAAGCAGGTAGGAAATCTCATACTAATAAAACTGGGAATAACAGGCCTCATCAGGATAAAAATCGCCAAGCTAAAAATAAGCCCGCTACAAGCGGAACAATGGCGCAGGCCTTTGCCAATCTTAAAAAATAAATTTAGTTGTGAGCTGAATGACTGAAGGGATAAATATATCTTGTAAAACATCGACTAATCCACCATAAAGAATAAGGTTATTTATGTTATTGAAATGGTTAGATTAATTCTAATTATGTTGTTGAGGACTACCATGGCATTACCTTTTTCTGCCGAAAATTCACTGCTTGAACTTCTATTCGAGAGTAATCACACCCCCGTAGCCTTTATGGATCTGGATTTTAATTTTATCCGTGTTAACCAGGCTTATGCACTTGCAGATAATAAAGAGATTGATTTTTTCAAAGAAAAAAATCATTTTGATCTTTACCCTAATATTGAAAATCAGAAAATATTCAATGAGGTTGTAAATACCGGTAACTCGTATCATATCAAAGCGAAGGCATTTGAATATGTTGAGACTCCAGAAGAAGGAGATACATTTTGGGACTGGAGTTTGTTGCTGGTAAAGGATGAGAATAATCAGACCTGTGGTGTTTTATTACAACTTCTGGATGTGACAAGGAAAATTACAGTTGAACAACAATTATATGAAAAAGTAAAAGAAGAATTACATAGCTATGATAAAGAGCTGGATAACGATTATCGAAGCAAGAACTAAATTACTACAAGAAACAGTAGAGTTACTCCAGCATGAAAATGCTGAGCGTATTAAAGCGCAAGATTTATTGACCACGGCAAAAGAAGAAGCAGAAAAAGCAAATATCAGTAAGTCACAATTTTTGAGCCGTATGAGTCATGAATTACGAACGCCAATGAATGCCATACTTGGGTTTTCCCAGCTTTTAAACCGTATGGAATTAAATGATAAACAGGCGTCATATAATGACGAGATTCTTTTAGCTGGAAATCATTTATTAACGATGATTTCAGATATTTTAGATTTATCGATTATTGAGGCAGGGAAATTGACTGTTTCAATGTCTGATATTTCACTCGCACGGGTGATGCAGGAATGCGTTTCCCTGGTTAAACATAAACTGGATTTTAGAAATATCAGAATTCACAATTTAATTTCTGAAGATGATGACATTACTTTAAGGGTTGATGAAACCAGATTAAAAGAAGTTTTAGTTAACCTTTTAACCAATGCTGTTAAATATAATACTGATAATGGTTTAGTCTCAGTTGGATATAAACAATCAGGGAAAAATGATGTACGCGTTTATGTTTCAGATACTGGTAAGGGTTTATCAGATGAAGAACAAGTGCATATTTTTGAACCGTTTAATCGTTTAGGGGCAGAATATACGGATATAGAAGGTGTTGGTATTGGTTTGTCTATTTCCAAAAAGTTAATGGAAATGATGGATGGTTCAATCAGTATCGAAAGCAAGAAAGGTCAGGGAACAATCTTTTATCTTGATTTTTCAACAGGAAAACGAATTAAAAGCGATATCAATATTATTAGCGAGACGGATTTAGATAATAAAGATTTACAATATAATATCCTGTATGTAGAAGATAATATGTCGAATCAGAAACTGATTGATAGCTTATTTGTCAATCATTCCAATTTTAACTTAACCGTTACATCAACAGCTGAAGTTGGTCTGGAAAAATTAGCGGGTAAGCATTTTGATTTAATTATTTTAGATATTAATCTTCCTGGTATGGATGGATATAGTGCACTACAGAAAATAAGTAATAATGCCAGAACAAAAGATATACCCGTTATCGCTTTAAGTGCATCAGCAAGTTCAGATGATATAAACAAAGGGCTTGAAGCAGGTTTTAAGCAATATATAACAAAACCTGTAGTACTCCCTGAATTAGTCTCAATTATTAATAATGAATTAAATCATTCAGTATAATCCCCCCGGAAAGTTCCTTCATAAATTAAAAAGTTATAAAATTCGGGAATAGATACGTTAAACTCGTGTCTATGGAAATAACCGATACTCATTGCCACCTGGATGTTGCCGACTTCGATCTTGATAGAGATGACGTTCTTTCTCATTGTCGTGCTCTGGGTATTTCTAAAATTATCATTCCGGCGATTCAAGCTAAAACCTGGTCGAATGTACTTGATTTATGTAAAAGCGAAAAAGGGCTTTATCCTGCATTAGGTTTACACCCGGTCTTCATTAACCAGCATAAAGCCCACGATCTTGAAAAATTAGAACAATTGTTAGAGACGGTTTCCCCGGTGGCCATTGGCGAAATAGGTCTGGATTTTTATATGAAAGAATTGGACAGGCAGCAACAAATTGATTTGTTTTCAGCACAATTAAATATCGCTAAAAATCATAACCTTCCTGTTATTTTGCATATAAGAAAAGCACACGATCAGGTTTTACAGTTATTGAAAAAAATAAAAGTAAAGGGAGGATTTTGCCACGCATTTAATGGCAGTGTGCAGCAAGCAGAACAATATATTGAACTTGGTTTTAAGTTGGGTTTTGGTGGGACATTAACTTATGAGAATTCAAAGAAAATCCATAAGCTCGCAAAAACTTTGCCTTTAAATTCTATTGTTCTTGAAACCGATGCACCGGATATGGTGGTAGAATCACATCGAGGCAAACGCAATAGCCCTGAGTATATTATGGAATGTTTGTCTGCCTTAGCAAAAATTCGTAATGAAGATATTGCTTTCATTGCACAACAAACCAGCAAGAATGCTAATGACGTGATTGATTTTTCAAACTATGACTAATAATAAAAATAATAGTGAAGATGCTTTTGCTGGCATCGCCCGACTTTATGGTCAAGAGGCTTATACATTAATTAAAAAAATGCATGTTTGTGTGATCGGTATTGGCGGAGTTGGTTCATGGGTGGTAGAAGCACTCGCTCGCTCAGCAGTAGGGCAAATAACATTAATCGATTTTGATACTATTGCGCAGTCTAATATGAATCGACAAATTCATGCCCTGTCTAATACGATTGATAAGAAAAAGTGCTCTGCGATGATGGAGCGGGTTAAAAATATAAATCCTGACTGTGTCGTCAATATCATTGATGATTTTATTACCATGGATAACATGGAAAATTTGTTATCACGTGATTACGACTATGTAGTAGATGCTATTGATAGTATTAAATTTAAAGCGGGACTTATCTATTACTGCAAACGGAATAAGATTCCTGTAATTACAACGGGTGGTGCAGGTGGTTTAACCGATCCATCGGTTATTGAAGTTGTTGATTTAACAAAAACCTATAATGATGCATTAGCCGCTAAAGTCCGTTCGACTTTACGCGATCAATATAATTTCACTAAAAATCCTAAAAGACGATTTGCTATTGATTGCGTTTTTTCCAGTCAACAACAGTTGTACCCAAAAGAAGATGGCACGGTAAGTCACGAAAAACCGGGTATTCATGGCGTGTCTCTCGATTGCCGTTTTGGCTATGGTGCAGCATCTTTTGTTACCGGTACCTTTGGTTTTATCGCTGTTGCACATATTATTAGAAAGTTCATAAATAAAAAAACTAAATGAAGAATAATAAGATAATAAGCCGGTTGATGTTTCGAACGGTTTTATTCATTGTTTTGTTATTACTTTTCTTTAATGCTTTTCTTTATGTAAAACAACCAGAAATGGTGTTTTATCCAACTCAAAATATTGAGGTAACGCCTAAAGAATGGGCTCTTGCTTACGATACTATTGAAATTAAATTAGCAGACAAAAGAAAAATTACGGGGTGGTATTTACCACATCCAGATGCAGAGAAAACGCTTCTTTTTTTTCACGGTAATGGCGGTAATATCTCTCATCGTGGAAACTCATTATATATTTTCCACAAATTAAAATTTAATGTTCTGATTATAGATTATCCGGGTTATGGTGAAAGTGAAGGTAAGCCTTCTGAAAAAGGGTTGTATCAATCTGCAACGGCAGCATGGCAATACCTGGTTAACAATAAAAAAATCAATCCAGAAAATATTATCATTTTTGGACGTTCTTTAGGCGGAGCTGTTGCCGTCGATTTAGCATCACGAGTAAAAGCTGGAGGATTAATATTAGAATCTACTTTTAGCTCGGTGCGTGATGTTGTTGATACCGTGTTTCCCGTATTGTCTCATTTCATCTATCTGCGTTATTCATTTAATTCATACGAAAAAATAAATAAGGTCGTTGCACCAATATTGGTGATCCACAGTCCTGATGATCGAGTTATCCCATATCAGTCAGGAGAAAGATTATTTAATACAGCATCATCAGAAAAGGTCTTTTTACAAATTAAAGGCGGACATAATGATGGTTTTATGCAAAGTATTGCTCCCTATATGAAATCTTTACGGTTATTTAGTCAATCACTCTAATATTCGCTTGAATAAGTTGTTTTACAGGGGTAATTTTATCTCGAGGCAAGTTAATCTCTACTTATAAAAATACTAATAAATTATTTGCTTATATTCTAAAGGGGGAAGATTTTATGTCGTCTGCAGGAAATCAAAATCTTGATGAATTACCGTTTGTAGCTCCATGCAATATATTGGATTTTGCTGCACCTGTGCGGTGGTTGCGATTGGGCTGGTTGGACATTAAAAGAGCACCAAAACAAAGTTTAACCTATGGTTCGATTATTGTGGCTTTAAGTTATGGTGTGAGTTTAATGGTCTGGCTTTATGGCGGGCTTGGTTTACTTGCAAGCATATTATCCGGTTTTGTTTTTCTTGGCCCGGTATTAGCTATCGGTTTATATTCAATAAGTTGCCAGATACAGGAAGGTTTGGAACCGAAGTTGGGTTATTGTTTTCGCGAAGGGAAACGACATTTAAGTAACGAGCTGGTGTTTGCTGTTATTTTGTCAGTCGTATTTCTAATATGGGCTCGGGCAGCCTCCATGATTCATATCTTCTATCCATCTGATGTGAGTGCGGATTGGACACAATTTATCGTGTTTTTATTAGTCGGCACACTAGTTGGAGCTGTTTTTTCTGCAATCATTTTTTGTTTTAGCGCCTTTTCTTTACCGATGATTATGGATAAAAAGGTCGATGTAATTACCGCCGTTATCACCAGTATTAATGCAGTGCTTCGAAATAGAACGGTTTCAGTTTTATGGGCGCTCATGATTTTGTTTATTGTAGCAATTGGTTTTGTGACCGCATTTATTGGATTTATTGTTCTAATGCCTTTAGTGGGCCATGCAACGTGGCATGCTTATCAGGAAACCATTGATGCAGATGCCTGGCCAAAACATGGTGAAATTAAGGACGATTGATTTAGCTGTAGCATTATGAGGATTATTTGATTCTCCCATAAAACACTATGGTGTAAACTAGCGTCATGCCAGCGAAACACAATCTCTTTCAGCCTATATCACTTGCTCTACAGGAGCAGGTTATAACAGAAACAAATCATTTTATTAAAAGCGCTGAAGATTATTACAGTCATAGATTACCTGAAATACCGGTGTTATTTGACCTGACAGGCAAAGCTGCCGGCATGTATCGAGTTAAAGCGGGTCAACGTGTTATTCGCTATAATCCCTATGTTTTTTCAAAGTATTACGACGATAATTTTAGTGAAACGATTCCTCATGAAGTTGCACATTATGTGACGGATGTACTGTTTAATTTAAAAAGAATAAGGCCTCATGGTAACGAATGGAAATCGGTGATGCAGGTATTTGGCGTTGCTGCAAACCGTACCGCTAACTATGATTTATCCGGATTACCTGTACGACATTATCAAAAATTTGTTTACCATTGTGGTTGTCAAAATTATGAGTTAACCAGCCGGCGACACAATAAGATCCTCCGTGGCAATGGCCATTATTTTTGCAGAGATTGTGGTGGTAAATTGTTATTTGTAAAAAACCTTAAAAAGACAGGTTAAATTATGCGTGGTTTTGTTCCTCCTGATCCCTACACCAAAGTATCTGAAGAACACTTTGCTGTTGTTTATGTCCCTAAGCGAAGTCGTAACCGTTTTCCTAAAGGGTGTGTTGAAGTTGTGGCATCAAAAGAAGATGCACTTGAGCAGGCTGACTCAGATAAAAAACAATTTGCTGCCCTTGTACTTGGACCCTCTAAATCATCGGAAGGACAATATATTTATTATTTAGTGGAATGGCTTAATGACTGAATTGCAGAATGAGAAAATTCAGGAGCTTCGAGCTGCACTAATTGAAAATCGTAAAGTTTTAAGAACTGCGGTCGAAGGTGAAACTGAATCGTCAAAAACAGTTGAATTAGATCAAAGCACAATGGGACGTTTATCCAGAATGGATGCCTTGCAGGGACAGGCAATGACCAAAGAAACAAAACAACGACATGAAGAAGGCCTACGTAAAATATCATCTGCATTATCGAGAATGGAGTCTGGTGATTATGGTTACTGTTTGAAATGTGATGAACTTATTTCTGTCGCACGTCTTGAGGTTGATCCGGCTGCTTCACTTTGTATCCGTTGTGCAAGTATTGAAGAACAGGTTTAAAAATTAATGTCAGAAAAATTTTGGGAAATAAAGTCATTAGCAGAAATGTCACAACAAGAATGGGAATCTCTATGTGATGGTTGTGGTCGCTGCTGTTTGAATAAACTGGAAGATGAAGACACAGGTGAGATTTATTTTACTAACGTAACCTGTAAGTTATTAGATATTGATAAATGTTGTTGCTCTGATTATGCAAACCGTAAAGTCAGTATGCCGGATTGTATGATATTGAGCGTTGATAATAAGGCTGCATTGGAAGTTATGCCTTCAACCTGTGCGTATCGTTTGTTACAGCTGGGAAAACCTTTACCCGAATGGCATCCACTTATTTCGGGTAAAGCAGAAAGTGTTATAGAGGCAGGTATTTCTATAGCAGGTAAAGTGGTTTCGGAAGAATATATTCATTACGAACAATATCCCGAACATTTAATAAACTGGGTTACAACAAAATAATTACACAGGTACTATTATGAATGATGCTTCACTACAAACAGATGAAGAACTACGTGCCCACTTACACGGAGAAACAAGCAAGCTGCCGTGGACTGAACTTGAAACACATTTTGCGCGTGGCGCATTATTTAAGGTTGCCAAAGGAACAGACATACTGGACGTTGCCATTGTTATGAGTCGTGATGATAAAGAGTCATTAAAAAAATGGCTTGATAATAAAACGGTAATTGGTGTTGAAGTTGATGATGCTAAAAAATGGCATGAAACCTCTGCAAGTTTGTGGTCGGTCGTTGTAGCACCTTTTATTCTTGTTCAGGAAATAGAACAAAAACTGGATTCTTAATATGATCACACTCGATCCTCGTTTATTAAATGACTGTGAAGTGCTTGGTAAGTTCGAGCTTTGTAGCGTGTTATTAATGCGTGATGCTAATTATCCCTGGTGTGTGCTGGTTCCAGATAGGGATGGTATGACAGAGGTTTTTGATTTAAGCGCAGATGAGCAGGAACGGTTAAAATTGGAATCGAATACTCTCCTGGAATATTTAAAAAATGAATTTAATGCCGATAAAATGAATGTTGCAGCACTCGGTAATGTAGTTTCACAATTACATATTCATCATATCGTACGTTATAAAACTGATATTGCCTGGCCGGCTCCGGTGTGGGGTGCTTTTCCGGCTAAAGCTTACAGCGATGAAGAGATAAAAAATCGCATTCATGTTTTAAAAGACGGGTTTAAGACTCTTAATCTGGATTTTCAAGCTGCTACTTAAATGAGTTCCGATAAAAAAAATAAAGATTGGCTTGTATATATATTAGAGTGCAGCGATAAAACACTCTATACCGGTATAACCAATAATCTTGAAAAACGACTGGAACAACATAATAATGGAAAAGATGGCGCAAAATATACACGTGTTCGCCGACCGGTAAAATGTGTTTACCAGGAAGTACAAAAAAACAGAAGTGAAGCGAGCAAACGTGAATTTGCCATTAAAAACATTACTCGTACTGAAAAATTGAAACTTATTAAACCAATATGATTTTATTTTCTTATTTTTAAAAGATATTAAAGGGGCTTAAGTTGATGTTAAGCCCCATTTTTTATTGTATGTTGAAACGTTCAGACCAGTTTCCTTCCGGTAAAAATTCTGCTTTTCTCACTACGGCATTTGCTTCTTTTTTCTTACCTAAAGCACCTAATATTTCACTTTTTAGCATTAGTGAATTGCGTGAATCATTGTCAAGAATTAAAGATTTATTAACTGCTGAAAGCGCCTGATGCGGTTTGTCGGTCAAAACATATACCATTGCCATATTGTGATAGGCCTTTTGATATGATGGATCGTATTGTATAGCGTAACTAAAATGCGCAAGTGCTTTGTTAAAATTCTTTTGTTGGGCATAAATAACACTTAAATCATCATGTGCCTCAGAATTACTTTTATCTAGTTTAACTGCGTGTAGAAGATCTTTTTTAGCGTAATTTAATTTCCCTGCCCAAATATACCGTACCCCCCGCTTGGTATATGCAAGTGAGCTATTCGGGTTGTATTTTATAAAATGCGTCAAATCGTTTATGCCTTCTTTAATTTTCCCATTCCTTGCTAACGCCATTCCTCGATCAAAATAGATTTGCTGCAGAGAATTATCAATTGATAGTGCAATGTTATAGTCTTTAATTGCCTTATCAAATTCATGTAACTGAAAAAATAATTGTCCCCGTTTAAGATATAATGATGAATTCTTTGTTTGTTGGGCAATTTTTTTATTAAGTATTTCCAAGGTATGCTCGATAGGAAGAGAAGATGTATTTGTTTTATTTTTAATAAAATGAGATGGCGATAGATAAGCTGAAGCAGTTTTAGCGACATTTAAAAAACATGCCGCATATGCTTCATTTAACCATTCATCTGAATTATTAGTTCTAAAATCTAAAATTTCTTCATCATCAAGGTGAAGATTGATTTCTTTGTCAAAAAAATTTCCTCGGCAGGTTTCATAGATTAATTCACCGTTGGCATCAAATTGTCAAAAAGAATGTAAATTGTCATTGTAATTATGCAGGTTGATCAGCGTTTGTACGGGGGCATTACGAGCATAAGGCAAGTACCTGGCATAAAAATCAGTTTTTACCTGACCTTGTTTGTTATATAAAAATAATTCTATGGCATGAATAGTATTAGGTTGACTAGTTTCCCACTGAATTTTGCTGATTAGCTTATTAGTGTTTTTATTAAAATATGAAATCTCTCGATAAAAGCTTTTGTTTGCAAACCCTCCACCATAACCACCTATTATCTCATTAGTTGTAATTGGAACTTCTTTTGTTAGATCAAGATGTAGCTCATAGAGTTCAGAGACAAAATTATTCCATTTATTAACTTGTGCTTGATCAGATTTTAACGTGCTATGGCTGTTTACTGAAATCGCAGGGTTAATTGCAATTACAAAAGTAAGGATTAAAATCGTTAAAGTCTTCATTGTGTTATTCCTAAATTATTACTTTAATAAATATAGGACATATATCATTATGTTTTATTCCTTTTTGGAATGATTTGTTATCAATTTAAGTTATATATTGCATCGCGCAATTAAATTTTACAGTTTTCATTAATTTAGTAGAATAAATGGCCTGATATTTGAGTGGGAAAAGGATGAAAAAAATTATAATTTTTGGTAATTCTGGTGCAGGTAAATCAACTTTAGCGAGAAAATTACAACAACTACATAGCTTAAGTCATTTAGACCTGGATTTATTAGCATGGTCAAATTCAAGTATCCCAACACGCAAACCTTTATCTGAAAGCATCCAGGAAATTAATGATTTTTTATCTAATGAGAATGAGTGGGTAATTGAAGGGTGTTACGCGGATTTACTTGAGCATGCTATTAAGGATGCTGAAGAATTAATTTTTCTTAATCCTGGTGTCGAAGTTTGTATTAAGCACTGTCGCAATAGACCCTGGGAACCTCATAAATATGCCTCCAAAGAAGAGCAAGATCAAAATTTAGAGATGCTGATTGAATGGGTTAAACAATATGACAAACGTGAAGATGAATTTTCCCTAAAATCACATAGACGATTATTTAATTCGTTTACAGGTCATAAAAAAGAGATCAAGACCGGTGATAGCGATAGGTTATAATTTAGCGGTATGTTTTTTCCAGACGGGATGATTCTCTACCAGTTTTAACGCTGTCTGTAATAATGTTTTTCCAGGCTCAGTAATATGCCAGGTAGAAGCGCCTGAAGGATGTGGCAGAGGAATAAAATCAACTTGCTCACCATTGATCTCTAATTGATGAATCTGACCAATGACTTCGGTAAGTTTTTTAACGTCAAGGAACTGACTAATAGCCAATTTTCCTACCGGTAAAATTAGCTTAGGTTGAAGTAGTTTATATTCCATTTCTAACCAGTGGGAACAGGTTTTAATTTCTGTCAAGTTGGGTACTCTGTCACCTCCGCGAGGTTTTTTACCCGGAAAGCATCGGCACACTGCAGACATATAAATTTTGTTTCTAAATTCTTCTTCAGAGAGTCCAAGTTGATTAAACCATTTAAATAATGTTTTTCCTGCTGTCCAGGCAAAGGGTTTTGGTATAAGTATTTCTTTATCTCCAGGCGCTTGCCCAATAAGCATAATTGGAGAAAGTATAGGCTCGCCCGCTACAGGAGGCCCATACATATCAGGACATTGGGTACATTTTTTAAGTCGTGTTTGGTGATTTTTTATTTTTGTATTTATAGCCATGTTTTAATTATATATAAAATATTTCCCCGTATACTATGAATATCAACCCTAGCAGATAAATAAATGATATGACTCAAAAACATGACAAAAATTTCGATGATTTATCCTCTCGCTTCCAAAAGAATATTTATTCTACAGCCAAGGGGAAGATCCGGTTAAATATATTGTGGCGTGATCTGATTGAAGTTATTCCTGAAATAGAAACAGGCGGCTTGTCTATTTTAGATGCGGGAGCTGGACAGGGTAACTTTGCATTACAGTTAGCACAGAAAAGTCACAAGCTGACATTATGCGATTTATCAACAAAAATGTTACAAGATGCCCAGACTTTATTTGTTGAACATGAACTCGATACCAATGTTCGTTTTATTCATACAGCGGTACAAGAATTATCAGACCATATTGATGAACAATATGATGTTGTTCTTTTTCATGCTGTTTTGGAATGGTTGGCTGAGCCAGAAGAAACATTAAAAGAGCTCTTGAAATTTATTAAACCGGGTGGGTATTTATCGTTGATGTTTTATAGTCGTACTGGGTTAATTTTTCAGAACCTCACTCGTGGGAATTTTGATTATGTTCTTAATGATTCTTTATCTGGTAAAGGAAAAACACTAACACCAACAAATCCACAGGTGCCGGAAGAAGTTTATCGGTGGTTAAATACCTGGAAGCTAGAAACAAAAGTAAAAAGTGGTGTGCGTGTATTTTATGATGGTATTAGTCGAGAAAGACGCAAGCAAATAAATGAAGATGAGCTGATTGAATTAGAAAAACAGTATTCACGTATTGAGCCATATAATGATTTAGCAAGATACGTCCATGTGGTATGTAGAAAACCCGGCTAATTAATTGACTTAATTTGTCTCCTTTTAGTCTTAAAATGCCTCAATACGAGGTAAATTCGATTGCTTTATGCAGTAAGCACTACTTTATGTATGTACATTTTTAATGCATCTGGGGTAGTATAAATATACCCCCTATGTCTGTAATATAATAATTATAGCTGTGTGAGGTTCTATGTCTCCAAAAGATTTAAATGTTGTTCTTATTTACGTTAAATCTCTTATTGTCTCCTTTACGTTGACCATGGCTGCTGCTTTTATGCAGATAAAAATTGTTATCGGAATTGCCGATTTTAAACCTATTTACTTAGTTGCCCCAGCGGTTATTGCATTAGGCTTCGGTATATTAGCTGCACGAATCATAATATTATTTAATGAACTCAAGTGGTATTCCATACGAGACCCACTAACCAATACATTTAATCATGGATATTACAAGCAAGTATTAAATGACTGGTGTCATGAAAACAAAACTTTTTCACTGATATTAATGGACATTGATAACTTCAAAAAAGTAAACGATATTCATGGGCATCAAGTTGGAGATCAAACTCTCGTACGCTTAAGTGAGTTGGTTTTAGAAACTAAACGATTGTATGATGTTTTTGCTCGTCATGGTGGTGAGGAATTTGTCATCCTTGCTCCACGAACGGAACTGATTGAAGCTGGAGATCTTGCAAACAGGATAAGCAAAGTAATAAGAGAAACGACTATGCCCTCAGGAGATAAATTGACGTGTAGTTTTGGTGTTGCGGAATATAGAATTGATCAAGACTCACCAGGTGTACTATTTGATCGTGCAGACAAAGCACTATATGAATCAAAACATCATGGTAGAGATCTCGTTACACTCGAAAAGGAAGAATGACGAAAATGTTCTGTTAATTAAATCAAAAGATTTCAACGCAAAGGCGCAAAGAACGCAAAGGAAAACATTTAAGTAAAAAAATTGTAGTCCATAGGATGTCTGAAGGGTGAATTCTTACAAATACAAAATCAACCTGTTGGGTTTATACTGGCACCCGTGCAGCTGTTTTAACCTAAAGGTTTTTCTTTGCGTTCTTTGCGTTGAAATATTTTGATTTTAATAATTAAATTATTTTTTTGACTTCCTGCCACTGTTTCTCTATGCGTTTTTCCGAAACGGGTATCCGGGTCTTTAAGCCCTGGGCAAATAATGAAACGCGGTATTCTTCCAGCATCCAGCGGTAAAGAGAGAAAACGGGATGGTCATAATACTCATCATTAAGTTCTGTAAAGTGTTCCCAGTAGGTACTAAGGCTATGGGTATATTGTCGATCACGTTCGGCTGTTTCTTGTAGTTTATCTAAACGTTGTTGTATTGCCTGTAAGTAACGGGGGTAACTATATAAATGTTCCAGCGGAGTGAAATAAATAAAATCTTCGTATATTAAATGATCAAGCTGAGATTGAATGTCATTTAAACTTACAAGCCAGTTGGGTTTGTTGTTTTTCTTTAATTGCTTGCGAATTTTATGATAACTATCAAAAACTTTTGACAGTGTTTCGCATATATCATTAGCGTTATTTACCAGGCTATTACTTCCCTGTTGTAAGTTCTGGTTAAAGGATTCTTTGTTCCGAACAATATTTTTTGTAGTAAAAAAACTTTGTTTAATGCTGGCATCAATAATAGCAAGTTTTAAATCATTACAACTCCCAACACTTGTGTAGCTCATGCATATTTTCTGAATGCCGGGTAAATTTTTGGTTAAGTATTTTACTTGTTGTTTTAGCGCTAAATAATATAGTCGCTTCAAACCATCGTGATGAATTTCTTGTGCCAGATTTTCATTATCAACAACAACAATTGAGACACTCTCGTCATCGTCCTGTAGTGCAGGAAACCCCTTAATATTGAGATTGTTCAGGGTCTTATTAATAACCGATGGCAACTTGTCAAAACCCCACTCTGTTAACCCTTTTTGCTCTATTTCCCATTTAATGCTTTTGCTGAATTGTTCAGATACTTCCTGGCTTAGTGATTCCTGTAATGCTTGTAAATTACGTCCGTGAGCAATTTTTTTATTATGCTGGTCCCGAATATCAAAGTGCATAAAGAAATGGGCATCCAGACTATCAACTTGCCATGCGGCATCGGGAATTTCT
>JAUVEN010000002.1 GCA_030594815.1 Gammaproteobacteria bacterium
TATAAGTGGTATATTTTATTATTTAGCCAAAGAAGAAGCCGCTATCCGTAAAGATCCGGCAAAAAGAACCACTGAATTATTACGTCGAGTATTTTCTAAGTAGTGAATAAGTATAAAAAATGAAAACAATAAAACAATCTGATCCTTCAAAGTTAATTAAAAAACATCAGGAGCTTACTCACTCCGAAGCAGTGAGAGTTATTTCTCATGTGCAGCGTGATAAAGATGAGTGGATTCTCAATACTGTGATGATTGAAGACTGTGAAGCGCCCTTCAAGTTTAAACGTAAACAACAATATAAAAATCTTAAAGGTGCACGAGTGAATATTACTTATTATCCAACAGTAGAAGTGGTTGCTGGTTTGGATTTTGATATTATGAATGTCGTTCGTATAAAGATTGCTTAGAATGACGGTTAACTAACTGCCCAATACAGAGGTTCAAACTTAAAAGTGGATACTTAAAGAAGTCTTCAAAATGCATCTAAATTTACAAAATCATCAGAAATATCCTAGTGTTAATAAAAATTATTAGATATACTTTTTATCAAGATGAATAATTTTATCAGCATGTCCAGGTTCAGACTTAATATGACAATGTTTCTTGTCTTAGTCTCTGCCATTCTTTCTATGCAGTGGACAACTGCACATATTCATTTAGAAGAACATCACGACCATGATGGAAGTCATCATATGCATGATGTTAAAGCTCATGCACATCAATCAATTACTCAAGATGATAATTCCAGTAGTTCCACGTATCAGATAGACAACCACTATGTAAACGTTGTAGATATTGATCACCAAGGTAATACAAAAAGTGGTAATCAAATTGATGATCACGTTATTGCATTAACTTCAGATTCTTTCCTTCCTCGTTATATTTCACTTCAAAGTAGCGTTTTACCAATAGAATTTAATAGCTCCGAACTACAATATATTGATTACTCCACGATACATCTTCGTGCCCCTCCTAAGATCGCATAATTCCCATTAGTTATATCAAATTTATTGGCGAAATCATTCGTCATAATCAAATTATTTATTGAGGTAATTATGTTATCTACTTTTAAAGAGTCACGATGGTTGATCGTGATGTTAACAATGCTTGTAGCAAGCCAAGCTTTTGGACATGGCATGTCGGAAGCAGAAAAACAAACGATTATAGAGGGTGGAAACCTACGCTATATTTGGATTGGTGCTACTCATATGCTATCTGGTTATGACCATTTAGCTTTTGTCTTTGGCATTATCTTTTTTCTGACACGGTTCAAAGATATTGTTAAGTACATTACAGCTTTTACTGTAGGGCATAGTATTACTCTTATCTATGCAACTTTTAATGCTATTCAGGTTAATTATTTTTTGATAGATGCAGTGATTGCATTGAGCGTCTGCTATATCGCTTTTACTAATTTGAACGGCTTTAAAAAATATCTAAACGTGAAAGCACCTAATATGATATTTATGATTTTTGGCTTAGGTTTAATTCACGGACTCGGATTGTCAACGAGGTTACAACAACTTCCACTAAGTGAAGATAATTTGTTAATGAATATTATCTCATTTAATGTTGGTATTGAACTTGGACAAATATCTGCATTGGCTGTGATGTTATTGCTCATTGCTGCTTTTCGTAAAAGCCATGCTTTTAAGAGTTTCAGTAAAGCTGCAAATAGTTTTTTAATTATTGCAGGCGGATATCTCTTTCTAATGCAAATGCATGGTTATGAGCATTCTGCTAATGCAGAAGAGTTCGTAAGCAAAGCGGAACCGTCTCAAGCAATACAAAAATCTGAAATTGCTATTCGAGCTGACTGGAAAGATGTTATTACGGTAACCATTCCAGCCCGGGGTGATAAAGAGTTTAAATTACTTTTTCCAAAAGACAGTACGTTTGAATACTCATGGACAACTAATGGAGAAAAATTGTTTTATGATTTCCATGGAGAACCAAAAGGAGAAAAAACGGGCTACTTTAAAAGTTTTGAAAAAAACACCAAAAGCAAATCCAACGGTACTTTAACAACATCATTTAAAGGTACTCATGGTTGGTATTGGAAAAACAATAGCTCATCTGCTGTTGATGTTATTTTGAAGATTAGTGGTGATTATCAGCGCATGGATTTATTAAAGAAACAAAAGTCCGATTCAGAGCAAAAAAGTAGCTCTAAACAACACGATTCAATATTTTAATTTAAGAGGTTTACATTATGAAATTTAAAGAACTAATACTTGGCTTTACATTAACTATATTTTCAATGATGGCTGTTGCCGGAGGAGGCCATAACCACGGGCATTCACATTCACCAGTAAATCAAAAAGCTGCAAATGCGATAGCAACAAAAATTATTGCGAGTTTCATCAAGCAAAAAACGCTTGATAAGAGTTGGGCATCGACTACGGTAAGCTCGTCAGAGAAAAAAACATTTAATAGCAAGCAAGAATGGGTTGTTAGTTTTATCAACGAAAAAGTATCTGATGCTGAAAAACGTAAACTGTATGTCTTTTTAACTTTGAGTGGTGATTATATTGCTGCCAACTATACGGGCAAATAAATCAATTTAGAAAGATGGTATTGCCTCATATTTATCTTGAGATTGTATTCATGCTAGGTGTGGGGCATATATTATAAGGTTAGGAACTATGGCTTATTACACACTAAAAATTATAATTACTACAATATTAATTGTGGCCATATCTGAAATATCTAAACGAAGTACTTTTGTTGGTGCGATTCTGGCTTATGTACCGCTTGTTTCAGTACTTGCCATGATATGGCTTTATGTAGACACAAAAGATATTTTGAAAGTGAGTGCGTTATCAACGAGTGTTTTTTGGCTTGTTTTACCATCGTTAACATTATTTATTTCGCTACCAATATTACTTAAGCAGAACATTAACTTTTATTTAAGTATTTCAATTTCTATATTTGTAACTATATTAAGTTATTGGCTAATGATATCAGTTTTGAGTCGCTTCGGTATTAAGTTGTGAGACTGTGATGATTTGTGAACGTCTTCAACTTCATTGATTACTCGGTCATTTATCGGGGAGAAGGTCACGCCGCAAAGCGGCGCCATTTAATTCAAGCGTTAGGTGATAGATAACAAACAATTTACAATTGAACAAGATAGGAGAGCTATTATGAAAAGAAATATTATTTTAAGTATAATGTTGGCGAGCATGATTATTTCCAGCAGCTACGCAGAAACGAAAACAGCAGAACAGCTTGTTGCCTCTATGAAAAAGGCGGATATGACATATCGGCAGCTAATGGAAGTTATGGGGAGAAGTACTAGCATGATGCATGAGGGAATCCTGCGAGAAAACAAGCAGATGGTTGAAGTGGGGGCAAATTTTATATTGACTCATCCTGCTCCGAATCATAAACCATGGACTATCATGAAAAAGGAAGATCAAGAAGGTTTTAAACAGAGTCTTCTTACGTTTGATAAAATTCTTGATATACATACAGAAGCTATGGTTGAAGCAGCAAAAAAGGAAGATTGGATTGAGGCTAGTAAAGCATCACACGAATTATTGAATTCATGCGTTTCATGTCATGTAATGTGGAGGAATAAGGTGAAATAGCCTAACAATACATGCAGTCGGATAAAATAAAGTTTCGCTTGTTCCTCATTACGCTTTAAAGTTTCTTTGAAGTAAAATACAACCAAATAAAACCTGAAAGCCCCGTAAGCAATGATGCAAATAAAATGCCTGTTTTCGCCATCAATAAATCTTCAGGCGAATGAGCAAAGCCTAGTTCCGCGATAAATATAGACATCGTAAAACCAATACCGCCCATTAGAGCAACACCAATAATATGATTAAATTTTAGATCTTTTGGTAAAGAGGTTAGCCCAAGCTTTATTGCTATCCATGAGAACCCTGCAATACCCAGTAATTTACCTAAAACTAAACCTGCAGTAATGCCTATTGAAACAGGGTGAGTGACGATGCTACTTAAAGAACTCCATTCTATCGGTACACCTGCATTGGCTAAAGAAAAAACAGGAATAATGATATAAGCGGAAGGCAAGTGCATGGTGCGTTCCATGATTTGTGCCGGTGCCTGTACTAAATGTACACCTTCACCTAGTGCTTGTACTCTTGAACGTAGCTCTCCATTTTTAATAATATTTTCTTCCTTTCGGTAAGCATGTTTAATCTGTTCTACCATCTCATTTATATGGGTGAGAAAAAGAGAGGGTTCATATTTTGGACGCATTGGAATCGTGAAAGCGAGAAAGATACCGGCAAGCGTGGCATGCACACCACTTTTCAACATGGCTATCCAAAGAACAATGCCCAGTAAAACATAAGGAAGCGGACGACGTATTCCACCAAGGTTGAGAGAAACTAATAACAATAACAAGATAAAAACTGTAATCAACGCAGGGATACTAATGGTCTCGGTATAAAAAACAGCGATAACCATTACGGCGCCAAGATCGTCAACGATCGCAAGCGCGACTAAATAAGTGAGAAGTGTTTTAGGAATTCTTTTTCCGAGTAATGCTAAAGCACCCAGGGCAAAGGCAATGTCCGTTGCCATTGGTATGCCCCAGCCATCAAAGCTATGGCCTTGTGGATTAATAATGATATAAATTAAAACCGGAACTACCATGCCACCAATAGCCGCAACGATAGGAAGTATTGCTTGTTTCGGATCAGCAAGTTCTCCAACTAATATTTCGCGTTTAAGTTCTAATCCTATTACGAAAAAAAACAACGCCATCAAACCATCGTTGATCCAGTGATGTAGAGATTTTGATAATTCAAATCCAGGAACGCCAATGGTAAAAGGTAATTCTAATATATGATGGTAAGCAGTACTCCACTGACTATTAGCAATATAAAGTGCTGCGACAGCACATAGCATAAGTAAAATACCACTGGTCGTTTGACGATGTATAAAATCATCAAGTGGGCTCAATACCTTATCAAATGCTTTTTCCCATGGTGCGATATATTCTTTTTTAGTCTTTTTTAGTCTTTTTTAGTCTTTTTTATCATTAAGTAATCTCTAAAAAAATTGAATTATTAAGTTCTACGTGATTTGCAAATCCTGCACCTGCTTCGGTGTAGATATTAAACACCGCTGTTGCCCCAGACTTCTTTAATAACTGCACTTCATCTGGAAATCTTGCAGTTGCAGCAATGAATCCGGGAAAAGAAATTCTTTGTAATTGTTCCAGTGCATCTAAATTGGCTTGAAGATTTGGTAGGGCCAACATAACAAGTTTTATACTATGATCTTGTGCTATTTTTTCCCAAAAATCAGCATCACTGGGATCACCATGTAATACTTTTCGTCCTTTTAATTGATGCTTGTTAACTCGATAGCTATCAAAGTCTATACCTACGACAGTGTCACCATGACGTTCACGCATTTTGTCATATGCACCCGTACCGACTCGCCCCATACCAAAGATGGCAATAGTAGAGCCGTGTGTGTCGAGCAACGTATCATCTTCAAGTCTCTCTTTACGTTGAAACTTCAACCAGAATGATTTGAATTGGCTATAGAGTTTGTCATCAATATTATTGAGTGGAGCAGCAACAATAAATGATACGGAGAGTGCAATTGCAATAACCACTAACCATTCGGCATTCATCCAACCATTTGATACACCAATTGCCGCTACGATAAGACCAAACTCGCTGTAGTTTGTCAGGTTTAACGTTGCCAACAGAGATGTTCGCGCACGTAGTTTGAAACGGGTCATGAGGAAAAACATGAGTGCAGATTTAAAGAATACAAAAGGAACCATTAGCAGGCCAATGATTAGCACTTGCGGTGAAAAATAACCTGACATACCTATGGAGAGGAAGAAGCCCACCAGAAATAGATCTTTAAGTCCCAGCATCGACTTAGACATTTCGTTAGATTTAGCGTGGGTTGAGATCAATACGCCCATAATGAGTGCACCCAGATCACCTTTTACACCAGCCAGTTCAAACAGTTCGGCTCCACCCAAAGCCAGCACCAGTCCATATAGAACCAACAGTTCGCCATGCCCGGTTTTTTGCAAAAAATGGTGAAACAAAGGGCGCAATGGAATAAGGAGAAACAGCAGTAATGCCCAGAGTGAAGGTATTTTGCCTGTGGAAGCGGCCAGAAAAATAACGGCAGCCAGATCCTGCATCACCAAAATACCAATCGCAATGCGTCCATGCAGAGATCTCATTTCGCCTTTTTCTTCAAGAGACTTTACGACAAAGACGGTACTGGAAAAGCTCAAGGCAAAAGCAAGCATCAGTGAAATTTTAAGGTCTAATTCTGAGAAAAGGGATGCGCCCACTAAAGCCAGGCCAAAAATAAGTGCACCGAAGGTAACGATAATGATCGATATATGCAGTACCGTTACAGACCATACTTGAGGGCGTATTAATACTTTTAAATTTAATTTTAGACCGACAGTGAATAAGAGGAGTGTGATACCCAGGTCAGCAAGTTTTTGCAAAGTCTCGCCACTGGTAATACCAAAATAATTAAGTATGAAACCTGTTGCCAGAAAACCAACCAGGGGTGGCAGGTTAATGTATCGTGCGAGGAAACCCAGCACAAAAGCCAGAGATATCCAGGTAACGTCACCAAGTGCAATTGCAACCCATTCAAAATCCACGGATTATCTTTCCTCAGCCTATTATTAATATTCAATAGTACTATAAGTTCAGATGTGAATCTTGTCTGGCTTGGTTAATTATGACCTGAGTATTTACTGGTATACAATATTTGAATGGGACTCGTTAACGGTTTCAAATATATAAGGTATATGATGGGTTTCAGGCGAAAAAAATACATTTTGCGTCCAGTGCAACAAATAGCTAATTATTTAAAGTGTACGTCGATTATGACAACAGGTATAAGTAACTATGGATAATGAGAATAAAAAAGACCTTTTCGGTGAACCCGGTCATGAACTTGCAAATAATTCAGAAGATGCCTTTATGGGCTTTCTTCACAAGATTATACGTGTAGCAGTAAAAGTGTTGGCGGTCTTAATGGTTGCCGTCATTGTTTGGGGTATCGGTGATGTTATTTATGTTTTGTATCAGCGACTTATGGAGCCTCCCTTTTTACTTTTAAGTATTAGCGATATCCTGGCAACATTTGGTGCTTTCCTGGCAGTATTAATTGCTATAGAAATATTTATTAATATTACTCTCTACCTTAAAACCGACGTTATTCCAGTCAGGTTAGTTGTCGCGACTGCGCTAATGGCCATTTCACGTAAGGTGATAATTTTTGACTTTGAAAAAATTACTCCCATGTTTGTATTAGCAACGGGCGCTGTTGTTTTGGCATTAGGAATAACCTACTGGCTTATTAGTAAAAAGATTTGTGAATGATTAATAAATAGATGTAACAGGTTTGGTATGAACAGGTGTCCATATGAATGAGAATCTTACATGGCATTTTGATGTTGCGGTTATCGAATGGTTAATTATCCTTGTTATGCTGGTTATCCTGTCTATTGTGGGTGCTGTGGTAACACGTCGGTCACTTAAAGCATTCAGAAAGCTAAATGGTACATCAGGTGAGCCGATTTCGCCATCAGAAAGCTGGCATACAGAAAGTACTGAAGAAGTTTTATCCTCGCTAAAAACAACTGCAAACGGTTTATCTAAAGAAGAAGTCACTGGCAGACTTGCTCAATATGGTTCGAACCGGCTACCCGAGCCTAAGACGCGAGGTGCATTGATACGATTTTTTTGCCAATTCCATAATGTATTAATCTATGTGTTGATTGCTGCAAGCGCGGTCACCGTTATGCTGGGGCACTGGGTGGATGGCAGCGTGATCTTGGCCGTGGTTTTGCTTAATGCCATGATCGGTTTCATACAAGAAGGCAAGGCCGAGGATGCTTTGAAGGCAATACGACAGATGCTTTCTCCCAGTGCCATGGTGTTGCGTGATGACCGGCAAATAACCATTAAGGCTGAAGAGTTGCTGCCTGGTGATATCGTTTTATTACAATCAGGCGATAAGGTACCGGCTGACTTACGATTATTGCGAGTCAAGGGACTGCAAATACAAGAGTCCGTTCTCACAGGTGAGTCGATGGCGGTAGAAAAAATTACTGATCCTGTCGCCTCGCAAAGCGTGATCGGTGATCGCCGTTGCATGGCCTATTCGGGCACGCTTGTTACCCATGGTCAAGGTAGTGGCGTTGTCGTGGCAATCGGTGCACAAACCGAGATTGGCCGCATCAGTACCATGGTTTCAGAAGTGGCGTCTGTAACAACACCACTGTTACGTCAAATGGCCCAGTTTGGCCGTTGGCTTACGTTAGCTATTCTGGCACTTGCCATTATCACTTTCGCTTTTGGTTTACTGGTGCGTGATTATGCTGCCGCTGAAATGTTTCTTGCTGCGGTAAGCCTGGCGGTGGCCGCCATTCCAGAAGGATTACCAGCCATTATGACCATTACGTTGGCGATCGGTGTTCAACGTATGGCCAGGCGTAATGCCATTATTCGCAGATTACCTGCTGTTGAAACATTAGGGGCGGTATCAGTAATTTGTTCAGACAAAACCGGCACCCTGACCCGTAATGAAATGACCGTGCGGGCGATTGCCACTAGTAATAATTTGTTTGAGCTAAGTGGTACCGGTTACGACCCTCATGGTGTGATATCAATGGCGGGTAAAGATATATTGCCGGAGGAAAGGCCCTTTTTGCAAGAGCTACTCCGAGCCGCGGTGCTTTGTAATGATGCATCACTGGAAAAAAATAACAGTGAATGGCTTGTGCATGGTGACCCTATGGAAGGGGCATTATTGGTGGCAGGGTTAAAGGCAGGTTTGGATATCGAGGCAGATGGTAAACAATATCCGCGTACCGATCTTATTCCGTTTGAGTCAGAACATCGTTTTATGGCAACTCTGCATCACAGTCATAGCGGTGATGCTTTTATCTATCTCAAAGGTGCACCTGAACGTGTATTAGAGATGTGTGCTAATCAAAAAACGCTTGATGGTGACCAGCCTTTGAACAGAACTTTATGGCTTGCTCGTATTGAAGAAATGGCGCAGCAGGGTCAACGAGTATTAGCCATCGCGGTCAAACAGGTAAGCCATGAAAAAATGGAGTTAACCTTCAGTGATGTTGATAGTGACCTGACACTGTTAGGTATGTTTGGCTTGATCGATCCACCTCGTGAAGAAGCCATTGAGGCAGTGGAGGTTTGTGATAGAGCAGGCATTCGGGTGAAAATGATTACTGGCGATCATGGAGCCACTGCCCTTGCCATCGCCCGGCAACTAAAACTTGTTAATACCAAAGATGTACTCACTGGGCAGGAACTTGAATTACTTAATGAGCAAGAGTTAAGTCAGAGAGTACAGGATGTTGATGTTTATGCTCGAGTAAACCCGGAACACAAACTGCTCCTGGTAAGACTGATGCAAGATCAAGGTTTAATCGTTGCTATGACGGGCGATGGTGTAAACGATGCACCGGCCTTGAAACGTGCTGATGTCGGTATAGCCATGGGCCAAAATGGAACCGAAGCGGCAAAGGAAGCCGCCGAAATGGTTTTGGCCGATGATAATTTTGCTTCGATTACTCATGCCGTAGAAGAAGGTCGTACTGTTTACGATAACCTTAAGAAAGCTATTCTTTTTATTCTTCCGACCAATGGCGGTGAAGCACTGATCATTCTTGCTGCCATCATATTAGGTTTCCAACAGCTACCGTTAACACCTGTACAGATTTTATGGGTGAATATGATCACCGCCGTTACCCTGGCGCTATCGCTTGCCTTTGAACCACCCGAATCGAAAGTTATGCAACGCCCACCACGTGATGCTCATGAACCAATGCTGACTTCCTATTTAATCTGGCGCGTTGCATTTGTCTCCGTTATTTTGATGAGTGGGACATTTGGCCTTTTTATTTGGGAAATGAAAAGTGGTATGGGTATCGAGCATGCACGTACAGTGGCTGTGAATACCCTGGTTATGTTTGAAATATTTTATCTGTTCAACTCTCGTTATATTACTGCCTCGGTATTTAACTGGGCAGGTTTAACAGGTAACCGTTATGTACTAATTGCTATTGGTATACTTATTATCTTTCAGCTTGGATTTACCTACCTTGCGCCACTACAGTCTTTATTTGGCACCACGGCAATCGGCTTTGATATATGGTTGCGTATTTTTCTTGTTTCCTCTTCGGTGTTATTTTTAGTTGAGTTGGAGAAGTATTTTGTACGCGCATGGAACAAAACAGAGAGTAGAAGAAAATCTAATTAAATGAAGTATTTAGCTATGCCACAGCAAGTACTACAACAAACCATTAATACCATGGTTGATAGTGTATGTGGCATTCTGGCTGTCTATAAAAGTTCTCCCGTTATTGCTTTCCACCTGCTCGAGTTACGGTTAAAAATACATTTCATTTTATGGTGAAATATATTTAAATCTCATAATGTAAGAGATGATTATATTTTATAAGCCTGGTCGTATCCTAAGCTTGTGGCCACAACCATGCTGCTCCTCGTACACCGCTTGAATCGCCATGTTTTGGTGGTACTAGTTGGGTTGTTACAAGATCAGAAAAAACATACTTACCCCATCTTTCAGGAACGGCGGTATAGAGTTGTTTGATATTTGACATACCCCCACCCAATACTATGACATCGGGATCGAGTACGTTAATGATGCTTGCCAGACTTTTTGCCAAACGCTCTGTATAAAGCTGCAGTGAGGCTTGAGCATATTCATTGCCATCTTCAGCTTGTAAAACAATTTCTTTAGCTGTTGAAGGGGAGATTAATTTATTTATTGAGAGGTGATCGTTTACAAAGCCCGGGCCGCTTAACCATGTTTCTATGCAACCATTCTTACCGCAATAACATTCTCTTCCGGGTAGTTCATCCAGAGTTGGCCACGGTAAAGAATTGTGGCCCCATTCACCGGCGATGGCATTTGCACCGACAATGGATTGTCCACGAACATAAATGCCACCACCTGTACCTGTTCCAATAATGACGCCAAACGATATTTCTGCATCTTTAGCTGCGCCATCGGTTGCTTCAGAAACAACAAAACAATTGGCATCATTTTCAATGCGTATGGTTCGTTTAAGTAAGGTTTCAAGATTAGTTTGAAGAGGTTGGCCGATTAACCAGGTTGAATTAGCGTTTTTAACTAACCCGCTTTGCGGTGAAAGGGTACCCGGTATCCCTATGCCGACACTGCCAGTTAATTTCGTCTTAGATTCAATATCAGAAATAAGATCAACGATGGCATTAAGCGTATTTTGATAATTGCCTTGTGGTGCATCGATGCGTTTACGTGTGAGCTCTTCGCCAGCATCATCAAGTGCGATGCCTTCAATTTTTGTACCGCCAAGATCAATTCCAATTCTCATCTCGTATACCTTGTAATTATCAATATATTTTAATGAAAAAAATACTAAAAATATCTTTATTTGGTATATTGTATCTCAAACTGAACATACACGTTTTTAATCAGCAAGAGCCCCGTTATGGATTGTAAATATAGATTTTATCACTTAATACTTTCATTTTTATTGGCGTTAATAGTCTATTTACCATCAACTCATGTTCTTGCTGTACCTGAAAATACTAATGACTGGCTAAAACAAGCTACTGCCACTATTAAACAACATGAAAAAAGTCAGAAACGTCTCACAATTGAAAATGTAAAAATTGAAACGCTTACTATTTCACTCAAAGAAATTAGCCTTATAAGAAGCAAATCACAAGAATGTATTGCTGAAACTGAAAGTCTGTTAGTTAAAACAATTCAAGATCTAAAAGCTCTTGGTGAAATAACTAAAAAAGAAAATCCTGAGGTAAGTAAAAAACGACGTGATTTAATAAAAGAAAACAAAAACCTGGATTTGAAGCTTGCGACATGCAATTTATTGCTTATCCAAAGTCAAGACTTAACAAAGTCTATTAATCAACTTCAGCAGGCTATGATTGCCCAACAATTATCGGCACGTACTCCTGATATTATTAGCGTAATTCAGGAAACGCTGCAATCACCGATTGCTAGCTGGAATGAAACAATAAGCTTTATTAAAAATCAATATCGCCAAAAGTTACTTACTACAAAGCAAATTAGTTTGCTTACTGCTTTAATGCTATTTTCATTTTTAATTGGTGTGTTTGTTAAACGAAAATGGCTTTCACAACCTATATTGGCACAGTTACCCAGCGATACTCTCTCTGCTTTCATACAGTCAATCCGTTGTACCTTGATAAATGCAATTCCAGTGCTTTTACCTATACTGGTTATGTTGCTCTTTCTTGTTATTGCTCTGCCATTAAAACCATTACCATTGATAACAAAAACAAGTTTTGTTATTGCAAGTTATATCAGTCTTATTGTATTTATTAATGTGCTGCTTCATCCAACTCCGCCTGCCCAAAATTATCTGGTTAAAGATGAACATTTATCGCGTAAATTTTCTTTTCAACTAAAAGTACTTTTAACGCTAGCTTTAACAAATTTTTTTCTATCAGGTGAATTTAAGGCTGGTCTCAGTGAACAGCTTTATTACTCTAGCCGTGGAGTGATAAGTGTTCTGTTAATTATAAATTTAGTTTCTATATTATGGTTAGTGCGTAACTTTTCATGGGCTATTTTGTCGCGTAAACCACGTATCTTCTTAACGTTATTATTATTTGTCACATTGATTGTAGAGCTGGCGGGATATCGAAATTTATCTGGTTATATACTTGGTGGATTATTGGGAACATTGGCCGCTTTTGCTTTTACTTTGTTAATTTATCATTTATTAAAAGATCTCTGTGATGGCTTGGATGAAGGTAGACTTGATTGGGAAATACGTTTTCGTAAAGCGCTTGGTCTAAAGAAAAACAGCATGGTTCCGGGATTGATCTGGATTCGATTAATTATATTTACTGTATTGTGGGGTGGTTTTGCCTACTTATTTCTCAATATATGGCAACTGGATGATCCCTGGGTAGCAATTATTACCAGTTCCATTACTGATGGCTTCCAGGTTGGCTCTCTTAACGTTACACCTACACTGTTGATCAGTGGATTGTTTTCTCTAATCGTATTATTAAGCCTGACACGTTATGCAAAAAAACACTTTTTACCAAATATACTAAAACATACACGGCTCGATCGTGGTGCTAAAGAAGCCATTACATCATTATTTGGTTATGCAGGAGTTGCGATTGCTATTCTCGTAGCACTCTCTATAACCGGTGTGAAGATGCAAAACATTGCACTCATCGCGGGTGCGTTATCAGTTGGTATCGGTTTTGGCTTACAGAATATAGTTAATAACTTTATCTCTGGTTTAATTTTATTATTTGAGCGTCCGATTCGTAGAGGTGACTGGATCATAACGGGTGAAACTGAAGGATATGTTAAATCTATAAATATCCGTTCTACTCAGATTCAAACCTTCGATCAGGCTGATGTAATCGTCCCTAACTCAGAACTAATTACCGCTAAAGTAACCAATTGGATGCTACGTAATGCTCATGGCCGTATTACAGTTAAAATTGGGGTTGGATATGATTCTGATGTTGATAAAGTGAGCAGCATCCTTATTGATATTGCACATAATCATCCAATGGTAATGAATGAGAAAAGTAATCAAGCGTCGCCACCTAAAGTTTTATTTAGAGACTTTGGAGATAGCGCGTTGAATTTTGAATTACGTTGTTTTATTTATGATATTGATCAGCGTGTAAATGTTATTAGTGAAATCAATTATTCAATAATTAAAGCTTTCCGCGAAGAAAATATCGAGATTCCATTCCCGCAGCGAGTGATTACATATCCTGATTCAAAGTAAATCAGTATCTTCGTGACTATAAGGTGGTGAGCACATACAAAGTATATGCAGTGGAGTGGTGCCGGTATTTTTAATATTATGCGGCGTGCCGGGTTTAATACATAAGGTGTCACCAACGCTTACTTCAAACTGGTCTTCACCTAAAAACATTAATCCTTGTCCCTGGGTAATATGGTAAAGCTCTTCAGAAGAATGATGCTGATGTTTATGAGTGGTTTGCCCGGGACTGATAATTGCTTCGGCAAGGCTTTGATTTTGATTGCCGTGATATTTAGGGTGCATCAGTTCTCTGATTTCAGAGTCATCCTTGGTGCGATAAGAATAAATTTCACTGCAATGGGTGCGATTAGTCATACTAGCTCAGAATACGCATTTCTGTAATATGGTCAAGTCGTATACAAATATTTTCACCATTGGATGTTACTGCTATAAGGTATTCCGCTTTGTTTTTAGTTTGCACGTCGGTAGGAGTGACTATACTACTCACGCTGGAATAATTATCAGATTGATAAGTTAAATGTAATTTATTTTTATGCATAATTGCCAATTCATATTGGCTATGAAGATCACATGAAACAGGTTTGTAGCTATCGTTATTGCGATCCATTGTTAATCACCATCAGGCATAAAAAGTTCAAGTAAATTATTTAGATATTGTCGCCCTGTATCCGTTGGCTTTATTCGCTTTAATTCCCAGTTAATCCAGCCTTTTTCCTCGGCTTGTTTTAATGCTTTTTCAATTATTGTAATGGGTAAGCCAACATGCCGTTGAAATAACTCGGTTTCAAAGCCATTGTTTAAACGTAAAACATTCATCATGAACTCAAAACTGGCATCATCACGTGTTAATGTTTTTTCTCCGGAAATTCTTTTATCGGTTGTTGCATTGTCTAAATAATCCTGGGGTTGTTTTACTTTCCAGCTTCGAGTGATTTTTTGTTCAGCAGCATTGGAGAGTTTGCCGTGTGCCCCCGCACCAATGCCAAGGTAATCACCAAACTGCCAATAGTTTAAATTGTGTTGGGCTTGAAAACCGTTTTTGGAATAGGCGGATATTTCATATTGCTCATAGCCACTTTTTGCAAGACTTGTTTGGCAAGCTAACTGCATTTCCCATAATTGATCATCATCGGGTGTAGTAGGCGGTTTATGATGAAAGTATGTGTTTGGCTCAATAGTCAGTTGGTAATGTGAAAGATGTTTTGGTTCTAACGCTATGGCGGTTTCAATATCTTCAATTGCTTGCTCAAGTGTTTGAAAGGGTAAGCCGTACATAAGATCTAAATTAAAACTATTAAAATCGGCATCATGCGCAAGTTCAGCCGCACGTATTGCTTCTTTTCGACCATGAATTCTGCCAAGGCTTGTAAGCTTGGTATCACTAAAACTTTGAATACCAATGGATAATCGATTGATACCTGCATGACTAAATTCTTTAAACTTTCCAAGCTCCATCGTGCCGGGATTGGCTTCCATAGTGATCTCAATATCAGGAGCAAAAGTAAGCCTGGCTCGCAAAGCAGAGAGAAGGTCATCAATACTTTCCGGACTAAATAAACTGGGTGTACCACCACCCATAAAAATACTGCTGATGCTTCTTCCCCAGAACAGGGGGAGCTCCTGTTCAAGATCAGCAACTAAAGCGTTAATGTATTTTTTTTCATCGAGTGATGTTTTTAATTCGTGTGAATTAAAATCACAATAGGGACATTTTTGTACGCACCATGGAAAGTGTATATATAAGGATAACGGAGGTAGTTCAGTAAAGTTAAACATAATTTAAATTGTGCAAAAATATGAGTGTGCTTATTGGGTTATATGGAAAGTGTAAACATGAATTGTACATTCACACACTTTATATAACTATTGTTATCTGCAATTTATATATTAAAACTTCATTATATTTTTATAATTAATAAAATTGTGCCATAGAATTTAATGTCTGAAGATAAATTTAAAGTGTGTTCTAGTTTGCATTCTGCATTTGCCAATTATTATATAAATGCTAAATGAAACAATTATGGAAGTTGAAACACTTAAAAATAAAAGTGTTAAATCCATAAAGTTTATAACAAGAATAAAACACTTACAGTTCAGTTGTCTGTTAATAAAAGGGCTAAAGGTATGTTTAAGGAATATCAAGACGCTGCACGAAAAGAAGAAAGGCAAAAATTGTTAGTGAGTTTAATGCCTGCTGTTGCCGGTATAGTTCTTTCTCTCACATTGTTTTTTATTTCGCAATATACAAATTTATTTTCTTTAATAACATCATGGTTTGTTTTGTCTTAGTTTGACGGAGTAATCTTTTGGCTGATTATTAGAGTAATTAATATTATTTTCTTTAAAATATGAGTCGGCTCTATTTTTTAGAGTAATAAAAAACTTATTTTCAAAAGAATTAAATAGAGCTTTGTATTCTTTAACAGAGCCAATTAAGAATTTTTGTAGCAGGTTTTTTGAGGTCTTAAAATGATTAGAATAGAACGTAGCTGATGCATCTTCACCAGCAAGGATAGTGAAGGCATTACCGTCAGGATGTTCTTTAATCCATGGAGTAGTGTCATAAACAAATTGATCGATTACAATCCAGCAGTCATTTAGATTATTATGTTTTTTTAATATCTTTCCAGCTAAAAGTTTGAATATTTTCGATTAGCAGATCAGGTTTATTTTGTAGAAGAACGTCCATGTATTATTCTGTAATTTTTTTGTTTGAGTAAGACTTCCTTAAATACTATTGTGTTTGCCGCATATACTCAGTAGTTTAAATATTAATTAAACCCCCAAACGGTACTGACTAGATTGGCTAATCCATCATATTCTTTAGAATTCGCTTTGATGAGGTTTTTCTTTTTAAATCTTTTTAATAATCCAGTTGTAACCTTTTGGCCGTCATTATTTAATAATAGCTCAGCCAATGTTGCTGCTAAATCAGGACTAACTTTTGCTCCAACGGTAAATGTACGTTCAGGAAAGGTTTCTGGGAAGGATGCCATAATTTTAAGACCTTTAGATGTGCCTGTTTTTTTTGCTTTACCCCATAATTTTTTTCGTAAAACGGCCACATCACCTTTTCCTTTTTTTACGCACTTAATAATATTTTTAAAACCACGGACTCTGACAATGCCTGGTTGTCTTGCTGGATTAGAATAATGAGAAAGAAAGGTCATCGTCAGTAAACTAGGTGGAAAAAAGGCACAGGCTTTAATGCCATATTCCAGATCTTTTAATGTAGTTAATTTAGAACTTTCTTTTACCGCAACAACAACCTGAATTCTTCCTGGTAATCGAACAATAGGTCTGTGTTGAAGATGTTTAATCCTCCAGTCGACAAGATGGGGGCCATCAAAAATAATGTCGTAATCACCACGTTGCATTCTCGCAGAGTATTGTCCGAAGCTCTGGGGTATAGACAGAGTGATTTTTTTACCTGTTTGATTGGAAAGATACTCAACAATAGGCGTATATATTTTTTTTGTTTCATTTGCCGAATGTGTTGGGGCAGTAGCAAAAATTAATTCATCTCCAGCTGCATAAAGCAGCTGACTATGTGAGAAAGCCAGCAAAAGTGAGATGAATGTAAAATTTTTATTTATATTTTTCATGTATATACCTTACAGCACAGTGTGATATTTGTGATTTGATCACCGATAATTCATTGTATCGGATAGATGAAGAAAGACTGAATCTAATTAAAAACGAATATTTGAACACTTTCAATGGGGGGAGGAAAGTATATAAAAATATAACTTAAAAAAAAAGGAGAGGAAGGGGTTCCTCTCCTGCAAGAACTCAAGGTATGTCGAATATCCATGAGTAAAAACCGTTAAACGAATAATAAATAGTCATCTTAATATTTTCTATTCGTTAAGTATTAACGCGGATGCAATAGTCGGATTATTTTGTATTGTTAACCTTGATCTGGATCAATAATCTGCAATAAAAGATGGTGATTAAAATAGAATATTATTATGCTGCTTTTAATGCAGTTAATAACTTTTTTAACGCCTGGCCACGGTGGCTGAGAACATTTTTTTCGTCTGAACTAAGCTGCGCAGAACTACAATTATGGGTAGGTACATAAAAGACAGGATCGTAGCCAAAACCATTTTCGCCTTGTGGCTCAGTGGTGATAATTCCTTCCCAGGTTCCCTGGCAAATTAACGGTGTCGGGTCTTCAGCATGACGCATATAAACTAAAAGACATTGAAAGCGAGCAGTACGTTTTTCTTCCGGAACATCTTTTAGTGCGTCGAGTAATTTAAGTAAGTTTTTTTCGTCCGTTGCGCCTTCGCCGGAATAACGTGCAGAATAAATCCCCGGCGCACCGTTTAAAAAATCTACTTCTAAACCAGAGTCATCTGCTATCGCAGGTAAACCTGCAATAGCAGAGGCATGGCGTGCTTTTATAATTGCATTTTCAACAAAGGTTAAACCTGTTTCGTCGGCATCTTCAATATTAAACGTGGCTTGCGGTATCACTTCCATATTAAGCGTTGAAAGCATTTCACCGAATTCACGGACTTTGCCTTTGTTGTTACTTGCTAATACGATTTTTTGCATAAGATTTAAACCCTTAGAAGATTAGCCACGAAGTACACCAAGAATATAAAAACTTTAAACTACGGGCAACACGGGGAAATTATGTTAAATATGTAAATCCCCGTGCTCCCAGTGTTTTTTATTTTTTCCCTTTGTGTTCTTAGTGTCCTTGGTGGCCAACAGTTTTTATTTACCTAACGCTTCAATTTGTTTTTCGATTAAACCTTCAATCGAATTTTTTGCTAAAGCTAACATTTCAGTGAGTTGCGTACTGGTGAAAGGATCATCACCTTCTGCAGTACCTTGAATTTCAATAAAACCACCGTTGTTATCCATAATGATATTCATGTCGGTATCACAATCTGAATCTTCAATGTAATCAAGATCTGAAACTGGTGTACCTTTATATACGCCAACTGAAACAGAAGCGATGTGACGAGTCAGAGGGCTTTTCTTAATCATTTTTTCTTCGAGCATATAATTAATGGCATCAGCTAAAGCAACATATCCACCGGTAATTGAAGCGGTACGTGTACCCCCGTCTGCCTGAATGACATCGCAATCAATCGTGATGGAGTTTTCGCCTAGTGCCTTTAAATTAATTGCAGCACGTAAAGAACGACCGATTAGACGTTGGATTTCCATAGTACGCCCACCTTGTTTTCCACGAGCAGCTTCACGCCCCATACGACTGCCGGTAGAACGGGGCAACATGCCATATTCGGCTGTCACCCAACCTTGTCCCTGGCCACGTAAAAATCCAGGTACACGAGATTCAACAGATGCAGTACAAATAACTTTTGTGTCACCAAATTCAACAAGCACAGAACCTTCTGCATGTTTAGTAAAGTTACGGGTGATGCGAATTTCTCGCATTTGTTCTGGAGTTCGGCCACTTGGTCGCATGATAAGTCCTTAATGATTGCAGAAAAATAATAGGGGGAGATTATACCTAAAGACCATATTAAAAAATAAAAAACCACGGGGAAGAAGGTGAAATCGAAGATTGAGAGACTAGCCTGGGCTACACAGGGTGCACGGGGTTTAAAATATATTTCCCTATGCTCTCCGTGTCCCCTGTGGTTAAATTTTGATTTATCTTTATTCGTCCATTTCATCTTTATAATAGTTAAACGCATCTTCAATTTCCTGAATTGCGCCATCTAAGGGTGTTTCAGATTTTTTTGATGCCGACTTTTTATTTGTAACTGTTTTATTGAGGTCCTGCATAGAGATCACTTTCATTGCTAAAACAGTGGTGTTGTCACTTTTTGGGTAGCTACTTTGTTCGGCTCTTGCAGCAAGTTTGGTGATGGCATCTTTAACGTGGCTATCAACGAGGTTGCTGCCAATTTGTGCATCATCTAAGGGCTCCCAAAAGCCATCACTGCAAAGTAACAAGGTATCATTTTTTTGTAGCTCGATACCTTTACTTACTTTGACCTTAGGTTGTGTTTCCATAAGGCCAATGCATTGCGTGACGTAATTACGCATAGGGTGTCCATCACGTTTTTCCAGGCTGATTTCACCACGCTGATAAAGATGTTCAACATAGGAGTCATCGCGTGTGCGATAAATTGGCAGGCCATCGCGAAATAAATAAAGACGGCTGTCACCAACATGCGCCCACCAGGCCTTTTTATTTTGTATTAAACATAAAACAGCTGTTGAACCGGGTTCAATGGGCGGGTTTTGTTTTTGTCCTGCTGAGCGGACGGCATAATGCGCTTTAATAATAAGTTTTTCTAATAACTTTTCGGGTTCTTCTACCGGCATGATTTCATGTTGCAGTGAATGCTGTACAGATTTAACCAGTGTTTCTGCTGCAAGTTCGCCGCCGGGTTTGCCACCTAAACCATCACCTAAAATTAATACGACGCCACCATGGCTTTCGAATACACCCAGTCTATCCTGATTGTTTTTGCGGTTTCCTAGTAAGCTGACGCGGCCTATTTCATATTGCATTTTAATAAGCTCACTCGACTTCTTTGGAGACACCGTTTTGTGTCAGGGATTTAATAGATTTTAGTTTGCTAAGAAGCGGTTCAACTTTTTGTGGGCGTAGCATTGGATCCACTTCCATTGCCCAATCGATCGCTTCTAATAGTTCAAAAGAGTACCTTTTCTTATAGGCATTCACTGCCGGTCGCATGGTGTCTTTTTCGCGTCGCTTTGGTGAAGGAGGTGGTGGTGTACCTTCAATGCAGGCGCGAATAGTTGAGCCAATGGCATATATATCTGTCCACGGCCCCACGTAACCACCCGGATCCAGTTGTTCTATTGGGGAGAAACCGGGAGTAATAACCTGGTTTGGCTGGAACTGGCGTGAATGCATCATTTCATGAACTGCACCAAAGTCGAGTAATAAGGGGTTGGCACCACTGCATAAATGAATGTTGCCGGGTTTAATATCAAGATGTAACAGTCCGCTACTATGGATTAATTCCAGCCCTTCCAGTAATGGAATAAAAACAGCTCCGAGTAGAGCCTCACTTAATCCGCCTTTATGTTTTTTGATATAACTTTGCAGATTTACGCCATCCTCATAGTCCATCACCATATATACCGTGCCATTAGCGCGGAAGAAATTGATGACGTTAACAATGTTGGGGTGTTTGAGGTTGATAAGGGTGCCGGCTTCCTGAAAAAACAGGCGACGGCCATGAGCAAAACGCTCAATATTGGCATCTGTGGTGGGCTTTACTTCATTATTTTCACCACGTGAGGCAAGTCTGCTTGGCATGTATTCTTTGATGACCACTTTTTGATCATCTTTATCATGTGCTAGATACACAATACTAAAGCCACCTCCACCGAGGATGCTATCAATTGTGTAGTTATCTAGCGTAGTGCCTTTTTTAAGAGAATTATCGGTTGTTTTACTCATCAGGCTTATATTTCAGTTGTTATCTTTGATTGGGGGTTAGATTTTCAGGTTAGCACAGCAGGCATGTTATTAGGCATAAATTATAAAATTGAGCTTATAATGAACCTTTGGCACTAGAGTCACTACTTCAAATAAGAGGATTATTATGGCACGTAGTATGACCGCATTTGCACGGCAAGAACGGGTAAAGGACTGGGGCACACTTACCCTGGAATTACGTTCGGTAAACCATCGTTATTTAGATGTTTCGTTACGGATGCCGGAAGAGTTTCGAAGTCACGAGTCAAAAATCAGGGAGAAAATATCTGCCAGATTAGCTCGAGGCAAAGTTGATATTGGACTGAGATTTTCTCGTACTGAAACCAGCAGCTCTGGCGATATTGTTATAGACAAAGAGTTAGTCCAGCAAATATCGAACGCCAGCCGTGAGATTGATCATATTCTCTATAATCCTGAAGCAGTGTCATCGCTGGACATCTTACGTTGGCCGGGTGTGATTCAATCACCAGAACTGGACAAAAATGAATTAACAATAGCTTTGTTTGAGTTGGTAGATGAGACCTTGAAAGACATGCTTGAAGGGCGAGAACGTGAAGGTGAAAAATTAGCAGAGCTTATTTCGCAACGTTGTCAGTCTATATCTGAAGTCATTGTTAAGGTAAAAAAACGTCTGCCGGAAATTATGCAGATCTGGCGTGAAAAATTATTAACCCGTATTCAGGATGCCAGTGTAGAAGTTGATGAAAATCGACTTGAGCAAGAGCTGGTCATTATTGCGCAAAAAACAGATGTTGATGAAGAGCTTGATCGCTTAACGACTCACATTACTGAAGTTGAACGAGTACTAAAAGATAAAAAACCAATAGGTCGCCGACTCGATTTTTTAATGCAAGAGTTGAATCGTGAAGCCAATACTTTAGGATCCAAGTCCATAGATACTGAAACAACAAAAGCATCGGTTGATTTGAAAGTGCTTATTGAACAAATGCGCGAGCAGATCCAGAATATCGAATAAGTTGTTAACCACTGGGTAGACGGGGAGCACAGGGCAATAAAAACAATAAAATTGTTTCCCCTGTGCTCCCCGTGGTTTGTATTTATCGTTAAATATTATTAATAAGAGTTTAAAAAATGAATGACCCATTAGGTACATTATTTGTTATTTCTGCACCATCAGGAGCGGGTAAAACAAGTCTGGTTAAAGCGTTATTAGAACAAACTGAAAATATCGGCGTTTCGGTTTCACACACCACACGAGTGATGCGTGAGGGCGAACAGGATGGTATCGATTATAATTTTATTGATAAAGAGTCCTTTGTCGCCATGGTTGGGGAAAGTGCATTTTTAGAACATGCACAGGTATTTGATAATTTTTATGGCACAGCGATTGCGAATATCGAAGACAAGCTCAAACAAGGTGAAGACGTTATTCTGGAAATTGACTGGCAGGGTGCCGCCCAGGTTCGAAAACAACTTTCTTACGCGCTCAATATTTTTATTTTGCCGCCCTCGCAAGCTGCTCTGGAAGAACGTTTACGCGGCCGTGGTCAGGACAGTGATGAAATTATCCAGCGCCGGATGCGTGATGCTAAAAGTGAAACATCCCATTACTCAGAATACGATTATTTGGTTGTTAATGATGACTTTGATAAAGCCCTTATTGAATTAAAGAGTATTGTTTTAGCGCGCCGTTATCGATATGGGGCGCAATCACAGCGTTTGGCGCCCTTATTAAAAGAGTTGCTGGATTAAACAGCATCTGATCGGTATACTTGCCGACCTTTTTTGATTTTCCCCTTTGCTGGGGTTTATTTTATTGTTTTTGGAGATTTGCCAGATGGCTCGAGTAACTGTTGAAGATTGTCTTGAAAATGTTGATAACCGCTTTGAATTGGTTAGATTAGCTTCGAGACGTGCACGCCAACTTGCACAAGGTAAAGATCCTCTTGTTGATCCAGAAAATGATAAGCCTACTGTTATTGCTTTACGTGAAATCGCAGCAGGTTTAATTGACGAGCAGATTCTGGATGAAGCAGAAGCAGCTGAAAAACGACAGTTTACAGAAGTTGACACTGAAGACGGTGCTGAAGAATCAGGTGAAATGAAAGAATCTGATACACTTGATATGGCAGCAGCAATTAAAGCAGCATTAAGTGGGGACACAGGCAGCAGTGACTCAGATATCACAGGAAACAGCGCAGAATAAACATTACCCTGATAAAGGTAATGCCTCGCTATATCAAAAAGATCCAACTGCCTTTCGAATAAGCCACCTGTGTGAAATGCTCGAGACTTATCTCGAGATGGAACAAGTGGCTGAAGTCTACCAAGCCTACCTTTTTGGCGCAGAAGCGCATGATGGCCAGCTTCGAAAAACTGGCGAACCTTATATTTATCACCCTTTAGCCGTTGCCCGCATCCTTGCAGAAATGCACATGGATCAGAAAAGTATTATCTCCGCGATATTGCATGACGTTATTGAAGATACTCCCTTTGCCAAAGACCAGGTTGAAAAGCGCTTCGGAGAAGAAGTTGCCGAGTTAGTCGATGGCGTCAGTAAACTTACCCACATAGAATTTGCCAGTAAGGCCGAAGCCCAGGCAGAAAACTTTCGCAAAATGATGCTGGCGATGGTGAAAGACATCCGTGTCATACTCATTAAACTTGCCGATCGACTACATAATATGCGCACCCTGGGCATTATGCGCCCGGATAAACGTCGTCGTATTGCCCGAGAAACCTTAGAAATTTATTCGCCGATTGCTCATCGTCTGGGTATGAATCGCATGCGCCTTGAACTCGAAGATTTGGGTTTTTTGGCTATGTATCCAGAGCGGTATCGAGTAATCAATGAAAATGTAAAAAAAGCACGCGGCAATCGTAAAGAAATAGTTGGCAAGCTTGAAGAATCTATTTTAGAGCGTATGCGCCAGGAAGGTCTTGTTGGCCGTGTAGTTGGCCGGGAAAAACATCTTTTTAGTATCTATAACAAGATGAAAAATAAGCAGCTTTCTTTCAGTGAAGTAATGGATGTGTATGCATTACGTATTGTCGTTAACTCGGTTGATATGTGTTATCGCGTATTAGGTGCGGTACATAATTTATATAAACCAGTGCCGGGTAAGTTTAAAGATTATATTGCGATTCCCAAATCGAACGGTTATCAATCATTACATTCTGTTTTATTTAGTCCTTATGGTGTTGCTATTGAAGTACAAATTCGCACCGAAGATATGGACAGAGTGGCAGAAGCAGGCATCGCAGCACATTGGTTATATAAAAATGATGACGAGGCAGCGAGTAACAGTGCACAAGTAAGGGCTCGCCGCTGGTTGCATGACTTATTAGAACTACAACAACATGCCGGCAACTCAATAGAGTTTTTGGAAAATGTTAAAATTGATTTATTCCCGGATGAAGTTTATGTATTCACACCTGGTGGTGAAATTATGGAACTGCCGCGCGGTGCGACCGTGGTAGATTTTGCATATGCCGTACACACCGATGTGGGTAATCAATGTGTTGCAGCAAAAGTTGATCGTCAGTTAGTTCCACTGCGAACAAAACTATTAACTGGTCAAACAGTTGAAATTATTACTGCTCCAAACGCATCACCCAATCCAATCTGGATGGATTTTGTATTCACAGCAAAAGCCCGTACCAATATTCGTCATTATTTACATCAGCTGCATCATGATGAAGCGGAAGAACTGGGCAAACGATTGTTAAACAAATGCCTTGCAGTACATGGCACCTCGATTGATGTTATTCCTGAAGACGAAGTTCAGCTAGTGAGTGAAGAACAGGGTTTTGTAAGTATTAGTGATATGTATTGCGCGTTAGGTCTTGGTAATCATATTCCTATTGTTGTGGCTTTAGCCTTATCGCAAATTCGCAAAAAAATGGGTGATCGCACAGGCCGTGATGATGAAAAAGAGTTAAAGTCACAACCGCTGGCAATAAAAGGGACAGAAGGTGCAGTTATTAATTACGCAAAATGTTGCCGCCCCATTCCCGGTGATCCCATTTTAGGTTTTATTACCGCAGGTCGTGGTATTGTTATCCATACTCAGGATTGTAAGAATGTCGCAGAATTTCGTGACAAGCCTGAAAAATGGTTAGATGTTAAATGGGAAGATGATATTCACGGTGATTTCCCCATTGATATCAACTTGCTGGTAATCAGTAGGCGAGGTGTACTTGCTCGAGTTGCATCAACCATTGCCGGTATGGAAGCGAATATTGAAAATGTAAATATCGAAGAACGCGATGGTACCCATTCAACCTTAAGCTTTACCGTTATGGTCGAAAACAGACAGCATCTTGCAAGGATTATGAGAGAGCTACGAAAGATGGAAGAGGTAATCAGAATCCAACGTATCAACAAATAAATACTCAGCACGAATAATGAGAGCGCAGATAGCTGCGTTTACCCTCCATTTTATAATTGAAATGTTGGGTACGGCGAAAACCTCTTCAAAATGCTCACCTACTTATTGTAGGCTCCGCTTTTTCATCGGTTTTGCCTTGCTCTCCACGCTCTCATTATCCGTGTTAAGCATTTATAATAATTAAAAAAATTCAGGAGAATAAGATGGCGCGGGAAATAATAAAAACAGATAAAGCACCACAGGCAATTGGCACTTATTCACAAGCAATTAAAGTTGGCACCACGGTTTATATGTCAGGTCAGATCCCATTAATTCCAGAAACAATGGAAATGGTAGAGGGTGATATTTCTGTAAATATTCGTCGCGTCTTTGATAATTTAAAAGCGGTTGCACAGGCAGCGGGTGGTGATTTAAAAGATATTGCCAAATTAAATATTTTTTTAACCGATTTAAGTCATTTTCCTACAGTAAATGAAGTGATGGCAGAATATTTCACAGAACCATATCCAGCTCGTGCTGCGATTGGCGTTGCATCATTACCAAAAGATGCGCAAGTTGAGATGGATGCGGTATTGGAATTAGAATAATAAATAGCCACAAAGGGCACAAAGAAGAACAAAAAATTAACCACTGTGTTATGTGAAATTTTTTGTAGGTTGGTTTAAGGGATTATATGACTAAACCAACAAAGAGCATTCATCGTAAAGGTGCTAAGAACGTAGAAGTAAAAATTCTTTTGATCTTGTTTTAACAAAAAGCATCGTTGGCTCCACTGCGCTTGAGCCAACCTACGAATTTCATGTAGGTGGGTTCAAGGAATGAAATGACGGAACCAACAAAGAGCACAGGGGTAAGAACTTAGTTTTGTTTAAGCAAAGTATGCCCTTGCCCTATGTTAACACCGTGATTCTTATAGTTTAATATTGAAATCTTGGTGTTCTTCGTGCCCTTTGTGGTTAATATTTAAAATGAAATCTACTACAACAGATTCAAATTCACTTTTAAATTTAAAAGGTGTTGGCCCTAAGGTTGCAGAAAAACTGCAACGTCTTGATATTCATAATCAGGAAGATTTACTTTTCCATCTGCCGTTACGCTATCAGGATCGTTCTCACATTTATCCTATCGGTTCTTTAAGAGCTGGTATGGAATGCCAGATCACAGGTGAAGTGCAATTAAGTGAAATAAAGTATGGGCGTGGACGTATGTTGTTAACACGTTTATCAGATGGCACGGGTTTTATCAGCTTACGTTTTTTTCATTTTAGTAATGCGCAAAAAAATCAATTAAAACGTGGTGCTAAGCTTTTATGTTACGGCGAGGTTCGGCGAGGAAAAGTGGGCTTTGAAATGGCTCATCCTGAATACCAATTCATAAAAGAAAATGAAGATATTGTATTAGATGAAAATCTGTCCTCGATTTATCCCACCACGGAAGGTGTTCATCAATTAACCTTGCGAAATGTGATGTCACAAGTCATCGCAAAACTTAAATCAGATGAGTTAACACTTCCAAGTTTAATACCTATTGAGTTATTAGAAAAAAATCACTGGCCAACGATTAAAGAGGCCTTGTTGTATATTCACAATCCACCGGTGGACACGCTATTAGAAGACATCTCAGATGGGAAACATCCAGCACAACAAAGTTTAATTGTTGAAGAACTATTAGCGCATCATCTTAGTTTGCGACAATTACGCGTTGCGATGCAAAAAGAAAACGCACCCGCTCTGGTTAAAAAAACAAATTTAATAAATCAATTTTTATCAGCTTTGCCGTTTAAGTTAACAGGTGCACAGGAAAAAGTTGTGCAAGACATTAATTTTGATTTAGAAAATAACTATCCAATGCAGCGTTTAGTTCAGGGCGATGTAGGTTCAGGTAAAACAGTTGTTGCTGCTTTGGCCATGTTAAAAGCGATTGAGTCTGGATATCAGGCCGCGATTATGGCGCCAACTGAGTTGTTGGCAGAGCAACATTTTCAAAACTTTAAAAGCTGGCTGGAACCTCTGGGCATCAATGTTGTGTGGTTATCGGGGAAACTAAAAGCAGCCGCAAAACGAGATGCGATCGAAAAAATTGGCAGCCCGGAAGGACAGGTTATTGTTGGTACTCACGCTTTATTTCAGGAAGGCGTGGAGTTTTTTAAATTGGGTTTAATCGTTGTCGATGAACAACATCGTTTTGGCGTGCACCAACGCTTAGCGTTAAGAGAAAAAGGTAACAAACAAGACGGTCATCCCCATCAGCTCATAATGACCGCAACACCAATTCCTCGAACGTTAGCAATGACGGCTTATGCTGATTTAGATTGCTCTGTGATTGATGAACTGCCACCAGGACGTATCCCTGTCGAAACGGTTGTTATACCAGAATCAAAACG
The DNA here is from genome assembly GCA_030594815.1 of Gammaproteobacteria bacterium. Taxonomy (GTDB): domain Bacteria; phylum Pseudomonadota; class Gammaproteobacteria; order UBA6429; family Thiohalophilaceae; genus JAGLTQ01. The sequence continues at coordinate 28,029 of JAUVEN010000002.1, forward strand.
TGATGCGATTGTGCAAAGAGTAGAGCGAGCCTGCTCTGAAGGTCGGCAAATTTATTGGGTATGCACATTAATTGAAGAGTCAGAATCTTTACAGGCACAAGCAGCAGAAGATACCGCTAACAAGCTCGCTGAAGCTTTAACCCAGGTGCGTGTTGCGCTGGTTCATGGACGTATGAAGGCAGAGCAAAAAGAAAAAGTAATGGCTGCGTTTAAGGCGGGTGAAGTTGATTTGCTGGTCGCCACTACTGTTATTGAAGTCGGAGTTGATGTACCCAATGCAAGTCTAATGATTATCGAAAATGCAGAGCGATTAGGTTTGGCGCAATTGCATCAATTGCGAGGTCGGGTTGGTCGAGGTTCACAGGAAAGTGCCTGCGTACTCATGTATCATGGCACTTTATCGGATACTGCAAGGCAGCGCTTAGCGGTTATGCGTGAAACTAATGATGGCTTTGAAATCGCCAGAAAAGATCTGGAACTACGTGGGCCAGGAGAGGTATTGGGTATAAAGCAAACAGGTTTAATGCAAATGCGCATTGCTGATTTACAACGCGATCAAAATTTGATTCCAGCAGTAGCAGAAATGGCCGATCAAATTTTCCAGCATTTTCCAGGTGCGGTTGAACCGTTAATAAAGCGCTGGATAGGGCGGGCAACAAAATATGCTGCTGTTTAATATATTGTAATTAAACAAGCTGCAGCTTAATTGAGACCATATTGAAATCGATAATACATAACAATTTTGGCAACCATGTTTTAGAGCCAGTATGGCGTGGCCACGATATGTTAATGAGTCACTCCGTACCGCTTGAGCTTGCGCCCTGGTTGTTTGAGCAAGGATCATTAACACGTCGAATTTTACTGCACTGCACAAAAAAATTTCGTGTCGAAGTATTATCCCAACAATGGCAACGGCCAATGTTAAATGAAGCTCTTCGCTTAAGTGCACATCCTGAGCACCTTGCTTTAATTCGAGAAGTTTTACTTTATTGCGGCGGCGAACCGTGGGTGTTTGCACGCAGTGTTTTACCACGTAAAACATTAACCGGGCCACGGCGTTTTCTTGGCAAGTTAGGTAATCGACCTTTAGGCGAAATTTTATTTTCTGATCCGAAAATTCAACGTGATGAATTGGAAGTTGCTGAAATAAAAAAAGGCCAACGTATGTTTAGTTGTGCAACAGAGTGTTTAACCCATCCACCGGATGCGGTTTGGGGACGGAGATCTGTTTTTTATTTACATAAAAAGCCATTGCTCGTAAATGAAGTTTTTTTACCGTCAATTTTAATTAAGTGAAAAATATACAAACATGAAAAACCATTTAAAACAGGGTATTAACTGGCCACATATTCGACAACGAGCATATCAATATGCTGTTTTAGCTCGCTTAAATAAACCCGTAGGTATTTTTTTACTGTTGTGGCCAACATTGTGGGCCTTGTGGATTGCCGCAGAAGGTGTGCCGCATCCTGGAGTGTTAACGGTGTTTGTTCTTGGTGTCATTTTAATGCGCTCTGCAGGATGTGTGATCAATGATTATGCTGATCGGGAAATTGATCCTCGGGTAAACAGAACGAAAGATCGCCCCATTGCAGCGGGAAGAGTCTCTGCTGATGAAGCGATGCTGTTATTTATGGCTTTGTGTTTTGGTGCTTTCATACTTGTGCTGACTATGAATACATTCACCATTCTGTTATCGCTAGGTGGTGTGGTGCTGGCGGGAATCTATCCGTTTATGAAACGTTATACACATATGCCACAGATCGTTTTAGGTATGGCATTTGGCTGGGCGGTGCCTATGGCCTTTGCAGCACAAACCAATAGCGTGCCGAAAATTGCCTGGCTTATCTATGTTGTCACTGTACTTTGGGCGGTCATTTACGACACCATGTACGCGATGGCGGATCGCATGGATGATTTAAAAATTGGCGTAAAATCAACGGCCATTCTTTTTGGTGATGCAGATCGCATCATTATAGGCATTCTGCAAGCGATGATGCTTTTTGCTCTTTACTTGATAGGCGAACAGGCGCAGTTAGGTGAGGCCTACTCGGTCGCGATAGCCATTGCGGCAGCCTTGATGATTTACCATCAATATTTAATCCGGTATCGCCAACCAGCTTTATGTATAAGCGCCTTTTTGAACAATAATTGGTTGGGAGCCGCCCTCTTTATTGGAATTGTGGCCAGTTATTGGTGATCACTTTAATCCCATACTTTATGAGTGCTATTGAGAGTAGGCAAACAGAAAAAAATATTCTATAATCTCTAAGAAAACATAGGCTTACGAATGAAAGCTAGAGTCAAATGTTAAATATTTGTGTCTTAATGTAATAATTGAGTCGGAGGCTGGGTGTTCAATTTCTTTAAAAAGAAAAAACGCGGTCAGGGAACGAATGCATTAGTACTTTCTGAGGAAGGTATTGCACACGCATGCATATTCCGTAATGCCGGCCAGCCATCTACCCTTCAATCCTTCCACTATTTATCTATTGAGAATAAAGCAGAAACCAGCAACACACTAAAACAGTTTATACAAAAGAATAAGTGTGAAGATTTTTCAGTCGTCACAACCTTGTTGCCAGCAGATTCAACTTTAGTGATGTTAGAAAAACCAGAAGTTGCCGATGATGAACTTCGCCAGGCAGTACGCTGGCGCATAAAAGATAGCCTTTCTTTCGATGTTAATAATGCCATAGTTGATGTATTTGAAATACCGGGACAGAAAGAACGTGGCCGTACCCCGTTAGTGTATGTAACTGCTGCAGAAAAAGAGCTATTAAAGAAACGCATTCAACTTTTAGAAGAACAAAACCTTGAAGTAGAAAGTATTGATATTGCCGAGTTAGTGATGCGTAATATTGCGGCCTTGTTACCAGAAGATCAGCAAGGCGTTGCATTGTTAAAACTTGATGCAAACAATGGTGTAATGACGTTAACACAAGATTCAACGCTTTATTTAGCACGTAATATTGATGTTGGTTATTCATCACTTTCCACTGTTGCTACTGCAGGTTCTATTCTAGGTGAAGATCCAAACGAAGCAGATGGTTTATCGTTAGAACAAGGTATGTCACCTGACCAGCAACGTTCACTCGATGCGATTATTTTAGAGGTACAACGTTCACTCGATTATTATGAAAGTCATTTTGCAAAACCTGCAATAAACAGTCTGGTTATAGCTCCATTACCCTATGAAATTCCTGGTGTAGTTAAATATCTGGCTGGTGCGCTTGGCTTACAAGTGCGTTTACTTGATTTAAATGCCGTACTTGATGTGCGGACACCAATGAGTGATGCAGAGCAGGCAAATTGTTTTTTTGCAATTGGTGCAGCATTAAAAGAATCAACTTCAGAAGAGCACGCTTCATTAAGCCAGCAACAAGGGCAAGGCGAAGCTGCATGAGTACGCAACAAGTAAATTTATACCAGGACGAATTAAAGAAGGTAAAGCTAAATTATTCGGCGTTAATGTTAACGCAGCTGAGCATTATCTTACTTATTGTATTTTCAGCCGCTGCTGGTTTTAGATATTTTCAGTTGCAACAGCATCAAGTCAGCCTGGTTGAAAAGCAGAAAAATCAAAAAGTAGCCATGGCTGAGTTACAAAAAATACAAGCTGAACTTTCCTTAAGAAAAAAAGATGCAGCCCTGGCAAAACGAATTACTGATAAAACAAAAGAGCTATCTAATAAGCAAAAGGTGGTTGGGATTTTAAGCCGTGATGAATTTGGTAATACCAAAGGATTTATTGAACATGTTAGTGGCTTGGCTAGACAACGCATAGAAGGTTTATGGTTAACACAAATTCGCATTGCTGGAGGCGGTACAAATATTTCTTTGCAAGGCACAACATCTGAAGCGAAATTATTGCCTAAATACTTACAACGTTTATCCGCAGAAAAAGCATTCGCTGGTACCGATTTTCAAAGTTTAGTAATGACTCGGGAAGAAAATAAAAAACAGTGGCTTAACTTTAGTTTGCAAAATAAAAATACGGATGAGGCTGCGCCGTAATGAGTTTAAAGACACAATTACAGCCATTATTTGCAAAGTTTGATGCTTTAAATGAGCGCGAACGACTTTTCGTTATGCTTTTGTCTGTTGTAGCGATAATTATTGTTTTTGTTGAGTTACTTATTTCACCTCTTAATCAGCAATACGATGTTGTTGATAAGCAAATTGTAAGTTTGCGAACACAAACAACGCAACTTGAAAGTCAAATCATCATTTTAAAAAGTAAAAGAACTCGTGATCCTGATTTCCAGGAAAAGCTAAAAATTAAATTACTTGATGAACAGATTGAAAATTTAAATGTTCAGTTAAAAGAAAAAATGCATGGTTTAATTGAACCCAGACAAATGGCCAAAGTATTGGAATTGGTCCTCGCGCAAAATACAGATTTAAAATTGCAACGAGTGCAAAGTTTAGGTGCTGAACCTTTGTCACCAATAAAAGCAAAAGAAGGTGAGCAAGCAGAAGCTTTGGGTATTTATCGCCATGGAATGCAAATTGAGTTTAAAGGTTCTTATTTAAGTACTTTAAAATATCTCAAAGCATTAGATGACTTGCCGTGGAATTTTTACTGGGATGTACTGGAATTAAATGTCGACAAATATCCGGTGTCTAAAATAGTAATCACAGTACACACATTAAGTTTCCATGAGGGTTGGATTGGTGTTTAAGCTAAAGACGTTATTATTCAGCTTATTTATGTTGATGATTTCTTTTGCATCAATGACAGTAAAAGCCCAGTTAGATGATCCAACACGTCCGCCGGGTTATCGTTTGGTTTTACCAGGTGGACTAAAAGCAGCGGCAAGAATATATTTTTCATTATCTTCGGTTCGTATATCGCCAACGCGTCGTTCCGCGATAATAAATGATCGCTCAGTTGAAGCTGGAGATACAGTGAATGGTGCAAAAGTAATTGCCATCTATCCTTCTTCAGTAAAGTTAAAAAAGAAGGGTAAAGTTTTTACTGTAAGGCTAATTTCGAGTATTTCGAAGAAAATTGTGAGACGGTAAAAAAAGCCTACAGTAGGCTGGATATAATTTATTTGACTATCTTTATACTTAAAGATTAGGCGGAGAGTAGTTTGAAAAAAAGTAACAATACAATTCATTGGATGACAGTTGGCATGGTATGCATGTTGTTGAGTGCTTGTGCCAGTCAACCCGAAACGAAGGATGTCAGTGCTCTGGATCAAATGATCAGTGATGCCTTTGATAGCAGTCAACCGACAGCCACATCAGCCGAACAAATCGCGTCTGAAGATGAAGTAGCCTCTGCATTATTGCCCGATATTAATTTAAGTGCACCAGGTGCAGGCAGTATTGATGTTGAACCCCGTTTCGATATTAAAGTTCACCGGGCAAAAGTCAGACAGTTTTTTATGGGCCTGGTTGAAGACAGTGATCACAACATGGTTTTACATCCAAAAGTAAGAGGTCGTATTACTCTTGATTTAAAAAATGTAAATGTTGGCGAAGTCATGGAAGTTGTACGTGATGTGTATGGCTATGATTTTGAGAAAACCAAAACGGGTTATAGTGTATTTCCAAACACGATGCGTACGCGCATATTTACCATGAACTACCTTAATGTAAATCGTAGCGGTGGTTCAAAAATGAGTGTCAGTTCCGGACAAGTTACTGAATCTATAAGTGGTACCGGTACAACTGCAAGCACCTCACAAAGTATTTCCGGAACTAATCTTAGTACTGAGAGCAAATCAGATTTTTGGGCTGAATTAAAACAAAGTTTAACCGCACTTGTTGGCAATAAAGAAGGTCGAAATGTCGTTGTTAGCCCACAATCCGGTATGGTTGTTGTACGTGCAATGCCGTATGAATTACGTGCAGTAGAAAAATATATAAATAAAACACAAAGCTTCGTTCAGCGTCAGGTGATAATCGAGGCTAAAATTCTTGAAGTAGAATTGAGTGAACGTTTCCAAACCGGCATTAACTGGGCAAAGTTAGCCGAATCGGGAAGTAGCAGCGCACTGCTTGGTCAAACAGGTGGTGGTAGTATTTTTGGTGGTTCAGGTGTGACCGGTATTGCTGGTAATACCGGCGATTTAAATCCTGCCTCGTTAACGCTACCCGTAGGTACCGCTACTTCAGCATTTGGTGGCATGTTTACAGCGGCATTAAATATAGGCTCTGATTTTACTGCCTTTATTGAATTGTTAAAAACTCAGGGTGATGTACAGGTTTTATCCAGTCCACAAATATCTACTGTTAATAATCAAAAGGCAGTTATTAAAGTCGGTAAAGATGAATTCTTTATTACAGATGTGGAAACTAATACCAGCACAACAACGGCAACAGCATCAACATCAAGTAATGTAGAGTTAACCCCTTTCTTTTCTGGTGTCGCATTAGATGTCATTCCACAAATCAGTGAGAGTGGTGAAATAATTTTACATGTACATCCTTCAGTGAGCGCCGTTTCTGAAAAGATTAAAGATATTAGTGTCGCTTCTGACACAGCATTAAGTGTCCCTTTAGCAGTAAGCACAATACGTGAGTCAGATAGTATTATTCGCGCCAGAAGTGGTCAGGTTGTTATTATTGGTGGCTTGATGCAAAACAGAATTGATGAAAATGTATCAAAAGTTCCTTTGCTCGGTGACATTCCGCTATTGGGTGAGTTATTCACGCATAGACAGGAAATCTCGGTAAAAAGTGAACTGGTTATTTTGTTAAAGCCCATTGTGATTGATAGTGAGCAACAAATGGCTGCACAAGTGAATCGTGCGAAATCACGTTTTAAACAAGTAAGAATGCAATAGTAAATATTATGCGGGTAATATAACGAGTATGTATCAAGAATACTTTGGTTTAACAGAAGCACCTTTTTCAATAACTCCTGATACGAGCTATTTCTATGCGCACGGACATTATTCAGAAGCTTTAAATACATTACTGGTTGCGTTACGCACGGGGGAAGGTTTTATTAAAGTTACCGGTGAAGTGGGTACCGGTAAAACCATGCTTTGCCGCATGTTATTAAATACAGTTGAAGATCGGTTTGTAACAGCATATATCCCGAATCCAATGTTGACGCCTTACGGTTTGCAAAGCGCGGTAGCAGATGAACTTGGCCTTGATATGAGCCGGCACTATGGTCACCATCAATTGCTTAAAATGATCACTAATCGTTTACTTGAATTAACAGCAGATGGCAAGAATGTTGTTTTATGTATCGATGAAGCGCAGGCAATGCCGGTTGAAACAATGGAAGCTTTACGTCTGCTAACAAATCTGGAAACAGAAAAGCAAAAATTATTACAGGTTGTTTTATTTGGTCAGCCAGAACTTGATGAACGACTGAATGAAAAAAATGTTCGCCAATTAAAACAACGCATCACTTTCTCATATAAATTAAAACCTATTGATAAAGACGGAATGGAATTGTATCTAACACATCGCTTAGGTATCGCTGGTTATAAAGGCGGAAACCTGTTTGAAGTTAAAGCGATGAACAGTTTGTTTAAAGCCAGCCGTGGTATACCTCGTTTAATAAATATTCTTTCGCATAAATCAATGATGTCTGCTTATGGTGAGGGCACGAAGTATGTTGATAATAAAAACATGCGTGCTGCAATTAAAGATACAGAAGATGCTCAGCTGCGTAGTGCGGACAAAAAGAAACCCGGTTGGTTCGCAGTTTTTTCTGCGGTGCTTGTAGTTTCTCTCACCACCTTTGTTTTACTTCGTTAAGTTAGAGCAGAGATGACATGAGTCTTATTAATCAAATGTTAAAAGATCTCGAGAAACGTCGTTCTCGTGATTTAGAAACGTCAGAATCTTTAAGCGAAAATATTACCTGGGAGACTCGTCCTGCTTCCAGAAATTTTAATTTCCAGATGGTTGCTTTAATCAGTATTTTGCTAGCACTGGTTTTGGTTATCGCGTATTTATTTTGGGAAAGATCAGAGTTTAAGGATGAGTTGCTTACTGCCGTAAATAAAAAAACTGTCGTTGTAAAAAATTCTAAAAAAACACATGTTAAAGCAAGAAAACAGAATGTAATTAAAAAAACATCGGTTAAAAAGCAAACAAGCATAAAAACAAAAAATAATATTGCATCAAATCAAGTGTATGCAGAAGTGCTTGAAACGGACAATGTTGTTGACACCGAAGAGGTTGAAAACGATACTCCGATAAAACTGAATAAAAAACATCGCCCGCTTAATTATAAGCAGCAAGCAGAAATAGAATATAAAAAAGGTTACCTCGCATTACAGCGAGGTCGCATGCGTCAAGGTAAAGAACACTTACGTGAAGCTTTGTCACTTTATGCGCCGCACCGGAAGTCTCGTGAAATGTTAGCCGGAATTTATATTAAATCAGGACGCTATGTAGAGGCGGCTGAACTTTTACGCGAAGGCATAAGAGTGGTGCCAACCTATTCCTTGTTCGCAAAATTATATGCCCGCGTATTACTCGAACAAAATAATCCATACTTAGCAATAAAAGTACTGGAAAGCAGTGCTAAAGCATTAGATGTTGATCTTGATTACCATGCTTTGTTAGCTGCAACGTACCAGCGAGTTAAAAATCATAAAAAAGCAATTGCGATTTATTTGCGACTCGTCAAAGAAAAGTCATCTGTTGGCATCTGGTGGTTAGGTTTAGCAATATCATTAGAAAAATCAGGTAAAAATAAAGAAGCTCTCGAGGCATATCAGCGTGCTCAGAAAACAGGGAGTTTAAAAGCGGGTTTAGTTAAGTTTACCAACAACAGGGTTTCAGCATTGAAAGAAATTGGTTTTCCTGAGAGCTAGGGGCTGTTGATCTTTCAGATGTTAGGCTGATTTTGAGATTGTTTAGTACTGACAAGGCATTTGTTGTGTATCAATGCATTCCATTGATAGCAATAAATAACGCAGGCAGGGCTAAACAATCTCAAAATCAGACAATAGATGGAAGATCAACAGCCCTTGGTAATTAACAAAAAATCACAATTGTGAGAACAACTAACTAGTTTCAGCGCGGTCTCTCAGCTATAATTTTCGTAACAATCATCCCCCACAAGTTTAAGTTGCTTACGGATGAGCTATTTTTTAACTAAATTTTATTATTTTGACTTATGGCCATGAATATCAACAACATAGGAAAACTTTTAGCGTTAATAGCAATGCTGTTTTCTGCTGTTCTTGTTGCTGAGCAAAGTGAGTCCTTACTTAATTTTAAGTTTAATCATTTATCAAATATTCAAAACTCTGATCAGTCATTTCAATTAGTTCCTTCATCAAATAGCACTACCCTGGAATTTGCTCAGTTTGATGCGACCTGGACATATCCGTTGGAAACTAAAAATATGAATATTGATCTAGGTGTAACGTTACGTCATTTATCTGGTTTTACAAATTCTATTGAAAATGCAGGAAATGGTCATTTTCAGGAAGTCTTACCTTTATTACATGCTTCTGCATTGTATGCGCTTCCACTGCGGGGCTTGTCTGCGGGTATCGAGGGCAGTCATCTTGATTCAAATACGCGTCAGGTTTTTGATTATCGCGCCAAGGTTTCATATGAATGGCGCAAAGGATTTGGCTTACAAGGTGGTTGGCAGCATCAGCAATTTAAGCTTGATTCAGCTGATACTGGAGCAGATTATGAGCTCAATGGGCCTTTCGTAGATTTCTACCTAAACTTCTAAAAATCTCCGCACGAATAACGAGAAGCATGATAGCGGCGTTAAAAACTGTCTCAAAATGCTCATGTACTTCGTGTACATTCCGCTTTTTCGTCAGTTTTTGCCTTGCTCTCAGGCTTCTCGTTATCCGTACGAAGATTTTGGAATAAACTAAAAGTTTTAGTTATTTTTATTAGGCGTTCGAGCGATCGCCCACACTTCTATTGTTTCAACACCACTTTGTTTTAATTGCCTGGCAAGTTCATTGACGGTTGTGCCTGTAGTAACAACATCATCAAATATGGCGACATGTTTATATGAATGATTTTTTGTTACACAAAATGCATTTTTCAGGTTTTGTTTGCGCTGTTTTGCGCTAAGGCCACTTTGAAATGGAGTGGCTTTATTACGCTGACAAAGTGCGTAATCGAGTGGAATATTGAGTTTCCTGGCGATAATCCGTGCTAATTCCAGAGCTTGATTAAAGCCTCGTTCACGCAGGCGTTGTGGATGTAATGGAACAGGAATTATACATTCGGGTAAGTTATTTTTACGGTGTTCGATAGAGCGAATAAAATTCTGAGCTAACAATGGAGCATGAGTGAGATTACCCTGAAATTTTAAGTTGCTAATGAGCTGTTTTAGAGGCGATGTGTAAATATGTGGAATTAGACTCGTTGTATAAAATGGAGGGCTTTTTTGGCATTTGCCACAAATAAGGGAAGCCTGAGTAGGCTGTGTTGTGGCAAAAGGAATCGCACAAATAATACAGTAAGATTTGTTCTCAGGTAAATCTCTCTCACAGTCTGAGCAAAGTAAGTGCTTATTATTGGTAGGACTTAGACACAATAAGCATTGCTTTGAAAACAGGCCGGAAAGGTTATTTTTTAACCAGTTGTAAATCATTGACATCCATATCAGTTGACACCTAATCTAAGGTGTTTATCATTCACGTTCCTGTGAAAAGCACCAAATTGTAACTGAATAACCCCCTGAGTACTGAAGAAATAACCATGACAATTTCAAATGAAGCTTCAATTAACGCAAATGAAATAATAGAAAAGACTAAAATCATTCCTGCAAAAAATGCTCGAATGTTTGCCCGGTTATTTAATTTTGGCAATCTCCTGTCTTTACTGCCAGGTTTGATCGTTGCCCCTATTATCCTACTTGGCGAACATGAGCGAATGTCTATGATCTTCATGTTTATCGCCATGATTGTGCCACCTATTTTATGGTTTGGCCTTTCAATTATGATTTACATTATTGCGCGTCATCATCCGAATGAGCTGGTAGGACATTACACGCAACAAGCGGCTTATCGATATTACGGCATGATAGGTGTTGTCATTCCGATTGGAACATTTTTTGGTACAGACTGGGAGCTTTGGATTTTGATGGGCGGAGTGGTTGGCCTGGTTCTTGTTCCCTGGACGATTTGGGAATTAATAAAAAGTCAAAAAGAAAGTTGGCAAGATATCGAAATAAAAATTGAAATAGCAAAAAGTGAAGGAGATATGGCATGAGCGTCATGATGGACAAAATAGAAAAACGAAATGATATGTTGCGTCACGACTGGACGGTTGATGATATTGCAGCCTTATATGATATGCCGTTTAACGATTTAATATTTGAAGCACAAACGATTCATCGTAAAAATTTTGATGCTAATGCTGTTCAGGTTAGTACACTGCTGAGCATTAAAACGGGTAAATGCTCAGAAGACTGTGGTTACTGTCCTCAAAGTGCGCGTTATGACACCGAGTTAGAAAATGAACCGTTGATGCCGTTGAGTGAGGTCATTGCCGCAGCAAAAATAGCCAAAGATAATGGTTCAAGCCGTTTTTGTATGGGAGCAGCATGGCGTAGCCCTAAAGATAAAGATCTTGGCCCCGTAATAGAAATGGTAAAAGAAGTTAAAGCGATGGGCATGGAAACATGCGTAACCTTAGGCATGTTGAGCGACAAGCAAACGGAAGAACTAAAAGAAGCCGGACTTGATTATTACAATCATAACCTCGACACGTCGCCTGAATATTATGGTGAAGTGATTACCACACGAACTTATCAAGACAGATTAGACACCATTCAACGTGTTCGAAACGCAGGCATGAATGTCTGTTGTGGTGGCATCGTTGGAATGGGCGAAAGTCGTCGTGATCGTATTGGTTTGTTTCAGGAGCTTGCGAATCAACCACAACATCCTGAAAGTGTACCCATTAATATGTTGGTTCGTGTTAGTGGAACACCAATGGAAAATGGTGATGATCTGGATCCGTTGGAATTTATTCGCAGTGTTGCTGTTGCACGAGTCATGATGCCGAAATCCTATGTGCGTTTATCTGCGGGCCGGGAAAAAATGAGCGATGAAATGCAAGCCATGTGTTTCTTTGCTGGTGCAAACTCTATTTTTTATGGAGATAAATTATTAACCACACCAAACCCGGAAACCAATGATGATATGCAGTTGTTTGAACGCTTAGGTATCAAGGCTATTTAAAAGTCGAAATCAAAATATTTCAACGCAAAGGCGCGAAGAACGCAAAGTTCGCCAAGAAAATAAGGTGTGTTGTGTATTTAATTATTTTTAATGGCACGTAATTATGAAGCTCAATTTATTTTACATTAAAAACTCTGCGTTCCTTTGCGCCTTTGCGCCTTTGCGTTGGGTTTTGATTTTATAATGTTAGATAAACTGGGTTTACAGCTTGAGCAGCGTAAAACTGAGCATCTTTATCGAACTCGTAAAGTTTTAGAATCGCCACAATCAGTTGAACCAATCATTAATGGCAAAAAAGTTTTATCTTTTTGCAGTAATGATTATCTTGGTTTAGCAAATCATCCTGATGTTATAAAAAGTTTTAAACAGGCGGCTGATAAATATGGTGTTGGTAGCGGTTCTGCCCATCTGGTTTCAGGTCATTCTGCTGAGCACCATGCATTAGAAGAAGAGCTGGCAGTTTTTATCGGTTCTGAACGCGCCTTGTTATTTTCTACAGGTTACATGGCAAATCTTGGTGTTGTTTCCGCTTTATGTGATCGCCACAGTGAAATATTTGAAGATAAATTGAATCACGCCTCTTTATTAGATGCGGCTTTACTATCACGAGCAAAGCGAATTCGATATCCCCATCTCGATACTAATAATTTACAACAGCGTCTAATAGATTCTGAGGCTGTTAATAAATTTATTATTAGTGATGGTGTATTCAGTATGGACGGTGATCTTGCTCCGTTAAATGAGTTAGTTAATTTAGCTGAAAATAATAATGCCACATTAATGATTGATGATGCTCATGGTATTGGCGTCTTAGGTAAGAAGGGAAAAGGTATCATTGAACACTTTGAGCTTGATAATAAACAAGTTCCTGCTTTAATAGGAACACTAGGAAAATCCTTCGGTACAGCAGGTGCTTTTGTTGCAGGAAGTGAAGAATTAATTGAGACGTTAATTCAAAAATCTCGCAGTTATATTTTTACTACTGCAATGCCGGCGGCTATCGCTGCTGCAACACGTAAAAGTTTACAAATCTTAGCAGAAGAAAGCTGGCGTCGAGAAAAACTACAAAGCTTGATTGGTCAATTTAGAAAGGGTGCAAGTGAATTAGGATTTGAGTTAATTGACTCAATCACACCTATTCAACCTATTATTATTGGTGCAAGCGAACAAACCTTGAACCGGAGTGAAAAGTTATTAGAAAAAAACATACTAATCAGTGCAATTCGACCGCCCACTGTGCCGGAAGGGACGGCACGTTTGCGGGTTACTTTTTCTGCTACCCATACAGAAGAGCATGTAGATAAATTATTAGCAATGTTAAATGAAGTTACAATTAAATGACCTCTGGACTTTAAAAATATGTAGGTTGGTTCAAGTCATAAAATGACGGAACCAACAAAAGATGCGAAAAATGATGGCTCCGTCACTTTGTTTTTTGATCCATCCTACTTTTTAGTTTGAATCTGTTTGGAATTATTTAGTGTTTTCTAAAATATACAGCGAAGTAAAAGGCCACGGTCATAATGTCGTGTTATTACACGGTTGGGGAATGCACGGAGGTCTATGGGGTAAGTTTAATGAATTACTTTCGAAAGACTTTCAAACTCACACAATAGATCTTCCTGGATTTGGATATAGCAAAGATGTAAAAAATAATTTTACTCTGGATTCTATGACGAAAGTTGTTGAACAATACATAAATGATTTAAGCAGGCCAGTTAGCTTAATAGGTTGGTCACTAGGTGGTTTGATAACACTTAATATTTTGAAAAGAAAAAATATTAAATTAGAAAATGTTGTGTTTATTTCTACAACACCAAGCTTCACTAAAAAACAAGACTGGGAGTTTGCTATGGAACAATCCGTGTTTAATGGGTTTTCAAATGATCTTAAGGCTGATTATAAAAAAACATTAAAGCGATTTTTATCTTTGCAAACACGCGGTAGCGAATTGTCCAGAGATGAGTTGCGAGAGTTAAACAGTAAGCTGAATGAGCGTGGCGAACCCAATATTAAAGCATTAGAAAATGGTTTGAAAATTTTAAGCGATACAGATTTAAGAAGAGAAAGTGAAAACAAAATACCTGCAATGGTTATTTTAGGTGAAAAAGATACATTAGTGCCATTATCAGTTAAAAAAGAATTTGAAAAAATGTTCCCTGATCTTGAAAAAATAATTTTAGAAAAAACAGGCCATGCTCCGTTTATCTCTAACCCCGAACTTTGTGCAGAAAAAATAAAGAATTTTATTAATGAATAACAGTAAAGAAAATAAACCACTAGAGATTGCTGAGATTGACAGGCAGGCAATGCGTGCCGCATTTGAAAAAGCGGCAACATCTTATGATGCGGTTGCAGTATTACAACAAGAAGTGGCAGATCGCTTAGTTGAGCGAATGGATTTAATGTCTATGAAACCTATCAGCATATTAGATGCAGGATCAGGTACGGGCTTTGTGAGTCAGTTATTAGCTGCACGTTATCCTAAAGCAAAAATCACTGGGTTAGATCTAGCGTTTAATATGTTAAAACAAGCTAAAGGTAAACGTAGCTTTAAACAACGCTGGAATAAACAATTTCATTACGTTCATGCTGAAGTTGAAAATCTACCATTTGCAGATGCCAGCGTTGAATTAGTGATATCTGGTTTAACTTTACAGTGGTGTCAGGACTTACCGAAAGTATTTAAAGAATTTAAACGAGTGCTCGCACCGGGTGGATTGTTAATGTTCAGCAGTTTTGGTCCTGATTCTTTAAAAGAACTGCGTCAAAGCTGGGCTGAGGTTGATGAAGTACCTCATGTAAATGCCTTTGCAGATATGCATGATGTTGGTGATGCATTAATGCAGAGTGGATTTGCAGATCCAGTAATGGATATGGAAATGTTAACCGTGACCTATAACGATGTAAAAACAGTCATGCGCGATTTAAAACAAATCGGTGCACACAATGTTATGCAAGGTCGTTCACATAACATTACGGGTAAAACTAAATTACAAAAAATGATTCAAGCCTACGAACAATTTCGAGTGGATGGTTTAGTGCCAGTTAGCCATGAAATTGTGTATGGTCATGCCTGGGTAGCAGAAGCAAAAAATACTGAGAGTACAGTAATTGTAGACTTTCAAAGTTTTAATTCTTAAAGAAACCAAACTGCTTAATTGACATTGCTGGTTGCAGTGGATTAAGCAGTTTGGTTGAACAAGAAAAGTAAGAAGTTGTTACAAATCCTTTTTACAGAAATACCAGTCAGTACACTCATAACCTTCATTCATACGAGTATCTGCGGCATTAGCATCTTGTGGTGGTGGAACAATAACTTTTTCACCAGGCTGCCATCCTTCTGGAGTCGCAACTTTATATTCATCCGAAGCCTGTAGCGCTTTAATTATGCGCAAAAATTCAGGGATTGAACGGCCGTTAGTCATTGGATAATAAACCATCGCCCTTAATATACCATCAGGATCAATGATGAATGTTGAGCGAACTGCTGATGTATCGGCAGCTCCAGGATGAATCATGCCGTAAGATTTTGCTACGGACATGGATAAATCTTCAATAATAGGGAAATTAATATCTACACCAAATTTCTCTTTTATATTTCGTACCCATGCTACATGGCTGTATAGACTATCAATAGATAATCCAAGTAAATCTGCTCCAACATCAAGAAATTCTTCGTGGTGCTTAGCAAAAGCCATGAATTCTGTTGTACACACAGGCGTAAAATCAGCAGGGTGTGAAAATAAAACTAGCCATCTACCTTTATAGTCAGACAGTTTTTTAACACCATGTGTTGTTTTTGCCTCAAAAGCAGGGGCAGGTTTATTTAATTGAGGGAATGTGATTGTTGCTTCTTCGATATTTTCCATTTTGCTCACCTTTAGGGTTAACTGTTTAATGAGTCATATCGTAAGCAAGATTTATTGATTCGTATAATCGTTTAATTCTATATGTTTGATTGTTAATTCCTATTATTAATATTTATAGATTTCTAGTGACTTAAACAAGAGACTTGCAAAAAGAAGAGCACAGCACCACTTTTCAGAAGTTACATTGAGTAATAAGAAAACGGCTTAATGCTGTTGTTATACACTTATTGGTTGTTCACAAATATTATCACCATCTATTTAAAATGGTCACGGGCAAGCCTGACTAATAACCAACCTGTCATTAATTGCAGAACAATTAAAAAGAATGAAAGCCCTACATACACAACATCAAATTTACTAATGATTCCGCTAGCTACCATCGCGTTATTTATAAAGAAATGTCCTGAGACTACTAATGCAACACCAGGACAGATCAAAGCAAAGACTACTGGAGAATTTTCCTTTCTATCGAGTAGTAATTTGAAATAGTTCATCCGTTTCATGACTGCCAGGCCCATAAGTACAAACATGATTTGCAGAGAGAAAACAGTGACTAGTAAAATAAAGTTTGATCCAGCGTGGCTAAGTTCCAGCGTATGTAGACCATGTTTTACACGCAATATGGCGATAGCTGCCGTAGTTAATATTGGGATAATTACCCAAAGAGTAGGTAGTGAAGCCAGTGATGCACCTTCCTTAAACATATCATTCATGCCAATAATTAATTTTATTAGGCCAAGAAGTAAAGCGGTCGTAATGAAGAATAGCGCTAATATACAGCTAATTGCGATGACCATTTTATTATTGCTCAATGCAGCGGGAGCAGAAAGGCCAACACCAATCATGACAAAGGCAAAGCTCGGTAATAGTTGGGCAAGTGAATTATTACTGCTGTTATCAAAACTACCATGCTCAAGAATATGGCCGAAGAAACTCAGGTAGATACGGCTAGCCCATATACCGAGTAGAACAAATATCATAATGGAAATAGGGAACAGCCATTCAATGATATTCCATAGTCCGGGAATAAACACCGCAGCAATAAGAAAACTGACATTAATACTCATTGCATAGGCTAATGGCATCGCCAGTAGTTGAGTATGGGCGTTGGTGCCTATAATTTTTTCAACATCACCACTTTTAGTGTATTGACGGTAGTTTTTGAAATTTAGAAGCAGCCACCAAAAATGCAGATAGCCAAATATTATAATACCTGCCAGGGCAAAAATAATAAGTGCTTGATTGCCAATATTTGTCATTTGAAAATAAGATACCCAGTCATTGAAAACAGGAATAGGCTGACCAGTGTGGGGTACCCAGAACATAAGAAACATAAAGAAGGTAATAACCATACCACCTGCACCCAGGGCGGCAAGAAAATATAATGGTGACCAATTAGTAATTTGCTTCATGATAGAAAACGCCTATTAGTTGTTAAATTACGTAATATATTTTGATGCTTAAATGTACATGAAATTGTAGCTTAATCTCTCAATTAATTTTTCGGTTATAACGTTTTGCGTAACTGGCTGCCTGAAGCTGCGAAGCGAAGCGGCGCAGTTTTAGGCAGCCCAAGTTGACGTGATTGTTAGAAATTACTTCCAACTTCTTACAGCTCCTTTGTGCAGAAATACCTGCCTGTACACTCATAGCCTTCAGTGATACGAGCTTCGTTTCATAACTAATCTAAGGCTTTGATAAAACGATTATTATGGCAACCAGAACACCACCACTCAATGCAACAAAACTGTATTTCTTATGTTCCTGTTCTGCTTTAGGTAAAAGGTGCGTTGCACCGACATAGACCAGTGCACCAGCGGACAGTGCTAATAAAGCTCCCAAAGTTGGTTTATCAATTTCACTTATGATGGGGTATGAGATCAGCATACCAAGCGGAGTCGTTAAAGCAGCTGAAAGAAAAGCCAGAATCATAGCGTTTCGTTCTTTAAATCCGCCTTTCAATAATAATAGATATATGATGATACCTTCAGGAAATTCATGTAATACCATCCCTGCAGTTGCAAGAAATCCAGTAAAAATACTTACCGTAAAAGCAATCGAATAAACAAAGCCATCTAAGAGTGAATGAATGCCGATGCCTATCATTGGCACCAGCGCGATACCATATTGCTCTTTTTCCGGATTTTTTTGACATACGAATGCTGTAATAAAGCGATTAAATAAATGTAAGCTAAAAAACCCTACCAGCAGATAGGTCGGAGCATGGGGATTCATTGAAAAAGATTTCGGGATAATATGAAGAAATGATGCGGATATAAGAACTCCTGCGGCGAAACACATAAAATATGTACTGTTACGCTGCCCCCAGCCGACAAAATTACGTATTGTATATATGCCTACCGAGGTGACAATGGCTGCTAATAAACTGGTAGCAAGAGCTGTCCAAAAAGTATTTTCCATATTAAAAATTTATTTAAAGTGTTGGCTGCGACGACGATGTAACCTTCGTCCATCACCCGGGTTATCTTCTCTTTCGACACATCGTTGAAAGGCAGGAAGATGGTTTTCTTTTGAAGCTCTTTGTAATTGTATGAGTACCTCTTGAACATCCGGGTATTCTATTGTTGATTCAAGTAACCTGTTATACATTTCAGCATTTTCGATTTCAGCTTCAACTCCTACGCGACAAGCTTCAAGTATCGATGAGGGTAATTCTATACGTGACTCCCAATCATCTTCGGGCACAGTGACATCATATTTTTCAAACAGCGGTAATAATGCTTCGATATGCCGACTTTCGGCTTCTACGATATTGATGAAGGGCCGTATTTCACCAAACTGGCTTATAACAAGACGATATGTTGCTCGTGCTTTGTATTCATCATTGATCGCTTCTATAAGAACATTACTTAATATCTCTGACATTATTCTCTCTCGTAAAATAGGCCTTGCCTATTTATGTGCGATTGGCTTTTCAGTAAACAGATAATCTTTTAATTCTTTATCCATAGCTGGATCTTTTCTTCGTATCCATTCTAAAACCATGGCGGCATGTTCTTTTTCTTCATCACGGTTGTGTGCAAGTATTGCTCTTAGTTCATCATCTTTACATGCATCAACTCTTTGGTTGTACCAATCAACTGCTTCTAATTCTTCCATTAATGAAGTAATAGCTCGATGCATGTCTCGTGTTTCATCAGAAAGTTCTTCAAGGGGTTCGTGGTAACCTTCGTTTGACATTATTCTCTCCCGTTAATTTATATTATTACTCTAATATTTAAGTGTAACCGGCTGCCCCAAATAACATCACTTAGGGCAACTGGATTAAGAGGACTAGTAAAAATTACTTTAGCCTATTACAGATCTTTTTTACAGAAGTACCAGTCTGTACACTCATAGTCTTCGTTCATACGAGCTTCCGCGGCATTAGCATCTTGAGGCGGAGGAACGATTACCTTCTCACCTGGTTGCCAGCCTTCTGGTGTTGCAATCTTATGCTCATCTGATGCCTGTAATGCTTTAATAATACGCAAGAACTCAGGGATTGAACGTCCATTGGTCATTGGATAGTAAACCATTGCTCTTAATACACCATTTGGATCAATAATGAATGTTGAGCGAACAGCTGACGTATCCGCTGCACCTGGATGAATCATGCCGTATGATTTCGCCACTGACATTGATAAATCTTCAATAATAGGAAATTTAATGTCCACACCAAATTTCTCTTTTATATTTCGTACCCATGCTACATGGCTGTAAAGGCTATCAATAGATAAACCTAGCAAGTCTGCGCCAACAGCCAAAAACTCTTCATGGTACTTAGCAAAAGCCATGAATTCTGTTGTACAAACAGGCGTAAAATCTGCTGGGTGTGAAAATAAAACAAGCCATCTGCCTTTATAGTCAGATAGTTTTTTAACACCATGCGTTGTTTTTGCCTCAAAAGAAGGGGCAGGTTTATTCAATTGTGGGAACGTGATTGTTGCTGCTTCGATGTTTTCCATTTTACTCACCTTTAGAGTTAACTATTTCGATGAGTCAATATTAGCCAATGTATTTTGATTGTTATAATCGTTTGATTCTATATTATTGATAGGCGTTAACTATCAGTGAAATTCTTAAGTTTCTATCGATATAAATGACATTGTTTTGTTACAAATTTAAGTTTTATAAAAATAAAAATTATGTTTTCAATGATGCCTGTTTCGTATTTTTTCCTTTGGGTGTGCTAACGCGCTGCTCACCGGAAACCAAAAGTAGAGCGCCTTTTTTTAAAAGTCCCAGCGAGTGGTAGCGAGCGATCTTGACTTGCTTGTATGGTTCAATCATCCCAATCCACCACCCAATTAATGTAAGGTGAAGCCCGTAACCTGTAACAGCAAGTTACCGGTTGAGTAGTTCGATGACTTTCCGATCTAAAAGATCGTTAACGCTGAACCGACCCGTTTTATTAACTCGAACAGTCGAATGAGCTTCAAGCTCGAATTTAGCAAGGAAGAGTCCAAATGACAAACCTAAAAAAGAGTAAAACACGTATAAATGTCGGTGTTGATGTTGGCAAAGCCAACTTAGATATCTACATTCATGAAAAAGAGATTCATTGGCAAGAAGAAAATACCGAAGCAGGAATAAAACGAATACTCAAACGTCATGCACATTATGATATTGAACGATTAGTGATGGAGGCTACAGGACGCTATGAATTTAACTTAGCCGAAGCCATCTACACAAAACATATCCCCGTGTGTATTGTGAAGTCGTTACTCGTTCGACGATTTGCAGGAGCCCTTAACCAACTGGCTAAGACAGATAAAATTGATGCACGTATTATTGCTTTATTTGGCATCATGACAAAGCCACAGATAACACCTCGTAAAAGTAAAAACCTCATTGCCATCACAGGTTTAATTGCAAGACGACGCCAGCTTATGGGATTACGGACTCAAGAATTGAATCGAATTAAAACAATCGGCAAAGCGTTAGAACTTTCATGTAAACGTATCTTGCGTTGTTTAGATCTGAAAATAGAACGCATCGAAAAACGATTAGCAAAGCATGTTGAAGACCAGGCCGTTTGGACAGAAAAACAAATGATACTTAAGAGTGTCCCCGGAGTTGGTGATACTTTAGTTTATACGTTACTTGCAGACTTACCTGAGCTGGGTGATTTAAACAAGAATCAGGTTGCCGCTTTAGTGAGTGTTGCACCGATTAACCGAGATAGTGGAAAGTTACGAGGTAAAAGTCGAGTGCAAGGTGGTCGTGCAAATGTACGAACGGTTTTATACATGGCCACATTAAGTGCAACACAATGTAATCCCGTTATTAAATGTTTTTACAAACGATTAGTGGCGCAAGGTAAACATAAGAAGGTCGCGATAACCGCATGTATGAGAAAGTTTATAACGATCTTAAATGCGATGGTAAGAGATCAGGTTGAATGGGGCTTATAGTGGACTAATTAACGGGGTTGACACCACAGTCGCTTGTTAGGCGATAATTTCATAATAAAGCATGAATGTTGCACCAATACCAAGCCCAAACGCTATATGTGAAATAATAGGCGAAATTATAGGTTTAGAGCCAGCAGGAGCTTTAGTTCCAAACATACCCCAGCCAAAAGAAGGCATTAAAATAAACCAAGGAAAAACACCAGTAAGAAGACCAAAAATAGAACTAAGCAATAAATGATTAGATATTGTTTCAAACCCAATAATAATAAGGAATACAGGATATAAAAGAGCTACGGCACCACCACCAACTATAAAATGAAAAAGTAGACCAATACGAGCTTCATTATTTATTGGTTTTGTTTTAGCAATATCTTTATGCATAAAAACACCACCAAGTATTCCATAAAACCAACGCCCTATATATGCGCCTTTAACTCCACTGCTAATGCCATGTTTAGACAATTGTACTTCGGTAATATCCATAAATACTGAACCTGATATTCCACCGATGAATGCTACTAACCAAATTTCCAATTACTTACTCCAATTTTTTTATAGCCTAACGTTATGGTTAAGCGGGTTTTTAAAAGAGAAGCGAGAGCGCCTCTTTTAAAAAGTCCGATTTGAACGTCTTGTTAGGGCTTTGAATTCCATGAGATATCAACTTTTCTATGGTGGGAAACACAGTCTCTAAGATATAAATTAATTAAACTTTGGTAAGGAACACCAGAGTCTTTAGCCATGCCTTTGAAGTAATCAATAACATCTTCGCTTAAACGAATAGTTACTGGCTTTTTAAGTTTAGATGCGTAAGGATTTTTACGCGATTTCATATTAGATAAGTCATATTCTTTTTTCATAATGAGCCACCTTTATATAGCTTACTTTCATTTTTTGTTGCTTTACGAGCAGATATGATTCGAATTATATTTCCTTCTTCTTTTTCGCAGTGACACACAAGTAATAATTTAGATTCGTTACTAAGGCCAAGCATGAGAAAGCGATCTTCTATTTCGGAATTTTCTTCATCATAGAATTGAACGGCAAAATCATCATAAAACACCGATTGGGCTTCTTCGAAAGAAACATCATGTTTCTTTTTATTTGATATTGCTTTGGTTGGATTCCATTCGAACTCAATCATATGTACATTGTATGTACATATGCGGATTTGTCAAGTTGAAGCCCTAACAGTTATTTAGGCAGATTCTGTCTTTTACCTTATTAGACAGAATCTGCCTATTGTTTTATTAATGGTTAGTAAATATGTTCGTTTTTGTAAATAAAATCAATTACATATCAAGTAAATTTATATTCTTAACAACATAAAAAGCAGAACACTCTATTTATATTAGGCTTTCAATCACATCATTCCAAGCTGTTTTAATATTATCTAAGTTATAACCTCCGCCCCCCATTGCAAGTAATTTTCTTTCACAATGTTTGTTTGCTAATAATACTAATCGAGAAGTTACGAAGGCATGAAAACCAGAAGTAAGATTAAGCTGGGTAATAGGATCACCGGCTAAACTGTCTGCACCACATTGTAATAAAATAAATTCAGGTTTAAATTTGTCTATAAAAGCTTCGGTATTTTTCCAAAGTGCTTTTGCCATTTCGTCGGTGCTGTTTGGTGGTAAGGGGATATTAAGTTTTGTACCTATAGCTTTACCTTTTCCTGTTTCATTTATAAAACCGGTGCCAGGGTAAAGAGTGGTTCCGTCTTGATGAAAGTCAACAAAACAAAGAACAGGATCTTCTTCAAACTCATAAAACACACCATCGCCATGATGGGCATCAATATCAATGTAGGCGATACGTTGCAGGTTATATCCTTTACGTAAATACTCGATTGCTATGCCGCAGTCATTAAATACACAAAATCCGGCAGCACTTTCGCGTGTGGCATGGTGTAAACCAGCTATTGGTGTGAAGGCAAAGTGGCAGTCGCCCTTCATAATAAGATCAATTGCTTTGAGAGTGGTTCCTACAACGGTGCGGGCAGGTTCATAGATTCCCTTGATTGCAGGAGTGTCTCCACAGTCGAGATAGCCTTCACCTTTTTCAGAAAGTGTTTTAACTTTATCAATGTAGTCCTGGGTATGAAATAACGCGAGTTGCTCTTCGGTTGCTTGTTGTGGATTAGATAAAATAACTTTTTTATTTAAACCCCGCTGTTCAAATTCTTTTTTAAATGCCCAGTATCGTTTTGGGCCAAAGGGATGTTGTTCGCCAAAGTGATAGTCAGCAAGTTCATCGCCAAACATAACGCAGAGTTGTTTTTCCTGATGGTTGATTTTTAATGCCCTTATGGTTATGGAGGGTGCTTGGGATATCGCTTTAATGTTATTATCATAGACTATATTTAAACTTTTACGTTGAGATTTTAATGTCTGGATTTTTTATTACAGGTACGGATACTGAAATTGGCAAGACCTTTGTGAGTTCTTTGCTTATTAAACTTCTTGTTGAAGAAGGCCTGCAAGTAACGGGTATGAAGCCTATTGCAAGTGGTGCAAAGATTGTTGATGGTGTTTTAAAAAATGAAGATGCTTTATCTTTAATTCAGGCATCCAATGTTAGTTCTGATTATAAAAATATTAACCCTTATGTTTTTGAACCGCCTGTTTCACCTCACCTTGCAGCAGAACAAGCGGGTGTTGAAATTAATATTGATGATATTCAAAAACATTTTTCTAGGTTACAAGAAATTTCAGATGTAGTTATTGTTGAGGGTGTTGGTGGCTGGTACGCACCAATCAGCTGTCACACGACGGTAGCAGACTTAGCCGAGATATTAGGGTTACCTGTTATATTAGTAGTGGGTTTACGCCTGGGTTGTTTAAATCATGCTTTGTTAACTGCGCAAGCGCTTCGACAATCGGGTATACCCATTGCCGGTTGGATTGCAAATCATGTCGATAACGCGTTTTCTTCTGCCGATAAAAATATTTCAACATTAAAACATTATCTTAATGATATTCCTTTCCTTGGTTCTGTTCCCTTCCAATCAAATCAAAGTGATCATTGCAGCATGCACCATATAAATAAGAAAAGTCTAATCAATAGACTTAGTATAAAAAAGTAATTGTACTATTCTCCATAATTTTATATGGTTATAGCTAAAGAAAAAGTGCGTTTAAAGCTGTAATAATAGAGCTAAAGAAAATAATTATATTCTAATATTCTTTTATATCTGTTTGTTATAAGGTCATTTTATCTTTTGTATTGCGGTGCATAGCAGAGATGTTTTAGGATGCACCCGATAAACTTTTTACATAAAGTTACTTATGTAAATTTTTACATAAATATAATAATAAAAAAAGAATTTCCTGTGTTTGTTTTAAATAAAAGCAATAAATTAAAACAAGCATAGTTAATAAAATAAATATAAAAATTAAATATCACTTTTGTAAGTATCCTAACCTGAGAGGTAAAGGTATGTCGGTAAGCAAAGTAACCAAAAAGTTGGGCAGGTTATTATTGACTGCGTTTCTATTTGGGCCAGCAATGGCATTTGCAGAATACTCCACACTGAACATGACGGAGAGTGTGTCTAATGTAGGTCAACAAATGTATGACCTTCATATGCTCGTTCTCTGGATTTGTGTTGTCGCGGGTGTTCTTGTATTCGGTGTAATCATATGGTCAATCATATTCCACCGTAAATCCAAGGGAGCAAAACCTGCTCACTTTCATGAAAACACAACAATTGAAGTGGTTTGGACATCAATCCCTTTAATTATCCTTGTTGCAATTGCAGTTCCTGCAACCAAAACATTATTAGAGTATGAAGACACCACAAACTCTGATCTGACGATTAAAGCGACAGGTTGGCAGTGGAAGTGGGAATACGATTACATCGACGATAAAGTGGGTGATTCAAAAGGTATTCGTTTCTTCAGCTCTTTATCTAAAGAAAGTAATGATGCTCGCCAATTAGGTGCAAATAAAGAGTTTCCTGAACACTACTTATTAGATGTGGATAAACGCATTGTTGTTCCTGTTGGTAAAAAAGTGCGAATTCTTACGACAGCATCTGATGTTATTCACTCATGGTGGGTTCCTGAACTTGCGATTAAACGCGATGCGATTCCAGGTTTCATTAATGAAAGCTGGTTCCAGGCAGAAAAAGAAGGTGTTTACCGCGGCCAGTGTGCTGAGCTTTGTGGTAAAGACCATGGTTTCATGCCTATCGTTGTTGAAGTGAAAAGTGTTGAAGGCTACAAACAATGGGCATTAGCTGCAAAAGGTGATGCTTCTAAAGCCGCTGCTGCAGCCGCTGCTGCTTCAGGCAAAAGCTATACAAAAGCTGAGTTAATGGCGAAAGGTCAAGCGGTCTATAAGAAAAGTTGTTTCTTCTGTCATGGTGCTAACGGTGAAGGCACGGGTCCATTCCCTGCATTAGTTGGAAGCAAAATTATAACAGGTCCAGTTGCAGCTCATATTAATATTGTTGCCAATGGTAAGCCCAATACAGCTATGGCAGCTTTTGCCAAGCAGGGATTGTCCGCACTTGATATTGCAGCAGTTGTTACGTACGAACGTAATGCCTGGGGTAATAACATGGGCGACATTGTTCAACCATCACAAGTTTCACAATAGGCGGAGGATAAAAAAATGAGCGAACATCACGCAGCGCCTACTGGTATCACACGTTGGTTGTTTACAACTAATCACAAAGATATTGGTACTTTATATTTATGGTTCTCTTTCATCATGCTGTTACTCGGCGGTTCCATGGCTATGGTTATCCGTTCGGAACTTATGTATCCAGGCATGCAGGTAGTAGATCCTAACTTCTTTAATATGATGACAACCATGCATGGTTTAATCATGGTATTCGGTGCCATCATGCCGGCCATGGTGGGTCTTGCTAACTGGTTAATTCCGATGATGATCGGTGCACCGGATATGGCATTGCCTCGTATGAACAACTGGAGCTTCTGGATTCTTCCAGGCGCAGCTATTCTTTTAGTTGCACCAATGTTCATGGGTGGTGATTTCATGGCAGGTCAAGGTCCGGCTTTTGGTTGGACTTTTTATGAGCCACTCTCTGGTCAATACGGTAAATTAGCGTTCTTCGTCTTTGCTGTGCATCTGTTAGGTTTCTCATCCATCATGGGTTCTATCAACATCATTGCAACGATTCTTAATATGCGTGCTCCTGGCATGACATTAATGAAAATGCCAATGTTTGTCTGGACATGGTTAATCACAGCATTCCTACTTATTGCGGTTATGCCTGTACTGGCTGGCGTAGTAACGATGATGTTGACGGATAAATACTTCGGTACATCGTTCTTTGATGCTGCTGGTGGTGGTGATCCGGTTATGTTCCAGCATGTATTCTGGTTCTTTGGTCATCCTGAAGTGTATATCATGATCTTACCCGCATTTGGTGTGGTCTCAATGATCATTCCAACGTTTGCACGTAAGAAACTCTTTGGTTATGCCTCAATGGTATATGCAACTGCAGCCATCGCATTCTTGTCATTCATCGTATGGGCACACCACATGTTTACTGTTGGTATGCCTGTCGCCGGTGAGTTGTACTTTATGTATGCAACGGTAATGATTGCGGTTCCAACAGCGGTTAAAGTCTTTAACTGGACAGCAACCATGTGGAAAGGCTCTATGACATTTGAAATTCCAATGTTATGGGCGATTGCATTTGTATTCATGTTCACCATTGGTGGTTTCACAGGTTTAATGCTTGGCCTTACTCCTGTTGATTTCCAATACCATGATACTTATTTCGTAGTAGCGCATTTCCATTATGTATTGGTAACCGGTTCATTGTTCGCAATCATTGCAGCATTCTATTACTGGGTACCCAAGTGGACAGGTAACATGTATCCACCACTACTAAGTAAAATTCATTTCTGGGCGTCTTTAATCTCAGTAAATGTATTGTTCTTCCCGCAACACTTTATTGGACTCGCAGGTATGCCTCGTCGTATTCCTGATTACGCAGTTCAGTTTGCTGACTGGAATTACTGGTCATCAATTGGTGGTTTTGCATTCGGTCTTTCACAAATCCTGTTCCTGGTTATTGTTATCAAAACAATTAAGGGTGGAGAGAAAGCAACGGATCAAGTATGGGAAAGTGCAGAAGGTCTGGAATGGACAATTCCTTCACCAGCGCCATACCATACATTTGCTACACCGCCGGAAGTAAAATAGTACAAGTTAAGTAATAACAGATTACTGCTTACTCAAATACTGAGTAAGCAGCTAATTTAAGTTATAGATTTAAATGAATAGAGAAAAACGTGGATAAAAATAATAAAAAGGCTTTAACAATAATACTATTAGTTATCGCTGCAATTAGTGTCTACGCATTTGTTTTTATTCAGCACATGTAATGGGTTAATGGAGAGTGATGCAAGTTAGCCAGAAACAAGCAAATGCACGAACAACTAGAAAAATCCTGTTGATTGTTGTTTTTATGTTTAGTTTTGGTTTTTTTGTTCTTCCACCTTTATATGCTGCGATATGTGATGTGTTTGGTTTAAATGGCCGCTTTATTGAATTAAAAAAAGTGGAGCGGGCTGAATATATCGTTAACGTTGAAAAACGTATCGATGAATCACGCACAATAAGAATAGAGTTTTTGACAACATTAAATCAAAAGCTGAATTGGGAATTTCGTGCCAAACAAAACACGATAGATGTACATCCCGGTAAAGTGACAGAAGTAATGTTTTATGCCAAAAATTTAACGAATAGAAAAGTAGTTGCGCAGGCAATACCGAGTGTTACTCCCGGCTATGCTGCAAAATATTTTTCAAAAATGGAATGTTTCTGTTTTTCACAGCAAACATTCGAACCGGGTGAAGCACGGGATATGCCACTACGTTTTTATGTGGACCCTAACTTACCTAAAAAAGTTAAAACGATTTCGCTGGGGTATACTTTTTTTGATACCAATAGAAAGTTAGCCAGTAAATAGATTAATAAGAAAAAAACACGATGACAGATTTATAAAGTCTGTTGAAATTTTAATAATTTTTCAGGTTTCTGGATAAAGAGGGGAAAACATGTCAGACGTAGCAGGCAGTTATTATCTTCCTGAGCCAAGTAAGTGGCCAGCAGTTGGCTCAATTGGCTTATTTTTAACAACGGGTGGTTTTGCATATGCATTAACCAGCGGTGTTGATGGTGCGATGGGTAGCATGACTATTATGTATATTGGTTTTGCAGTCATGGCCTATATGTTATTTGGCTGGTTTGGTCAGGTTATCGACGAAAGTGAAGCCGGTAAATACAACGCACAAGTAGATACATCTTTCCGTATGGGAATGATGTGGTTTATCTTTTCTGAAGTAATGTTCTTCGCAGCATTCTTTGGCGCTTTATTTTATGCTCGTGTCTTAGCAGGACCCTGGTTAGACGGAGCAGGTAATAATGCCATGACGGGTAGCTTATTATGGCCAGACTTTACCTTTGAATGGCCAATGTTAAGCGTTCCTGGTGAAGGATATGATACGCCTACAGGTACTATTGGTGCATGGGGTGTTCCTTTCTACAATACGTTAATTCTTTTAACTTCAGGCCTGACTGTTACATGGGCACACTGGGGATTGAAAAAAGATAACCGTAAACAATTGATTATTGGTTTAGCTTTAACTGTTGCTTTAGGTTTCTTATTTGTATTCATGCAAGCAGAAGAATACATTGAAGCTTATTCTCATTTAAATCTAAAATTATCTTCAGGTACTTATGGCTCAACCTTCTTCATGTTAACCGGCTTCCATGGTTTACATGTGACGATTGGTGCCATCATGTTAACTGTAATGTTAATTCGCTCAATTAAAGGTCATTTTTCTGAGAAGCATCACTTCGCATTTGAAGCTGCAGCTTGGTACTGGCACTTTGTTGACGTGGTATGGTTAGGCTTATTTGTTGTAGTTTACTGGCTTTAATAGCTGCAACAAACATACGAAAAGGCGCTGTTATTACAGCGCCTTTTTTATTGTTTTTAATTAAATTATTCTAGTTATAAAAATATTCAAATAGCTAAATCAGGCGCCATGTGGTGAAATAAGACCGAATTGAGCGCCAACCATCATTAGGACAAGTAAGCCTATTGAGAGAGCAATACGAAAAGTTAGGGCTTTAAGCATTCTGTCAGAATCACGATTTTTTTGGACAAAAGCAAACAACGCAACACCTAAACTAAAAATAATAAATAAAAGAATAGAAACGATAATAATTTTAAACATGCTCATTTACCCCTGATAATTTGGGTAAGTATAACAAATTAGTTATAAAAATAATTAAAATGCAAATAGGAAATAAAACATTTAAACCTGGCCTGGTTCCAACAATTGTAACGTTGTTGATTTTACCTGTTTTATTGCGCCTGGGTTTTTGGCAACTGGATCGCGCAGAGGAAAAAAGAGATCTAATCGAACTGTTTAAAAAGCAAAATGAATCAGGACCTCTATATATAAAAGACTTTATCGATAAGGATAAAAATCTGAATTATCGTTTAGCAAAAATTGATGGTCATTATGTTTTAGATAAACAGATCTTTATAGATAACAAAGTTCACCAGGGTAAAACTGGGGTGTATGTCATGACACCTTTCAAATTAAAGAATAGTGAATACAGTATTTTAGTTAACCGAGGCTGGGTGCTAATGGCGATTGACCGATCAAGCTTGCCTAAAATAGAGACAATATCAGGATTTTTAAAGTTGTCAGGAAAAATAAAGGTGTTAGGTAAAAAACCATTTATGGTTGGCGATCAGTATCAAAGCAATGAAGGTTGGCCTGCCCTAATGCAATGGATCAGTTTTAACGATATTGAAAATAAATCCGGTTTAAAATTGTTACCTTACATTTTTTTATTGGATGAAAAAGAACAAAGTGGTTATGTACGTAACTGGAAGCCCGTTGTTATGCAGCCAGAAAAAAGTACCAGCTATGCTGTGCAATGGTTTGCTTTGGCGTTAGCGCTGGTTATTATTTATATTGTTGTTAATTTAAAAGAAAGAAAAAGTGAGTTAGAAGATGGAGAATAAAAAAGGTAAAGGTCGTCAGCAATTAATATTATTAATGGCCTTTTTTGTCGCCCCCATTATTATTGCGATCATCATGTATAACCTGGTGCCAGAAGGTGGTCCGACTAAAACTAAAAACCATGGAGATTTGGTTGTACCTGCAAGACCATTAACCGATGTCACTTTGCAATTAGCATCAGGAAAGGATTTCAAGTTTTCTGATATAAATAAAACATGGGTGATGCTTTATATTGGTGACGCCAGCTGCAACGATGCTTGTGCCGAAGTTTTATATAAAATGCGTCAAAGCAGATTAGCGCAACGTGGTGAACATTTACGCATTAAACGTTTATACATTTCCACATCAGGTAAAGCCAAGGCTTCCTTACTGGAAATATTAAAAGATCACCCCGGTTTAGAAGTGGTATCCGGGGCTGATAAAGAAATTAAGTCAGTATTAAAACAATTTGAACTTGATAACAAAGCCGCAGCAAAATCTGCTGATCGATTATATTTGGTTGACCCTTTTGGCAATCTCATGATGTCGTATGAAAAAGGGTTCGATGCAACAGGTTTGATTAAAGACATGACACTATTATTAAAAGTTTCGCGAATTGGTTAAGACTTTTTTTAAATGCCGCGATTGAAAACAATTTTTTCGGAACAGTATTATGAATAAATCACTATTTTTTAAAATGGCCTTTGCCGCAACCTGTTTAGCCTATGTTGTTATTTTGCTTGGAGCCTATACACGCCTGGCGGATGCTGGTTTAGGTTGTCCGGACTGGCCAGGTTGTTATGGCCATGTTGGCGTACCAAAACATGTAGATGATGTTGCTGCAGCGAATCAGGCTTATCCTGATCGTCCAGTTGAAGCAGCTAAGGCCTGGAAGGAAATGATCCACCGTTACTTTGCCAGCACGTTAGGCTTAATGATTTTTGTGATTGGTATTATTGCCATCAGGAAACGAAAAGAAGCGAATCATGCCTTTAAACTTCCACTATTTCTAATGGCCTTAGTTGTTTTTCAAGGTATGTTAGGAATGTGGACGGTCACGATTAAATTAAATCCTGCCATTGTAATGTCGCATTTAATGGGCGGTATGACCACCCTATCAATATTATGGTGGCTAACATTACGCTCTGGATCACTTTTTAAGTTTGGTCATGTCGATAGCGTTTATTTAAAAAAATTAAGAGCCCCCGCCTTAATTGGATTAATCATTGTTGTTATCCAGGTCATGTTGGGTGGCTGGACCAGTTCAAATTATGCTGCGTTAAATTGCATAGAATTTCCAACCTGTATTGCTGGCGAGTATTTGCCGCCGATGAATTTTTCAGAAGGATTTACACTCTGGCATGGTACCGAGAAAAATTTTGAATTTGGCATTTTAAGTCACGAGGCAAGGGTTGCCATTCATACTACTCACCGAATTGGTGCGGTAATTACTGCTATATTTGTGCTTTGGTTAGGGTTCAAAATTTTATTAACACCGGCATATAGCCCACTTAAAAATGCAGGAATAGCCTTGATAGCCGTAGTGGCACTACAGTTTATTTTAGGTGTTTCAAACGTGTTACTATCTTTACCTTTATTAGTTGCGGTAGCACACAATGGTGGCGGCGCTTTACTGATTTTGACTTTAGTTACCGTAAATCATTTAGTTCGTAATCAAAGAAAATAAGAAAGAATTAAAATGGAAAATACAGCCAAGAACGAAAATCCAAGAGTCGGTTTTTTTACGACGTGTAATAGTTTCTACGAATTATGTAAGCCTCGTGTTGTTATGATGCTTGTTTTTACGGCTGTAATAGGGATGTTTCTTGCGACACCAGGCATGGTGCCATGGCAACCTCTTGTTTTTGGCACTATCGGTATTGGCCTGGCTGCGGCATCCGCTGCTGCAATTAACCAGGTGGTTGATCAGAAGATCGATAAGGAAATGCGTCGAACGGAAGCTCGCCCTTTACCATCAGGTAATGTTACAAATTCTCAGGCACTATTTTTTGCGATTGCTCTAGGCATAATCGCTATGGTCATTTTAACTTTTCTAGTTAATGGTTTAACCGCCTGGCTGACATTCTTGTCACTAATCGGATATGCCGTCATTTATACGATGTATCTGAAGCATGCGACACCACAAAATATTGTTATTGGCGGTGCTGCCGGAGCGGCTCCACCTGTTCTAGGTTGGGTAGCGGTAACGGGGACGATTGATCCGAATAGCCTGATGTTATTTTTAATCATCTTCACCTGGACGCCACCTCACTTTTGGGCGTTGGCCATTCATCGTCGTGAAGAATATGCCAAGGCTGATGTACCTATGTTGCCAGTAACGCACGGCATTGAGTACACCCGTCTTCAGGTACTTCTTTATACTATTATAATGATTGCTGTCACCCTGTTACCTTTTGCTACACGCATGAGCGGTGTCGTTTACCTGGGTGGTGTGATTATTCTTGATGCCATCTTCCTCTACTATGCTATTAAAATGCAATCTGGCAAAGATGACAGCATTCCTATCAAAACTTTTGCCTACTCCATTCTTTATTTGATGCTTCTTTTCGCATTATTACTGATCGATCATTACCTGCCTCAGACTTTTTAAAGACAAGTACTACTCTATGCTTGTTTGAGATGTAGGTTGGGTTAAGGAGTAACACGACGAACCCAACAGGATTAAATCGTTGGATCCGCTTCACTTGATCCCACCTACATGCAAAAAATCATAGTTGTAGGTTGGATTAAGGAGTAACACGACGAACCCAACAATATCAAAAATGTTGGATTCGCTGCGCTTAATCCAACCTACTAGGTGTGTTAGCACAAAAGTTTCCCTGTGCGTCCTGTGTGGCCCAGGCCAGCCTCTCAATCTTCGATTTCACCTTCTTCCCAGTAGTTTAATTTTTAAAGTGTAATTTATGACATAATGCGGTTGATTCGTGTGTATATGCACGTATAATTCCGTGCATATACACAGTGGAGCTTAAATATGAATACAGAGATTGAAGGTGACGCACCAAGCTGCATTAATATGCAAATCTTGCGCGCCAGCCACTATGTATTAAAAACATATGATGATGCTTACCGTGATCTGGGTATACGCGCGACACAAATGCCAGTTGTTGGCCTTATTTCGCGCAAAGGACCAATAACAATTCGTCAAATTGCCGATGAAATGGAATCAGAACGTAGTGTTATGAGCCGTAAGCTACAAGTCATGGAAAAAAATGGCTGGATTAGTGAAGACCCACTAACAACAGGAAAAGAGAAATCTTTTATTCTTGCTGAAGCAGGTAAAGCACTGATTAAACGGGTATTACCGGTTAAACATGCAGTGCAGCAAAAGATACTAAGTAAATTAAGTGACGATGAACGTAATTTGTTACTCAATTTATGTACTAAATTGAAACAAGAGTAAGAAACAATGGTTGTACTGTCCTAAGCAGTCAGCCACATTTTTTTAAATAAATGTGTGTATATGCACTAATGTAAAGATAAAGTGGAGTTAAAAATGTTTGGAATGAGTATGAGTTTTATTGAGTGTCCTGAAGCACGTGAAATGGTGGCAAATGGTGCACAACTTGTTGATGTACGTTCACCACAAGAATTTGGTATGGGTGCAATTCCTGGTTCACTGAACGTTCCTTTGCAAGCAATTCATTCTGCAGAACAACACTTAGATAAAAGTAAACCGGTAATCGTTTATTGCGCAAGTGGTATGCGTAGTGAGCAAGCAAAAGGCGTTTTAAGCCAGCTTGGTTTTGGCGCTGTGCATAACTTAGGTTCAGTTAACAAGTACCTTTCTTGTTAATAACATTTTACATTATTAATTTAAAATATTTAATCAGGAGAGACACATGTTTGTAAGACAATTATTTGATCGTGAAACAAGTACATACACTTATTTAATCGCTGATGAAGCAACATCTGAAGCTGCAATTATTGATCATGTAAAAGAACAGCTCGAACGTGATATTCTTTTAATTAAACAGCTTGGCTTTAACCTGAAGTATGTTTTAGAAACACATGTACATGCTGATCACATTACCAGCTCTGGAAAGTTAAGAGATGAATTCTCTGCTGAAGTTGTCTTACATGAAAATAGTGGTGCAGAATGTGCTGACTTGTTAATCAAAGACAACGATGTTTTGAAGTTAGGTGATATTGAAATTAAAGCATTACATACACCTGGTCATACAAATGCAGATTTAAGTTTTGCAGTTGAAGATTATGTGTTTACTGGTGATGCATTACTTGTTCGTGATTGTGGTCGCACAGATTTTCAAGCGGGCAGTTCAGTAACACTTTATAATTCAATTAATGATAAAATATTTTCATTAGATGAAAAAACAACGATCTACCCTGGGCATGATTACTATGGTTTTACTGCTTCAACAGTTAAAGAAGAAAAACAGTTTAACAATCGTTTAGGTAATGGAAAAACTGAAGATGAGTTTGTTGAGATTATGGCGAATCTGGATTTAGCATTACCAAAAAAGATTAAAGAATCTGTTCCGGGTAACATGGCCTGCGGTTTATAATTTAGCTAAAACGGCTAAGTTATTAAATAATAAAAAAGAGCTTCACTATTCAATAGTGTGGCTCTTTTTTATGGGTATTATTCAGGAAGGATGATATTCCAGGGGAATAGTAAGATCAAAACTTGTTCCCTCATTCAAAGTGCTTTTTACGTTAATATCAATGCCAAGTAATTTAGCAAGATTTTCCGTTAAACTCATACCTAAACCGGTACCACCGTATTCACGAGTAGTTGAAATATCCGCCTGGGTGAAGGGTTTAGTGAGATCCTTTAATTGTTGTTCAGTCATACCTATACCGGTATCCGATATTGTAATTTTTAAATTATTGGTATTTGTTGTAACCCTAATCGCAACCTCGCCACTGGATGTGAATTTTGCAGCATTACCAATTATATTTAGAAGAATTTGACGTAACTTGGTGCTGTCTGATTTAATTGTGTGCGTGTTTTCAGGTACATCAAAAATAAATGTATTGTTATTTTTAGATACCAATGCTTCTGTTGTTTCCTTAATTCCGAAAAGTAAGTGAAAAACATTGATGTCTTCTACGTAAATGTCCATTTTCCCAGATTCTATTTTAGAAAGATCAAGTACGTTGTTAATAAGTGCCAGCAAGTGTTTCCCGGCATGCGTTATTTTTTTTGCATCTTTGGGAATAGATTTAAAATCATTATCTTCTGCACAGTCAGCAATCATTTCGCTATAGCCTATAACAGCATTAAGTGGCGTACGTAATTCATGACTCATGTTTGCAAGGAAACTACTTTTTGCTGAATTTGCCGCCTCTGCCTTTTTATATGAAGCCGTTGCTTGTTTAAGAAGATATTTATTTTCTATATGCAAAGTAATCGAACGCATGATGCTTTCGTTATGGCTGTGCGCAAGCACCATTAAAGAAATAACAAAAATAATAAGAAGTTGTAAGGTTGTTATGCTAAATAAATTAAACGTATCACTGAAAAATAGTTGAATAAGAATAACGGGTAACATCATCGGCAACATAAATGACAAATAGATACGATAAATCATTGCTGTAGTGGCAATCGCGCCTGCTGCCATGCCGCATAAAACAACATAAGAAAAAAACTTCATATCGGGCGCAGTGATTTCAATAAGCAAGAAAGGAAAAAGTCCCCACGAGAAACCATGCAAAATTGACTGGACTTGATATATGTTAATAAAACGTCTGGCAGTTGTAGTGTTTATCTGCTGAGTATCACGACGAACAAAGTACATCCAGATAAGTAAATAAATATTCATTATGAGAATGGCACTAGTCCACAATGACAGTGCATAGCTATCAATTAATTCATGAGCCCAAAAGAGTATGAATGACAGTACGGCAAGTGTAGCGACAAATGCAGATAGTGACTGCTTATACAAAAGGGTAAGTTGTTCAATGGGTAGATTATTGTCTGAAATTTTTTTTAAATTGAGCATTTTAAGTAATTTACTTAAGTAATAAACGATGTATCCGATATAGGCGGTGTTCAAGCTTAATGTAGGACAGTGTATTTCTCGGTTATCGGTAGGAATTGGAAATACTTAAGTACCGCGGATGAATTTATAGCCCCATGAACTATACTTTTGCCTTTGCTACTTGCAAATAGTGGGGTTACTTTATTACAATACTCTTATATTGCAATATTCTCGGAGTGTTTTACTAGGTTATTGTTGGGATTTTGAATAGTCCTGACCGGTGCCGTATTGACTCTCCAACTTCAATAAATTTCAACTTAAATAAAGAGGCGAGCATGGTTGCATCATCTGCTCCTGGATCATCTCCAGTAGAACAGTACAACTACGATATCGTTCGTAAGTTTACGATTATGGCCCTGGTATGGGGTGTCCTCGGTATGTCAGCTGGCGTATGGATTGCGTCCGAACTGGCATGGCCGTTCCTAAATTTCGACATTGCAGAAATTACTTTTGGACGTTTACGTCCCGTTCATACAACGTTAGTAATTTTCGGTTTTGGCGGTAGCGCATTATTTGCCACATCTTATTATATTGTGCAGCGTACCTGTCAAACACGTTTATTCAGCGATGGTGCAGCAAACTTTACTTTCTGGGGCTGGCAAATTGCCATTGGCTCAGCTGCTATCAGTTACATGCTGGGTTACACACAAGCACGTGAATATGCAGAAATGGTTTGGCCAATTGATTTGTTGATCACCGTTACCTGGGTTACCTATTTAGTTATTTATGTAATGACTCTGCGTCGCCGTAGCCAGCCACATATCTATGTTGCTAACTGGTTCTTTATTGCCTTTATTTTGGCAACAGCGTTATTGCATGTCTTTAATAATATGGCTGTTCCTGTGCATATGTTTAGCCTCGAATCATATAGTCTGCATGCCGGTGTTCAGGATGCGATGACGCAATGGTGGTATGGTCATAATGCAGTAGGTTTCTTCTTAACCGCAGCCTTTCTCGGTATGATGTATTACTTCATTCCTAAACAAGTGGGTCGTCCGGTTTACTCTTACCGTTTATCGATTATCCATTTCTGGGCGTTAATCTTCTTATATATGTGGGTAGGTGGACATCACTTACACTGGACTGCATTACCAGACTGGACTTCGACTCTAGCAGCCGGTTTCTCTATCCTGTTATTAATGCCATCCTGGGGCGGCATGATCAACGGCATCATGACTCTTTCAGGTGCCTGGGATAAATTACGTACAGATCCTATTATTCGCTTCATGGTTGTTTCGTTATCATTCTACGGTATGTCTACTTTCGAAGGCCCATTAATGTCACTCAAGAGTGTTAATGCATTATCGCATTACACCGATTGGACAATTGGTCACGTGCATTCAGGTGCATTAGGTTGGGTTGCTATGATCAGCTTTGGTTCGTTCTATCATTTAATTCCTCGTTTATGGGGAACAAAAATGTACAGCGAAAGACTTATCTTTGCTCATTTCTGGTTAGCAACAATCGGTATCGTTGTTTACATCAGTGCATTGTGGGTAGCTGGTATCGGTCAGGGCTTATTATTACGTGCCTTTGATGAGTACGGTAACCTCGCTTACACCTTTATTGAGACAGTCAGTTTCTTACACCAACCATATGTCATACGTGCATTTGGCGGTGCTTTGTTCTTAACCGGTACGATCTTGATGGGTTACAACACCCTCATGACGATCATTAAGTCAAAGAAAGAACAAGCTGAAATTGAAGCAAAAATTGCCGCCAAGCTGGCAAATGCTTAATTAACTGGAGATTTGATTAATGAAGCATGAAACTATAGAAACAAATGCTGGCTGGCTGATCGGACTGACACTTCTCGTGATCAGTATCGGCGGGCTGGTAGAAATCGTTCCACTTTATTTCATCGATAGTACTATCGAAGAAGTTAAGGTTGAGAATAAGGAGACGATTCATCCTTACTCTCCTCTCCAATTACGTGGCCGAGATATTTATCAACGTGAAGGTTGCTACCTTTGCCATTCACAAATGATACGTCCGTTCCGTGATGAAGCATTACGTTATGGTCATTACTCATTAGCAGCAGAGTCCAAGTTTGATCACCCGTTCCAATGGGGTTCAAAACGTACTGGTCCTGATCTGGCGCGTGTAGGCAAGAAGTATTCTAACGAATGGCACGTGCAGCATTTAATTGCACCGCGCTCAGTTGTTAAAGAATCCATCATGCCGAACTATGGGTTTTTGATGACGCCTTTAAGCTATAAAGATATCGCTGATCGTATGCGTGCTTTAAAAATGGTCGGCGTTCCATATTCTGAAAGTACAGAAGAATATGATGCAAACGTAAAACGTTTTGGTGAAGACATAGCTAAAAACCTGGATATTCTTCATGCCGAAGAAAATCTTTTAACACAAGCAGCCTCGGATAATTATGATGGCAATGCTGATGATGTGACTGAAATGGATGCGCTTGTTGCATACCTGCAGTTGTTAGGAACGATGGTTGATTTCAGCAAGTTTGACGAAGGTCATTTTGCGAAATTCCGTTAATCGTTTAAAGGAAAAAGGGTAGAACTTGATAGGATTAAATCACAATGTTTGATTGGCTTAGCTGGTTTACCCATATGGAAAATACCAAGCCGTTTGTATTGGTAATATTTTCGATCACATTTGTTTTAATATTAGTTTATGTTTTTTCAAATCGTAATCGAAGTAAACGGCTTGAGTCTTACAAGAATATTCCGTTTCAAGATGATGATGATGATGAAGAAGACGGACAGAGTAAGGATATAAAAAATGAGCAGTGAAAAAAACAAACCTACTGTACAGACTACTGGCCACGCGTGGGATGGTGACTTACAGGAATATAATAACCCTTTACCAATGTGGTGGTTGTGGACATTTTATGCCTCAGCAATTTTTGCCCTTGTATACTGGGTGTTATACCCGGCATGGCCTATTGGAGACAGTTACACCAAAGGTATGATGAATGAGATTACCTACACTACATCTGATGGTAAAACGACAACAACGCACTGGAATACTCGTGCATTGTTTCTTAAAGAAATGCAGGAAGCTCGTGAGAGCCAGAAACAATATCTGGAAGATATTAACGCCTCTACATTTGAGCAAATTGCCTCAGACGAAGGTAAAAGTGCCTTTGCTTATTCATCAGCAAAAGTACTTTTTGCGGACAACTGTGCAGCTTGTCACCAGGCAGGCGGAAATGGTGTAGTTGGTTATTATCCTAACTTATTGGATGATGCCTGGTTATGGGGCGGAAGCTACAGCAAGATCCAGGAATCTATTACTAATGGCCGTAACGGTTCTATGCCAGGTTTTAAAACCAGCTTAACGACTAAGCAAGTTTCTGATGTGTCAGATTATGTTTTAAGTTTATCGGGTAACAGTGTCGATGCTTCAGCAGCCAAACGTGGTAAAGCCGTATTTACTGGCCAGGGTGGTTGTGTTGCATGTCATGGTGCAGATGCTAAAGGTCAAACTTTTATGGGTTCAGCTAATCTAACCGATAAGATTTGGACGATTGCAGATGTAGACGGTGCCGATACCGCTGAAGCTAAAAAAGCTGCAGTGATGAATCTGATTAATAATGGTAAAACGCGTCAAATGCCTGCATGGAAAGAGCGTTTGTCAGCAACTGAAATTAAGATACTAACTTTCTACGTTAAACAGCTTTCTGCTAGCAAATAATCACGAAAAGCGAGAAGTCAGATAACGGCGTTCACCCTCTATTTTATATTTATTGAGGGGCACGATGAAAAACATTATTTAAAATACTCACTTACATTGAACAGGGATGTTCAGGTGCCGTGAAGCACAGGGAAGTGCGAGAACGGTCTTATTGTAAGCTCCGTTTTTAAATAATATTTTTGCCTTGTTCTCTGACTTCTCGCTATCCGTGATAGTGCATTTAATAAGAAATGCAAAGAATAAGAAGAGGATGTATTTTTGATATACATCCTCTTTTTGGTATCTGAAATAATAAAGTGCACGTCATTGCGAGTGTAACGAAGCAATCTCATGATGCTAGTAATTTATAGAAAATTGAACGGGAATTTATAGGTTTAATAAAACCATGCCAGAAGAAGTATTATTTCAGGAACGGATTGAGATATTTCCGCGCTCGGTAAAAGGACGGTACCGTTCTATAAAAACCGGCATACTTTTTCTTGCCTATGCGGTTTATTTTTTATTACCCTGGTTGCGTTGGGCTCGTGAAGTTGGTCCAGAACAGGCTATTCTGTTTGATATAGAAGCCAGACGTTTTTATATTTTTGACCTGGTTGTTTATGCTCAGGATATTTTCTGGTTAGCAGGTCTGCTGCTTATCGGTGCTTTTTTACTTTTCTTTGTTACCGGTCTTGCGGGTCGGGTTTTCTGTGGATATTTTTGTTTCC
Organism: Gammaproteobacteria bacterium; assembly: GCA_030594815.1. Taxonomy (GTDB): domain Bacteria; phylum Pseudomonadota; class Gammaproteobacteria; order UBA6429; family Thiohalophilaceae; genus JAGLTQ01. Next base: position 68,877 of record JAUVEN010000002.1, read on the forward strand.
AAACGTTGTGGACGGATGTTTTTGTATTGATCGAACGTCTGGTGCAAGGCGAACGTAATGCGCGTATAAAACTTGCACGGGCTGACTGGAGTAACGAGAAGATCATTAAAATGGGTTTAACTCATTTTCTGTGGCTGCTTGTTGCTCTTTTAACCGGTTTAACTTTTACCCTTTATTGGGGTAATGCTCCTGATCTAATCGTACAAATGTTCACGGGTGATGCACCGTTTGCTGCATATGCAACAACCCTGTTTTTGGCCATGACAACCTATGTAATGGCAGGAATGGCGCGTGAGCAAGTGTGTACTTACATGTGTCCTTATGCCCGTTTTCAGGCAGTGATGTTTGATTCGGATACCCTGATTGTTGCTTATGATGAAAGTCGTGGTGAGCGTGAGAAAGGAAGACTGAAGCCTAAAAAAGGATTAATGACTTCTGCCGAGCGTGATAATGCGGAAGTCGGTGACTGTATTGATTGCGGCTATTGTGTACAGGTATGTCCTACTGGTATCGACATAAGAAATGGCATGCAATACCAATGTACTTCCTGTGCTTTGTGTATAGATGCCTGTAATACCATTATGACATCGATTAAGTTTCCAACGGGTTTAATCCGATATTCCTCAGAGCATGCACTTGAAGGTAAAAAGACTCGTTTCCTTAAAGGTAAAAATATTGGCTATGCTTTGGCTTTACTTGCAACCATTTCCTTGCTTGTCTGGAGCGTTGCAAACCGTAGTGAAATAGAAATGCTGGTACGACAGGTTCGTCAGCCATTGTCTGTAACGTTATCGGATGGTCGCGTACAGAATCGTTATGATATTAAAATAAATAATAAGACGACCAAGCCAGCAAAATACCTTATCTCAATAGAAGGACTCAATGGTGCGGAATTGGATATGGGACGATTTAGTGAAATTCATCTTGCTGCTGAACACAGTGTTAAGTTGATTGCTAAAGTTAGAATTGCACCAGAGAAAGTATCAAAAAGTCGAACTAAATTTAATTTTGTTATTAATTCAATTGATAGCAAAATTAAACGTAAAGTAAGTCAGCAAAATGTTTTTTATGTACCACAACGACTACTGAAAAAGAAATAGGATATAAGATAACGTGACAAATATATTGGTGACCTTATTAGGCGGTGTTTCATTAATTGCTACTGTATTTATCGTGTTGTACAGCGTAACCAATATGTCAGGAAAAATGGTTGCTACTGTTATGGCATTTGCAGTCACCGCGATCTTCGTTCCGATTTCAATTTTTAACTGGCCCGGTGCAGATGTATTTGCTATTCATATCGCGCTGTATTTGGTTAGTGTGTATGTATTAGCTATTATAACTTCACAACGAGATGCCAGGCGCAAGGCGGGTAAAGAGGGTTTTGGTTTTCACTGGGCCCCTGCTGCAATTGTTATGTTTTTTGTTATCCTGATTATTATGGATTCATTTTTTATTATGTTTGCAACAAAAGGTATG
>JAUVEN010000132.1 GCA_030594815.1 Gammaproteobacteria bacterium
GATCACCGGTTTAATCAAGTCGTGAGTGCTTTGTTGCTGGTTAGTGGCTTGAGCCTTGCGATAAAGTCAATTTATTTAATGGTTTAGTATATGAAAAAATGTTTGTTAATATTTGAGGGCAGAGTAAAGTTTTTTTAAAAACCACATAACTTGTACCTTGATAGAAGCGATTTAACGAAGTAGTGTAACTATTACTTTATTATTCATTTCTGAGGCTTGTGACAAAAATGTTTATTAGTGTCCTTGAACTTTTCAAAACTGGTATTGGGCCTTCTAGCTCACATACACTTGGCCCTATGCTTGCGGCCAGGCAATTTGTTGAACAGCTATTACAGCCTGAACAACATTCTTTACTTTCATCTGATGTTTTTATTCGTTGTACCTTAAAAGGTTCATTGGCCTTTACTGGCAAAGGACATTCTACCGATCGCGCTGTTGCATTGGGCTTGCATGGGTACACCCCTGAACAATTGGCTAATATGAATGTTGAGCAATTGCTTGAACAAATCTGGGGCAGCAGCACTCTGCCATTTGATAAAAAACATGTTCTTACTTTTATTCCAGCTAAACATATTATTTTTGATAAAGGTGAAGCATTACCTGAGCATCCTAATGGAATGATTTTTGATTTAGTTTCGATGCAGGGTGACGTGTTGTTTTCTGAAACGTACTTTTCAATCGGTGGCGGATTTATTAGTACTGTTGATGAAATTAGTCAACTGGAAGCGCCATTGAAAATGGTACAGCCACTATCATGTGCTTATCCTTTTTCAACGGCCAATGAAATGATGCAAATGGCCAACGAGAGTAAACAGTCTATTGCACAAATGAAGCGGAAAAATGAATTGGATGATTTGTCAGAAAAAGATCTTAATCAAGGATTAGATGATATATGGAAGTCGATGCAAACATGTTTAGAAAATGGACTTAAGGCTCAAGGCACTTTACCCGGTGGATTGTATATTAAACGGCGGGCAAAACATTTGTATGATCAATTATGTGGTAATGAAGTCACTGCGAATGTTAATGACTGGTTATGTGCTTATGCGATGGCGGTGAATGAAGAAAATGCTGCAGGTAATATGGTGGTGACAGCGCCGACAAATGGTGCCGCTGGCGTGATACCCGCAGTGCTTTATTATTTTGTTCACCATGAAAATGGGACAGCAGAAAAAGTGCGTGACTTTCTTCTCACTACAGCCGCCATTGGTGGTTTGATAAAACATAATAGTTCGATCTCGGGTGCTGAAGTAGGTTGTCAGGGTGAAGTGGGATCAGCTGCCGCCATGGCGGCGGCGGGGTTATGTGCAGTACGCGGTGGCTCGGTAGAACAAGTTGAAAAAGCAGCAGAAATTGCACTTGAACATCATCTTGGTATGACATGTGATCCCGTGAATGGTTTAGTGCAAGTGCCTTGTATTGAACGTAATGGGTTTGGTGCAATTAAAGCGTTTACTGCGGCATCACTTGCTCTACGTGAAGGTGGTGAACACTTTATGCCATTAGATAATTGTATCGCTGCGATGAAGCAAACCGGTTTAGAAATGTCGCTTAAATACAAAGAAACATCATTAGGTGGATTGGCGGTAAGTATTACGGAGTGTTAGAAAACCTGGGTCAGAGAGCACTATAGAACCACTTCGTGTTTCGTTCAGTATTTCCTTAACGCGCTTCGCTTGTTCTGGTCACTTTCTTCCTAATATACTAATTTAAGGTTTTCCTATTCACGATTCATTTGTTTTTTGGTTTTGCTGGTTGCCTGTGCGGTGAATGGATCATCTGGCCAGTAGTGTCGTTTGTATTTTCCCCGCAGATCTTTTTTTACATCGTGATAAGTGGTTTGCCAAAAGCTGTTTAAATCCTGCGTTACCTGCATGGGATGTCGCGCCGGTGATAACAAATGCATCATCAATTTACACTGACCATTTAATGCCGTGGGTGTGTCGTATAAACCAAAGAAAACTGTGTTCTGACCCTACTTGTTTAGCTTTCAGAAACGTTGAGGTATAATTAGCCCCCAATTTTTATTTGAGACATCGTCATCAATTCCAAAGATAAAAAAGAAATAAATCAGATACCCGCACCTGTAGTTTCATCAAATTCTGCTGAATCTGTATCAGTAGCAAATACACAGTTTAAAATTGCTACTTTCAATTTATTTAACTACCTTGAGCCACCCTATGCTTACTACGATTTTGATCGTATTTATAGTGCTGAGCAATGGCAGAAAAAACAACGCTGGGTGACTGAATACTTGCGTGAATATCAGCCTGATATTATTGGGTTTCAAGAGGTTTTTAGTCCTGAGTCATTAAAAGCGTTAGTTGCCACGCAAGGTTATGATTATTTTGAAGTGGTTGATCAACCTGAAGTGATTGATGATTTTATTTATACGCAGCCTGTTGTCGCCATTGCATCTCGTTTTCCTATCGTTGATATTAATTCGGTCAAACCAAACACTGAACTCGCACAGACATTAGGGTTGACTGATGACTTCTCTTTTAGTCGAAAAGTATTAAGGGCAACGATTGACGTTCCGCATGCGGGCTACTGCGATTGTTATGTTGCGCACTTTAAATCGAAACGTCCAATGATTGAAATTGATGAGCACGATACAAATCGATCGGCAGAGCAAACGATTATTGAAAGCTTAAAAGCAGATGTGGCTGGTGGTTGGGGGTCAACAATACGGCGGGGCAGTGAAGCTACGTTGTTAATGATTGATATGATTGAGCGGCGTGAGATTACTGGTTACCCTATGGTATTAATGGGTGATTTTAATAATACCTTGGCTGATGGTGTGTTAAGCCATTTACTGACAAGCACCTTACGTTTTGTTTCTGAGATTGACAGCGAGGCCTATCTTGCTAAGTATTGTTTAAACGATGTCTGGGATTTGTTTCAACTGACTCAATCTGATGAAGCCAATGAAATATATGACGCAAATGAAGTTGATGACAGAGATTTAGAAATAAATCAAAATAATAAAGTAGTGCGTAGCCCAACACATTATTTTGGCGGCAGTGGCTCGGTACTCGATTACATTTTATTGTCATGTGAATTTGATGCCAGTTATCACGACAGTCTTTTTGAGGTCAGCGCTTATCATACATACAATCGGCATTTAATTAATTCTATTTTCGATCGTGATGGCGAAAGTACAGATCATGGCATTGTGTTAGCTACATTAACCTTAAGATCATGACGGCAAATGAATAATAGGTGTCAGAGACTAATTGTTTATAATATTAGAGAGTAATAAATGGGGTCAGAACACATTATTTGCTAATATAGATCTATAAGCTAATATTAACTAAATAATCAATGGGGGCAGACTCGATTGATTTATCGCATGCAGATTTTATTAATACAAAATTTAGATTTGTAAAAGAAACTTAATCTCGGAATAAATGGATAACTCTTTTTTGTAAACAACAAGTGAGAAAAATCATGAGCAAAGGACAAAACAGTAAGAAAGAAGATAAAAAGAAACCCGCTTTAACACCAAAGGAAAAAAAGAAAAAGAAAAAAGAAAAAAAAGGTTAATTAAACTCAATGGGGTCAGACTCGATTGATTTAGTAATAGGGGAAGCCCACTAAATCAATGCGCATTTGAGTTGCTCTTCATAATTTTTAATAAATGAATACCCTGTATTCTAGTCCCTATTGTTTTGCCAATTGTTGTAATCTAAAGCTTATTCTATTGCGGAGATGCTGCCTTGAAATACATCAAGTCCAGACATAATCTTGTACATGAAAGGAAGTCGAAAACAGTTGATATTGAAATCACGATTGAAGATGATCACGTCGAATTAATCCTGGTTCTCGGTGATGATATTGGTGAAGGTGCACCCTCAATCCGTTGTTGCAAGGATCTCTACCAAGCAAAAAATAGAGCCCGTACACTAGTGCAAAAATATAAATCCAAAGGGTTTGATTTAGTTAATGACGAGCCAAATATTGATGAGGAGGTCGAGGAGGTAATCGAATCAACCCCTATTCATAAACCACCCATTTTAAAAATTGTGAAGTGATTTCTAATCTACGAAATAACTGGGGTCAGAACATAGATTTTTCTAATATTAGCGTTATCTGTGTTCTGACCCCAATTGTTTAAGAATTAAAGGGGTCGGAGTGATTTAATTTTAACCAGTAGTATTTTTTGTTATAGTTTTACTTGTTGGCAGGATGCCACATTATATTTTCAAACAAACACAAGGACAGTGTTATGCCTAGAAAACCTCGTATGTATTTAGCTGGGATACCGGCTCACATCGTACAACGCGGTAATAACCGTGATGCCTGTTTTTATTCTGATGATGATTATCTATTTTACCTTGAGGTACTTGCTCAAGGTTTACGTCGTTATAAAGTTAAATTGCACGCCTACTGCTTAATGACAAATCATGTTCATTTATTAATGACACCGGAAGATGAAGCTGGTATTTCACGAGTGATGCAACATCTTGGTCGACGATACGTTCAATATATTAATAAAACATATCGCCGTAGCGGTACCTTGTGGGAGGGACGGCATAAAGCAAGTTTAATTGATGCTGATAATTATTTGTTAAAATGTTATCGCTATATAGAAATGAATCCAGTGGTCGCTTGTATGGTTGATGCTCCAGAACAATATCGTTGGAGTTCATATAGTTGGCATGCCTGGGGTAAACCTAACAAAACTAATTCAATCGCATTATGAACATGGAGGTTCAACATGCCAAGACGTGAACTTAAGTTCCCGCAAAACACAATAAACCCCTGTTTACTTTCCTGTTAAGACAGCGGTAGCAACATGCACTCACACTTTTGTACGCTAAAGTTTTGACTGGGCCAGCTAAGATTGGTACTGCTAGCCTCAAGAGTATGCTTACCTGCGGGTAACATGATGGTGATAATGCCCCTGGCACTAGGTGTTTGACAACCGGGATCTCCATCCGGGTAATAGCTTGTCAGGTTACCGATAGGTCTGCCATCAACTTTTACTTCGATACTGGAATTTGCCAAACCGTTTGTTGAATAGACGGTTATCAAAGCGGAATTGTCCGTTTTACAAGATTGCATTTCAACGCTATGAGATTTACCTCGCTGATTAAACTTGTTGTGGGGAGTGTAATATAAGTTATCCGCAGCAGATTCCACTTGATCTGCATAAGAGGAATGGGATGCGGATAGCATCACTATCAAACTGAACGTTATTACTCGATTTATCATTTTTACACCTCCAACCATGGCTTGATGAAATAACCATGTGTACCATGGATTGTTACTATTATTAAAACGTTAGCTAACATTGGCTGATAAAAATGTGAACAGCTTCAAAATTATTAAAACACATACAAATGCTGATTGTTAAAAGTTGAACGGGTTCAACAAATATTCCTATAGTTATAATTTTTGTCGAAGTATTGTTAAAAAGGTGCCGGAGGGATTATTTTTTAACCAGTTTTACCATGCTCTTAATAAAAAATTTAAATGTGTCGAAGTCTTTTAATTTAATTCTAGTGATATAATGCAGTTAATACTTAAATAACTCCACAATGTCGTCTTCTTTATGCTTTCAGACCTATTACCCTTAACAATAAACGAGCTGGTCTTATGTATTGTTATTATATTTGTTGCCTATGTGATTAAGGGCTTATCGGGTTTTGGTAGCGGTTTAGTGGCTATCCCTC
>JAUVEN010000045.1 GCA_030594815.1 Gammaproteobacteria bacterium
AGCTTAGTTGTGCGTGGACGGGCACATGCTGTTGTCGTCACTACAGCTTTATTGACTGAACTAGGAAATATTGCTGCTTCAGTATTAGGTAAAACTTCCAGTAAAGCACCTCTTTTAATTCGCATGGAAAAATTTACTCATCGGGTTGCAATTATTGTTGGTGTTGCTGCATTAATGATGTCTGCTGTTGCTTTGATGCGTGGTATGCCCATTAATGAAGTGTTTTTATTAGCCGTTGCGCTGGCTGTTTCTGCTATCCCCGAAGGATTGCCTGTTGCCCTTACAGTTGCTCTTGCAGTTGGAATGCGTCGTATGGCAAAACGTAATGTAATAGTACAAAAACTGGTAGCCGTGGAAGCACTGGGTTCTTGTACCTATATTGCAACTGATAAGACCGGCACGTTAACGGTTAACCAGCTTACGATCAAAAAAATAGTTTTACCTGACAATAATAACTGGGACGTCACCGGGGAGGGGATTGATCCTGAAGGAAGCATTCTACATAACAACAAACCGTTATTTGAAGAAGAGACAAAGTTACTTGAACGAGTATGTCAGGTTGCCATGTTATCAAATGAAGGGTTTTTAGGTCAGAGAGATAATAACTGGACATCACATGGTGATCCTATGGATGTTGCATTACTTGTTTTAGCTCACAAAGCAGGTTTTGATAAAGATGATGTAAAAGAACGATATGTTGAGAAGGCTATGATTCCCTTTGAATCTGAACGTCAGTTTGCTGCCAGCTTGAATAAAACAAATGCAACGACACATGCTTTTGTAAAGGGGGCATATGAAAAACTGTTACCAATGTGTAGCTTAATGGCAACGATAAATAATGATGTTGTGATTGATATAAAACTTATTACTAAACAAGCAGAGAATCTTGCTGCACAAGGTTATCGTGTTTTGGCATTAGTCTCTGGAGAAATAAATAAAGAAAACTTTTCGGACAATCAACTAAAGAATCTTACTTTTATTGGTTTAGTTGGTGTTATTGATCCATTACGTAAAGAAGCGAAAGAGGCGGTTATTGCCTGCCAACAAGCCGGTATAGAAGTCGCAATGGTAACAGGAGATCACCCTGTAACCGCATTAGCCATCGCCCGCGAATTGGGATTGGCACAAGATGAAAATCAAGTTGTAACCGGTAATGATTTAAAACAAAAAAGTAATAATATAGATGATTTTGATAATCTGGTATCGGCAGCCAGAGTCTTTGCTCGTGTTGAACCAACGCAAAAATTAGATATCGTTAACTCGTTACAACGAAATGGCCATTTTGTTGCCGCTACAGGTGATGGTGCTAATGATGCTCCAGCATTAAAAGCAGCAGAAGTGGGTGTGGCAATGGGTAAGTATGGAACAGATGTTGCCCGAGAATCATCAGAGCTTATTATTACGGATGATAATTTTTCATCAATCGTTGCGGGTATTGAAGAAGGGCGAGTTGCTTATAATAATGTCCGCAAAGTTATTTTCCTCCTTATCTCAACGGGTGCCGCAGAAATTGTTTTATTTACACTGGCTTTGTTGAGCGGTTTACCCCTGCCTTTGCTTGCGGTGCAATTGTTATGGTTAAATCTTGTCACGAACGGTATTCAGGATGTGGCTTTAGCGTTTGAACCTGCTGAAGGTGATGAGTTAAGTCATCCTCCTCGTTCACCAAAAGAAGGAATATTTAATCGAATAATGATTGAACGTGTGTTGCTCTCAGCATTAGTTATTGGTGTTGTCGCTTTTTTAGTTTTTCAATATCTTTATACAAGAGGATATTCATTAGATGCCTCTCGAAATGGAACATTATTGTTAATGGTGTTATTTGAAAATATTCATGTTTTTAATAGTCGCTCTGAAACTCGATCAGTCTTTAACCATAGCCCCCTGCGTAATCATTTTTTATTGTTTGGAACATTAGCTGCACAACTTATACACATTGGTGCTATGTATACACCCTGGATTAGTGATGTATTACGTATACAACCCGTATCGTTGGATTATTGGTTTGATATGCTGTTTATTGCCATTACTGTTTTGATAGTAATGGAAGTACACAAATTATATCGTCGTAATAAAGTTTTAGTTGATTGAAAGTATAGTGAGACTTGCATCAGGATTATAAGAGTTGATCGATTAATTTAAAGTGTAACTGGATCTGTAGCCTGGATGTAGCGAAGCGAAATCCGGGATGGATAGGTGTCAAATGTTTCCCGGATTACATTTCATTTCATCCGGGCTACATACTTTGTCTATTATCTTATTTACTTCGACGTGGTTTATGTGCCGGTTCTTTTCTTCTTTTGCTTGAAGGTTTACGATCAGAATCTTTTCGTGGCTTACGTTTTAATGTTTCACGCTTCTTTGTATCTGACTCTTCACCATACACGGAAATATTTAGTTTTTGTCCTGCAACGCGAACACTTTTTAAATCAGTGAAAATATCTTTTGGCATGCCTTCCGGTAAATCAATGGTACTGTAATCATCATTAATTTGAATACGTCCCATGTGCTTACTGTCGATACCTGCTTCATTAGCAATCGCACCAACAATATTTCCAGGTTTAACACCGTGGTCGTGACCAACTTCTAATCGGTATGTCTGTAAACCTTCTTCTTTAATATGTTCACCACGATCGCCTCGTTCACGACGTCGTCCACGTCCTTCGCCACGATCTTCACGATCACGACGTGAACCACGATCACGGCTTTTTCTATCGCCCCGGTCATTGCGGTCACGATCATTACGATTTGATTTTTGTGCAACAGGTGCATTTGATAATAATAACGGCTCATCACCTTGAACCATTTTTGCTAAGGCTGCAGCAACTTCAATTGCGGGAATATTATGTTCTAACGTGTATTTTTCTAAAATGCTGGCATAAAACTCTAAACCTTCGCTAGCAATAGTATCCGTAACGTTTTGTGTGAAGCGCGCAACACGTTTGTTATTAATCATTTCTGTTGAAGGCATTTCCAACATTTCGATTTTCTGTTTAGTCGCGCGTTCAATTTGTTGCAATATACGTTTTTCACGGGGAGCAACAAATAAAATAGCATCACCTTCACGACCAGCACGGCCAGTACGACCAATTCGGTGTACATACGTTTCTGTATCGTAAGGTACATCATAGTTAATAACGTGACTGATGCGAGGAACATCTAAACCACGAGCAGCAACGTCGGTTGCAATTAATATATCAATTTTCTTACGCTTTAAATTCTCGACCGTTTTTTCACGTTGGTTCTGAGCGATATCACCATTAATTGCCGAAGCAGAATAACCACGCGCTTCTAATTTTTCTGCCAGCTCTGTTGTCGCATTTTTAGTACGAACAAAAATAATCATCGCATCAAAAGCTTCTGCTTCTAGAATACGTGTTAAGGCATCTAACTTATGATGTCCACTGACCATCCAGTAACGTTGGGTAATGGTTGAAGCCGTAGCGGTTTTAACCTTAATGAAAATTTCTTTAGGATCTTGCAAATACTTTTTAGTAATTTTATGTATTGGCGCCGGCATGGTTGCAGAGAACAATGCGATTTGGCGCTGTTCAGGAATTTGTTCCATGATCCATTCAACATCATCAATGAAACCCATACGTAACATTTCATCAGCTTCATCAAGCACAAGTGTTTTTAATGCATCAAGCTTTAAACTTCTACGTCGAATGAGATCCATTACTCGACCAGGTGTACCGACAACCACATGTACACCACGTTCAAGTTGGCGAATTTGACCTCGTGCATCCTGTCCACCGTATATTGGCAAAACGTGGAAGCCTTTCATTTTAGAAGCATACTTTTGAAATGCTTCAGCAACTTGAATTGCGAGTTCGCGAGTTGGTGCTAATACTAAAACTTGTGGTGTTTTAATTTTTGTATCGATTTGCGATAAAATAGGCAGTGCGAAAGCAGCGGTTTTACCGGTACCCGTCTGTGCCTGGCCCAGAACATCACGTCCTTCCATGACAAAAGGAATCATTTCTGCCTGAATTGGCGAAGGAGTTTCGTAGCCAATTGCTGTTATTGCTTCAAGAACAGGAGCCGAAAGACCAAGTTCACTAAAAGAGGGTAATGTGTCAGTTTTAGACATCAGATGTTCCTGTAAAAGAAGTTATGGCGAAGAGCCAATTGCATAGCCAGTAAAATACCGGATCAGACGAGAATAAAGGACGCGCATTATACTGTTTTATATGACAATTTACAGCTAAATACGATATTGTGACGCTTGATATAGCATGATTTATTACAAATTTAACCATTGAAGAAAGCCTAAATGAGCCAAAAAGTCGTATTTTCTATTATCGAGTCTCCTCTCCACCCATATTTTGTCAATTTGTACCACAATTTAAATATTGAGAATGTGCAATTTAATTCGATGCGCAAAGCGATATCTCACCTAAAGAAACAACAGCCAGACTTCGTTGTTGCCGATTTTTTGTATGGTTATGGAAACAATTATGCAGGGGTGAACGTCAGTAACCTGGATGTGTTTTTACATAGCTTGCAAAAGTATGCTCCTGAGGTAAAAGTGATTGTTATGGTGGAAAAAGAAGAGCGAAAGCATATTGAAAAATTGACTGATTTATTCACTTTGCACGCTGTGTTGCAATATCCCATTTCGGAAAAAGAAATGAGAGAGCAATTGGTTTAGAATGAAAAGTTCAAGATCAAAATCAAAAGATTTCAACGATGCCAGAACGTGCGGAGCAGGTTAAGGTAATACTGAACGAAACGCGCAGCGGTTCTATAGTGCAGAGACGCAAAGAGCGCAAAGGGTCGCAAAGCAAGAGATAAAAGTTTCACTTCAGTGTGAGGAGCGTAACGATGAAGTAATCTTAAGTAGTAATGCATATAGCATGAGATTGCTTCGTCGCTACGCTTCTCGCAATGACAGGTATTAAAAATCTCTGCGTTCCTTTGCGCTCTTTGCGTCTTTGCGTTGAAGGTTCTTGATTTTAAAATTGGAATAAAGGAATGAAATATGCAAATTTGGGTTGATGCCGATGCCTGTCCAAAAGTGATTAAAGAAATTCTATTTCGTGTCGCTGAGCGGGCAAAAATACATGTGATTCTTGTTGCTAACCAGAGTTTAGTGACACCACCTTCAGCATTTATTAAAAGCATTCGAGTCTCTGCTGGTTTTGATGTTGCTGATAATTTTATTGTGCAAGAAATCGAAAAAGATGATCTGATCATTACTGCAGATATTCCATTGGCAGCAGAAGTCATTGAGAAGGGCGGTCATGCTCTTAATCCTCGTGGCGAGCTTTATTCAACTGAAACCATCAAGCAAAAGCTGGTGATGCGTGACTTAATGGATGAACTCAGAGGAACGGGTGAAATAATGGGGGGAGGGCCTCCACCCTTAAATCAACGTGACAGACGGGAATTTGCTAATCAACTGGATAAGTTTGTTGCTAAATGGAGCCGTTAAGTTAAAGAAAAAGCGTGGTATGCCGAATAGTATTAAAGGGAATAATTTTAACTAACAGGCGGATCACACTTTATTTATGTCCGAAAACCTAGACAACTGGATCACCCGCATTAGCGAAAATGAGTTACCGATATTTAAATATACGGTACATGCAATTAATGACGTGGTATCAAAAGATGCTACCTCTACCTCTGATTTATCCCGAATCATCTTACGCGATGCAAATTTAACTGCCAGAGTTTTACGTGTAGCAAATAGTGCAACCTATAATGTGACAGGTTCGACCATTAGCACTGTAAGTCGCGCAATTGTTTATCTTGGTTTTAACCTGGTACGTGATATCAGTATGTCACTCGCCATCATTGATGCTTTGTTAAGTGGGAAAGCCAAAGAGCATGCATTAAAACTTATGGCTATGTCTTTTCATGCCGCAGTACAAGCACGTGATTTTGCTGAACGACGTAATGATGATGCTGCGGAAGAAATATTTATTGCAGCCTTACTCCGATACATTGGTGAAATAACATTTTGGTGTGTCGCAGGTGAAGAGGGAGAGCAAATAATAGAGTTAATGGAACAACGTGGTTTTTCAGAAGAAATGGCTCAGCAAGAAGTGCTTGGTTTTACCCTGGATCAACTTACCGTTGGTTTAACCTGTGACTGGCATATCAGTGATTTATTACACAGCGCGATCAATAAACCCAACATGGACAACCCAAGAATCCAGGATATTGTTTGTGCGCTAAAATTATCTGAAACATCAAGTAAAAGTTGGAGCAGTAAAGAGACCTTGTCTGTAGCACATAAAATTGCTGATCATATTGATGTTGATAAAAATAATGTACTGGATCTTGTACGAGATAATGCAAAAAAAGCGGCAGAAGTTGCGCAATTATTCGGCGCAAGCTCAATAATAAAATATTTGCCAATTGATGAAGATGATGTAAAAGATAATATTGATGAGCATTCTTTTGATGCAAACTGCCCGGTTCCCGATCCGTTGCTACAGTTAAATATTTTGCGTGATCTTTCCAGCCTGTTATCGGATAAACCTGATTTTAATTTAATACTGGAAATTATATTAGAAGGTATTTATCGTGGCGTCGGGCTTGATAGAACTGTTTTTGCGATGTTGACTTCAGATAAAAAAGCTATCAAAGCAAAATATGCTTTAGGTAAAGATAGTGACGAATTTACCAGTCGATTTTTTTTCAGCCTGCAAACTGACAATATATTTTCGAAAGTTGTAAAAAATACTCAGCCAGTTTGGGTTGAGAATACACAAGCTAATAATTCTGATAATAAAGTGAGTGATGACATTCGACTAATTTTAGCGAGTAAAGCATTTTATATCGCGCCATTGATAATAGCAGGTAGGGTTATTGGAGTGATTTATGCTGACAGGCAGCCGAGTAGCAGAGAACTGGATAATGAGTCTTTTGAAAGCTTTAAACATTTTGTTCAGCAAGCTAGTCAGGCATTGGAGTATATTACTCCGCGAAAACATTAATAAATCATGCCCAAAAAAATGGCCGGTTAAAAACCGGCCTGCGCGGAGAACGCTTTGTAAAACACAGTAAGACTTATATAACGATTAAGAGCTGGATTTTAAACAAGCACATTTGCTGCAATAATTATCGCAAACATGAATCCAGTTAATATTAGAACGGTCTTTGCTACATTAATTAAGATTGATTTATCTCCTTCCTGCATGACCATACTCTTTCCCCTTATTGAGTTTGTTTGAATCATGGTTACATAGCCAAAAAGTCAAAAAATTGATCGAGATCAATAAAAGTGAAAAGTAAGTTGAAGAACAACTAAATAAGATTTTACTAATACGAAGAGTATGAGATTGAAATGCAATGTTTCAAATGAAAGGAGAGGTGTTACAAGATAAGAAATTAATAATATAATTAACTAGGTATTCAAACATAACTTTACACCGGTAACTTAATACCGGTGTAAACAAATCAAGCCCAAATTAGACTGTGTGCGATAAGCAAAGCAGCAGTGATCATTACCAAGTGTGGTAGCGTAAAATCCATGGTGGTGTCCCTTATCCGTATATTATGATTATTATTATAAAAACCCCTGAAAATTGCTGGGATTTAAGTCACAAAATCGAAATCCATGTTTTATGCCATCTTCCAAGTTGATGCAATTTTGTACAGCTGTATAAAATAGAATTGTTACACGATTGTGTCAAGATAAATTTGAATATATTTTAAACAATAAAGTGGCTGAACATTTATTTGAGAATAAAAAAGCGGAAATATAAAAATATTTCCGCTTAAATATTTGAACAACAATGAGGTAGTTATGCTACCTGAAATGAGCTCTCTTCGTTCGTTGTTTCTGGCTGGCTAGCATCTGGAGTTGTATAGAGACTGTGTAATTCAGCAAGGCTAATGCTGTCGAGATAACCTCCAATGAGTTCAAGCAAGCGTAACCAAAGAACATGACTATCTGTGCCGTTGAAGTCTGGTTCCATACTTGTTTCTTTAACGGTCGCCTTATCGACTGCTTTTACAATATCTGCAATAGAAATTTCAGTTAATGGTTTATTTAACATGTAGCCGCCACCTGGGCCACGTGTACTTTTAACAATGTCACATTTTCTCAATAAAGCGAAAATTTGCTCTAAGTAAGATATTGAAATATTTTGTGCCTGAGCGAGATGCGCTAACGTTACCGGTTCATTAACGTGCGTTGATAATTCTAAGACGGTTTTTATAGCATAATGCGCGCGTGATGATAGTTTCATGATGATGTTGCCCCTTTGTTTTTTCCCTAAACAATTATATTTCCGAGACTAAAGTTAGAACCTAAAAGACACATTGACAATAAGGTTTCTGTGAACAATTGTTAATTCTAAGTGAATTAGTCGGATATTATATTTTTCCGTTGCCTACATAATAAATAGTAAGTTTTTCAAGTATTTATGCAGCTTTTGCTTACATTACTCGCTTGCAGACACAACTTTAATTTATAATAACGGTTCTAAAAATAAAATGTTACAGATAATCTAAAAACTATGACACATATCAAAGCAATAAGTGCCCGGCAATTACGATCATTTTGTGAGCAGGCTGAATTCAGTTTTGTTGATACCAATGAGCTTGCTGATTTTGAAGGAATAGTTGGACAGGAACGTGCTATAGATGCGCTTTCTTTTGCCGTTGAAATGGGGCGACCGGGTTACAACATGTACCTCATGGGCTCGACCGGTTTAGGAAAACACACCTTACTAAAGCGTTTCCTGGATAAGGCTGCAGCAGAACAAAGTGCAGCAAATGACTGGTGTTACGTTTTTAATTTTGATGATCCTCAAAAACCAAAAGCAATTAACTTACCGGCAGGGCAAGGACGACGGTTTCGGGATGACATGCGCCAGCTGGTACAGGATCTACAAACGGCCATTCCAAGTGCTTTTGAAAGTGAACTTTATTATACCCGGCAACAGGAAGTTCGAGACTTACTAAAAGAGCAAACACATGCGGCATTTAACTCTTTAGCTGAAGAAGCAAAACAACATGATGTAATATTTTTACGCAGTGATGAAGAGTTAACGTTTGCAGCTTCCAAAGAGGGTAAAAAATTAACTGCTGAAGAATATGAAAAACTTTCAGCTAAAGAGAAAAAGAAATTTGAAGAAGTTGTTGCGGTACTGGAAGATCGTTTAAATACTTTAATTCGACAACGTAGCCAGTGGCAAAGAGAAACCAGGGAAAAAATTACTGAAATTAATCGTGAAGTCGGGATGTTTGCTGCAGCTCATCTTATTGATGAGGTAAAAGGTAAATATAAAGAAATTAAAGCCATAACAACATACTTAATGGATGTACAAGAAGATGTTATTAACGGCCTGTATGAATTTCGTGAACATGAGCATGCAGATGTTAGCTATGATGTAAATGAAGATTATTTTGGCTTTCAACATTATGAAATAAATTTAATTGTTGATAATGAGAAGAGCAAAGGTGTCCCCGTTACCTATGAAGATAATCCAATGTATCAGAACTTATTGGGTCGAGTTGAATACATGTCACAAATGGGAACACAAGTAACGGATTATCGTTTTATAAAACCAGGTGCATTACATAAAGCCAATGGTGGTTACCTTATTATTGATGCACATAAATTGCTCAGTCAGCCTTACTCGTGGGAAGCATTAAAAAGGGTATTAGTTGCTAAAGAAATTAATATTCAGACGATGGGTGACAATGCAGGGCTGATGAATACAGTATCTTTAGAGCCTGAAGCTATACCTCTGGATATTAAGGTTGTACTCGTTGGCAATCGTGCTTTGTATTATTTATTAGAAGAAGAGGATCCTGAGTTTTCCGAGTTATTTAAAGTGGAAGTGGATTTTTCTGAAAGTATTGATTGTTCTAAAGAATCATTAAATCAATATGCTCAGGTTATTGCGACTTTAGTGAGAAAAAATAAATTGGCTGCTTTTCAACAAGGTGCGGTCAAACGCGTCATTGAATACGGTATGCGTCAAATTGAGGACACTACACAGTTATCAACACATATGCGCAGTATGTTAGATCTTTTAATAGAATCAGATTATTGGGCTAAAAAAGAAAATCAATCTATTATACGTGCAGAAGATGTACAGCTAGCAATTGATAAGCAAATTTATCGAGCTGATCGTAGTCGTGATCGAATTTATGATGAAATTAACAAAGGCATACTGCTTATTGATGTTAGCGGTGAAAAAATTGCAACGGTAAATGGGTTGTTTGTTATTGAAACAGGTCGTCTTGAATTTGCGCAACCTGCACGCATTACTGCCACTGTACGTATTGGTGATGGCGACATTATTGATATAGAGCGTGAAGTTGATCTGGGTGGTTCGTTACATTCAAAAGGTGTTTTAATTTTATCTTCATATTTAGGATCTCATTATGCCACCGGAAAACCACTTTCTTTATCCGCCAGTTTAGTCTTTGAACAGTCCTACGGTAGTGTTGATGGAGATAGTGCAACCGTTGGTGAGTTATGCGCATTAATGTCAGCCATTTCTAAAGTACCGGTAAAACAATCTTTTGCAATTACCGGTTCTGCCGATCAACACGGTAATGTTCAGGCGATAGGTGGAATTAATGAAAAAATAGAAGGCTTCTTTGATATATGTAAATTGAAGGGCTTAACCGGCGAACAGGGTGTCATTATGCCGACTACTAATGTGCCTCATTTAATATTAAGGGATGATGTGGTTGAGGCTATTGAGAAAAAGCAATTTGTTTTATACCCAATAAATACGGTAGATGAGGCTATATCACTTTTAACCGAACAACCCGCGGGTGAGCGAAATGAAAAAGGTGATTTTCCTGAAGATTCAGTAAATTATAAAGTAGAACAACGTTTACTTGAGCTTGCTGAACTTAAACATGAAGACCATCTGAAAGATGAACATTGTCATAATGAACATGATGATGATAAAGAATCAAAAAAAGACAAGTGAGTAACTAATATGACAGTACAAGCTACAATTGAAGAAAAATTATCAAATGATTTCCAACCCTTACATTTAGAAGTGATTAATGAAAGTAGTAATCATAATGTTCCAGAAGGATCAGAGTCTCACTTTAAAGTTGTTGTGGTTTCACCTGCGTTTACAGATAAAAATTTACTTGCACGACATAGAATGATTAATGCAACTTTAGCTGTTGAGTTGAAAGATGCTATTCATGCTTTAGCCATTCACACGTACACAGAAGATGAATGGAAAGAAGAAACGGGAGGTGCACCTATGTCACCTCCATGTTTGGGCGGCGGAAAATAGATTTACACGATTTATTTTTTCTAACATAAAATTATAGACTATTCCCTTTGTTTTATAGGGAATGGTTTAATTTTAAACTGCTTTTATAGAATATCATTTTATTCATGCATTCCTTGTAAAAACGGTAATATGTATTATTATCTTTTTTAAACCTTTCGATATACTAAAAATAAGGCAGCATCCTGCATTCGAATTGTTGTCTGGAGGCAGTATAAATGCTCAATAAAAATGATTTTGTTTTTATTCTCTTCATCATCCCTTTTAGTTCTCAAGCAGCAGATATCATAACAGGTCAACATAGTCTTGACTTTCACGGCTATTTTCGTGGTGGTATAGGCATGAGTAAAGATGGAACAACACAAACAAAATTTCAAGCGCCAGGTACTCGTGCCAGTTATCGTTTAGGTAATGAGCCTGAAACAAATTTAGAATTGCAATTTAACTACAACTATAAAATGAGCAAAGATAAAACCGACAAGGCCTATGTTCAGGGTGTTTTCATGCTGGATGGTTTTAAACGCCACGGATCTAGTAATGACTTTACTGTGAGTAATCTTGCACAAGGCTATTTAAGTTTTAACCGGTTTTTTAATAGTGATGCAAAATTATGGCTTGGACGTCGTTATTATTATCGTCAAACACTTCATCTTTCGAATCATTCCTGGCTAAATCCGGGGCAAGGTTCTATGGGTGGGTTTGGTATTGAAGATGTAACTGCAGGAATAGGAAAATTTAATCTTGCAATGTTTCGTTATGAAGATGTTGTAGCTACAGACATAATTGATAGCACGGGAATAGATGCGCGCTGGCATGGAATTGAAGTAGGAAATAATTCAAAATTAACACTTTGGACAGGATTGACTGCTCGACATAAGCAGGAGGCACTAGGTTATACAGATAAAACGGGTTATGGCATAGGCGCCTGGCTCGATCAGAAATCGTCAAATTTTAAAAATACCACTGCATTTATTTATCAAACCGGTCCTGCAATCAAACAAGGTGATTTTAATCCTAAACCTATTCGAGAAGATATAGACGGTGTACTTTGGAACCTCGACAAAGCAACATCATTTGAAATCAGTAATTCACTAACCTATGAAAAGTTACCTGATTATTCTTTTCAATGGATAGCAATGTATCGACAAGAGGATCATGGAACAGCAGGAAATTCAAAATTTAACTGGGTGAGTACAGGCATTAGGCCTATATTCTATTTTAGTAAACACGTTAACCTGGCATTTGAAGCCGGCATTGATTATATCGATGACAAGATTAACAACCGAAAAGGCTCGTTAACAAAATTAACGACTGCTTTACAATTCTCTGCTGATCGTGGTTTTTACAGCCGTCCAGTTTTGCGACTCTTTGTTACTCTTGCTGACTGGAGTGATGCTTTAAAAGGTTTGGTTGGTAACGAACCGGGCAATGCACCTTATGCTACCACTACACAAGGCTGGTCTGTTGGTGCACAAGCAGAAGTTTGGTGGTAAAGACAATGATTTCCAATTTTTAATTACAGTAGAGCGGAATTGATAATCTCGCATTTGTTCCACCTCCTTCACGAGGTAGTAATTGAACATTCCATCTGTGAGTGTCAGCTAACTGCCTAACTATAGCTAAGCCTAGTCCTTTACTGCCTTGTGATTTTTCTAATCGATAAAAGGGTTGAAAAATAGCTTCACGATGTTTTTCATCGATTCCATTCCCTCTATCCTTTATTTCTATAATTATTTCATTATTTTTTATAGAGCAATATATTGTGATAGGCTGACCTTCACCATAACGTACAGCATTTGTAAGTAAATTAGTCAGAATTCTACGTAGTGCAAGAGGTTGAAGAATATGTCGAATTGATTCAGATTCTGACCAACGTATTTCTATATCATTTGTTTGAATGTTTTTAATAATACTATTTATTTCTAAACTAACATCGGTGAGCACGCCTTCATCTTCTTCAAGTTCCATACTAATGCTTAAGGTCTCACCAATAAGTTGATTGATAGTTACAATATCTTCTTGAATACTTTCCATCAAAACTTTATCACCACCATCATTAGGTAACATACTCAGTGCGAGTTGAATTTGAGTTAATGGTGTTCTTAAGTCATGTGAAATTCCTGCAAGTAAAGTGGTTCTATTTGACAAGAGTGTTTTAACTTGAACATTCATGCGATTAAATTCTTTAGTTAAAACGATAAGTTCTTCAGGCCCATCTTCTTCTATTTTATCTGGCCACTGACCTCTGCCAACGGCTCTTGCCGCGTTATAAAGTCGCTCAATAGGTATGGATAGCCTTTGACTAAGAAATGCTGTGGCGATAAAAGTAATAATTAATCCAGTGATTAATAATACAATCAAAGCGACTGGTGGGTTTACTCCTATTCTGGAACGAGGGAAACCAAAGCGTATTAAATGGCCTGACTCATGTATATCAACCCAATACCAATCTTCTCCTTGTTTACTTCTGCTTTGTTTTATTAATACATCTTCCCCAAGTTGCTTTTTTAATGAAGATTTTAAAAAATAAAAGTAGGGTAATAGACTGGTTGAGGCTGCATGTGTAGATTTATCATTTGAAATAATTAAACCATGTTTATCTAACATGCGTTTAGTAAACTCAGCTTGTTGTGATGAGGGAAGTGTTAGCCATGTTTCTGCTGCATGGGTCATAACACTGGTAAGATCATCAGCAGCTTGTTTACCTAAAGGTATTAGCATGAAGTAGGAAAATGTAGATAAAATTATTATTTGGAATCCTATTGCAACAATTCCTATAGTAGTAAAAATTTTCCAGAAGTATTTCTGTGATTTAAATAAAGACATAAGTGTTGAAGTTTAAATAATGAAAGTAGATACCTGTTAACCATCTATGGTAAATAGGTAACCGGCTCCCCAAATTGTTTGCAGAAAGGTTGGTTCAGCAGGGTTAATTTCAATTTTCCGACGCAAGCGCCCAACACACACATCAACACTACGATCCAGCGGGGAATAATTATACCCCTTGGTTTTCTCTAATAGTTGTTCTCGATTGAGTACACGATTAGGATTTTCAAGAAAAATTCGCAATAGAGTAAATTCACCGATGGTGAGTGAGATAATTTCGTCATTTTTAGTGAGTTGATATTTTTCAATATTTAAACAATAGGGACCAAAAAATAAATCATTTTTAGCTTCATTTTCGCTATTATCATTATCTGCCTGGCTTCTACGTAGAACAGATCTAATTCTTGCAAGTAATTCACGAGGATTGAAGGGCTTGCCTAAGTAATCATCCGCTCCCATTTCAAGACCAACAATTCGGTCTAATTCCTCACATCGTGCAGAAAGAATAATGATGGGTAAATTATTTTGCTGACGTAATCGACGGCCAATTGATAGCCCATCTTCTCCAGGCAGCATTAAATCTAATATGACAAGGTCAACGTCATTGGTTTTTAAGTACTGGTCTAAAGAGGGGCCATCTTTCACTGCCCCGACAATATAACCTTCTTTTGTTAGATATGCCTTTACCAGTTCCCTTAGTTTTGGCTCGTCATCAACGACGAGCAAATGTTGTGATGATGAGTTCATTTCAATATCCCAAAAAAATTAGCACTGTTACATTTCTGAAACATTTTAAATACACATAGTTACGAATAGGTAATTAATAAGACATACCTGTTTTCTACTATAGAGCCTCGTTCAAATACTTACAAAAACTCTAACAAATAACGGAGAACGCCAATGTTACGATCAAACACTATGCCGAGCAAGCAAACTGATGGAGCCTGGGCTCGTGTCAGCTCATACCTAGTTCCTTTAATCTTTGTTGCCACAAGTATGATAGGTACAAATGCACAAGCAGCTGATTCGATGGATGGCTTGAAGAAAATAATGAAAGGTCAAATAGCCATTATGAAGCCAAAACTGCGAAATAAGGTAGAAAATTTGTCCACTGATACAAAGATGTCTTTGATGTCGATATTGGCCATGCACAGTAGATACAGTGAAAAAGCAACTTTACGCCAGGTAATGTTAGAAGTTTTGGCAGATTATCAAACGATGGTAATGGGTATTATGACAGATAGTTCTGAAATGGCTGCTGACGGTGCTCGTCGTCTCGCCAACCACAGAATTCCTGTTGGTGGATTGCTTCCGTATTTAGGTCTTGAAAATATCACGGATGAACGTTTAGCGGTACTGGATACTTTTAATAGTAGCGTTGAAGGTAATGCTAATAAATTAGCAGATGCTGCAGAAAAAGGTGATATGACCAGAGCTGCGTCATTTCTTGGTCCAATCAGTACCGGTTGCGTAGGTTGCCACCAAGTGTTTAGAACCTATCCAGGACAATCTGAATTCTTAAAACTCAAATAATTAAAACTTTCTTAGGATGATGATATGAATAATAAAAATAAATTTTTGTTAATCGCGGGGCTATCGCTCTCTTTTGCATTGCCTACGTATTCTTTTGCAGCTGAAACTGAAACTAAAGAGGAGGATTCATATGCCACACGTCTTGCCCTGGCTAATGAGATAAAAAAATATCGAGCGATGAGAAAGGAATTACCTATCCCTCCGCCAGCCGGTCTTTTGGTGTATATGCATTTCCTGAAGAAGGCCAGTATGTTGTGGGGATCAATATGCAACATTTTAAATTTAGTGGCATGTTGCAGGGGACTGATTCAATTTCGGCAGATGAAGTGGTAGCAAGCGTTGCAAATCCATTTTTTGGAGATGCTGGTCAGCCTCCAACATTGAGAGTCGTTCCAGAGAGTGCTGAAGCAACTGTTATTTATCCCTTTATTAACTATTCCCTAAATAAGAAAATTTCATTGGTGGCAATGGCTCCAATGATTAAAAAGACTACGGTGTTAAATACGTACGATCCAACTGGTACAGCAAGCATAGGATTGACTGAAGTAAATTCTTCAGGTTTAGGTGATATAAAAATGGGGGCGATTTATAAATTCTTCAATAGCCCTGATCGTAAACACAATGTCATCTTTGATATCGTCATGAGTGTACCAACAGGGAGTATTACAGAGGAAGATTATAATCTTACCCCTTTTAATACGATGGTTATGTCCCGCCTGGCATATGGTATGCAACTAGGTTCAGGAACCTATGATGCGATACTCGGTGGAACCTATTGGGGCAAAAATAAGAAGTGGGGTTGGGGTACACAATACCTGGCAACAATTCCACTGGAGAGTGCAAATAGTGAAGGTTGGCGATATGGTGATAAACACGAGCTTACGACTTGGGTTAGTTATGCATGGGAACCATCATTCAATAGTTCTCTTCGCTTACGTGGTGAATCTCAGGGAACGATAGTTGGTATTGACCCCAAAATTTACGGTCCTGGCTTAGGTGCTGATACCGGTAACTATGGTGGAACTAAAGTAGAATTTATTATTGGTTCTAACTGGATGTACTCACCAGGCTATAATATCAGCTTGGAATTTTCTATCCCTATTATAGAAGATCGCAATGGTGTTCAGCCTGATCAAGACTCAGCTATAATGTTAAGTTGGAGAAGTGCTTCGTTCTAAATAAGTAAGTAAAAGTAAATATTTCATGACTCCTTTTGAATAGGAGTCATGGAGTATCTTTTAGATTAGAGTTTTTGCTAAAAAGTATTCGTTTAAATATCTTTATCTAAAAATCTTTCATTATGAGTAGGAAGAGGATTTTTATTCAGATGAGGTTTTTCTGGCATCTGTAAATGGAAACCTTGTTGCTCGATACTTTTCAGTACTTCTGCTGCAGTACCTCTTGCCATTTTCTTTTCTGGCGTTAGGTTTAATGTCATAACCAATTCAGTCTGGCCTAATACTTTTAATAGTTCTTCAGGCAACTCAGATAAAGGCGTAGTTGCTGGGATAAAAACATAGGTTTCATCTTTTTTTAAACTTTTATAAACAACACATTCCAATTCTGTAATTTTATTTGTTGTCATTGAAATTTATCCTGTTTCTTTAGCATCTAACGCTTGTTTTATTTGTTGAAAACGTTCCCATGCATGTGGGATTTCATGACCTTCCTGACGTAAATTTTCAAGCAATGCCTGAGCTGTCTTTGCTATAAGGCCAAGTTCTTCTGCACTAAATAATGGTAAAGCAGCTTCAAGATCATCAGTTTCTTCGTTGAGTAATGTTGGCGTTAACTCGTGTTCAAGTATAGGTGTGTTTTCCAGCATTAAGTCTGCAATGAGCTTACGTTCATGTAATTCATTATGCAGTTCACGGGCAACATCTTCCTCATCCAGTTTTTGTAATGCAACAGGATCATCTGCTGCACCTTTACGAATCGCCGACATAATTGCGGTGATGAGTTTTTTAATCGCAATTTTTAAATTAGCGTGGTTACCCGGCATTGCACAACTGGTTGCATAACATTCATCAAGTTGCTCTTTAATTTCCAGAACAATATCGCTTTCACTATTGATTTCGAGTTGAGTCGCTTTTTGTACCACCGTCTGAAAGTGGGTCATAAAAGAAAGGAGACTTTCTTCATCTTTTTTTTGTGCATCATCAACATCTTGCTGAATGAGTTCACGTTCAGGTTTAGGAAATAAAGGGTTTAATAAACGGCGTTTTAAATGACGCTCATGTGGACCGGGCTCTGGGCTGAATTTCATAGTCATGGGGGATTCGGTTTGTAATATTAGAAAAGACTAATTATACACATTGAGTGCTGATTTTTCATGCTGTCATGCTATTAATTTATGTAGGTCAGACTCGTCGTGCCCCTCTTGCAAGTTATATTAGAGGGTATCAGTCTGACGCGGTGCTGAATTGTTTTAATATTGTTTTGTTATAACTGATGGTTTTGTCAGACTGAAGTCTGACCTACAATAAGCATTTAAATAGAGTTTTGTAGGTCGGGCTTTACCTGCATGGACGTAGGTAAGGGGCGTTAGCATTAGGGCAGGACGCCCGTAAGTAGAATAACGCAGGAGCAGTTGTCGAGGAGCGATAGCTTCAGCCCGACGCAGGGGGAGCTATTACTACACACCTTTTTTGATGCGCAAGTATTTGGTATATTTAGTGAAATTAAGGTTTCAGATCTTCCGCAATAATCTCAATCCAGTGGCGAACCGGTATAGTGCTGCCGGCATTGAGGTGATGTAAGCAACCAATATTTGCCGTCACTATAAGGTCTGGTTGCTCAACCATGAGGCCGGTGAGTCGCTGCTCACGTAATTGTTCTGACAATTTTGGCTGGGTAATTGAATAGGTGCCAGCTGAACCACAGCATAGATGTTTATCTTTTATCGAACTTAATTGATAACCGCAGCCTGAAAAAATAGCTTCAATATTCATAGGTAACTTTTGTGCATGTTGCAAGGTGCACGGTGTGTGAACGGCTATATTTTCTTGAGTTACATTTAATTTTGTTTTTAATTCTTCTGTATTAATAACTTCAGTTAGATCAAATGTTTTATCCGCAACCCGTTTAGCTTTTTCTTTATATGACTCATCATTGCGTAACAGGTGTGGGTATTCTTTAAACATTGCGCCACAACCACTGGCAGTCATTACGATGCCTTCAAGTCCGTTATCAAATTGAGAAATCAAACGATCAATATTATTTTTTATAGTTACTAAGGCATTTTTTTCATCAGACAAATGTTGGTTGATAGCACCACAACATCCACTAAAAGAAATGAGTTCAATATTGGTTGCATTGAGAACCTGTCGGGTAGCGTGATTAATTTCAGGTGAAAGAGAAGGTTGCACACAACCATCCAGGATAAGCATTTTTCTCTTATGCGTTTTTAATGACAACTCTGCAAGTTTAATTTTTTTTGGAATTTGTTTTTTTAATACGTTGGGTAGAGCGGGGCGAAATAGCTGCCCCATTTTTAAAAGAGTATTAAAACGATTAGAAAAAGGTAAAACATTTAATAATACCTTGCGTAATATCCTTTGTGTTAAAGAACGTTTAACACGTTTTTCTACTTCGCTTCGTCCTATTTCCAGTAGATGACCATATTCAACACCTGAAGGGCAAGTGGTTTCACAGGCGCGACAGGTTAAGCAACGGTCAAGGTGGAGAAGAGTATCTTTTGTAACTGCAGCACCTTCCAGCATATCTTTAATTTGGTAAATGCGGCCGCGTGGCCCGTCTAGTTCATCCCCCAATATTTGATAGGTCGGGCAGGTTGCCGTGCAAAATCCACAGTGGACACAGTTGCGTAAAATCTTGTCAGCAAGCTGGCCCTTTTCAGATTGTAAAAAGTTATGTTCTATTTTTGTTTGCATCGCGGTGTTTATATTTAGTATTTATATTCAGCTATTTTTTAAAATTATAAATCAGAATAAAGTCGGCCATAATTTAAAATACCATATGGATCAAAACGCATTTTTAAATTTACATGTAATTGTTTTATTTTTGCTTCGAGTGGTGTAAATCGTTCTTGAGTTAACTGGTTGTTTGATACTTTAAATAATGTCGCGTGACCACCTTGTTCGCGAGCATGCTGCCTGATTTCTTCAGCTGGTTTGTCAGAGTGCATCCAATACAAGGCGCCAGCCCAATCAATAAAACTATTTCCGTCTAAATCTACATTTGCAGTGTAGGGTACAGACAATCGCCAGAGAGGTGTTTTATTATCAAAAAATGAATGTGTCTGTTCATTAAGCTGCTGCCAAAATTTATCTGCATGAACCAATGTTTCTCCGCCAACTTTTTGCTGTGAAGAATTAACAGCACTTGTTGCTCCGCTTAATCGAATATAAAGTTTTTCATTTTCATAAGCTAAAGCCGAAAGAGGTAAGGGTGTTTGATTATGCTGTTGCATTGTCTTTAGTGCTTCTTGTTGTGACATTGCAATAACTTGAGTAACCTCAGAGTTTGGACGTGGTAAGACTTTAATAGATATTTCTAACAGCAAGCCTAGTGTGCCTAATGCTCCCACCATTAAACGTGAAACATCATAACCGGCAACATTTTTCATGACTTGCCCACCAAAGGACATGATGTCACCTTTACCAGAAATGATTTTTGTACCTAATACAAAATCACGTGCTGAACCGGTAAAGGGTCGGCGTGATCCAGATAAGCCTGTTGCGATGGCTCCACCTAACGTTGCATGTTCACCAAAGTGTGGTGGTTCAAAGGGTAGCATTTGATTATTTTCAGCGAGTATGGCTTCTATTTCTTTTAATGGTGTACCTGCTCGAGCGGTAATAACAAGCTCACTCGGTTCATAACTTATGATGCCCTGATGAATGCGTGTTTCGATTACTTCGACGTTATTTTTTGCAGAATCATTACCATAGAATTGTTTGCTGTTACCACCAACAATTTTTAACATGGTTTTATCGTTGTATGCTGCACGCACACGATCTTGTAATTCCTGAGTTCTATTTTTACTCTCTATCATTAGAAACGTTCCAGTTCTGGATGGGAGAGCAAACCATCGTGCACATGCATACCGCCCAATTCAGCACAGCGATGTAATGAAGGCACCGCTTTACCTGGATTAAGTAATTCCTTAGGATCAAATGAATGTTTAATGTCGTGAAATATTTGTAATTCAAGTGACTTAAACTGTACACACATTTGGTCAATCTTTTCTTTACCGACACCGTGTTCTCCGGTGATAGTTCCGCCAGCTTTAACACAGAGTTCAAGAATTTTTCCACCAAATTCTTCAGTGCGTTCTAATTCACCTTCAATGTTTGCATCATAAAGAATCAACGGGTGTAAGTTGCCATCACCGGCATGAAAAACATTTGCTACGAGTAAATTATATTCTTTAGACATCTCACTGATTTTATTTAATATAAAGGGCAGTTGGTGTCTGGGAATCGTCCCATCCATACAATAATAATCGGGTGAAATTCTTCCTACGGCAGGGAAGGCAGATTTTCGTCCTAACCAGAGTTTTAAGCGTTCTTCTTCATTTTTAGATGTACGCAAACTGGTTGCGCCTTTTTGTGTTAATAAATTTTCAACAAATTTAATTTGCTCGGACACTTCTTCATGTGTGCCGTCTAGCTCACATAACAAAATTGCTTCAGCATCAACCGGATAACCTGCCTGAGCATAATCTTCAGCTGCTCGAATAGCCGGGTTGTCCATCATTTCCAAACCTGCGGGAATAATACCTTCTGCAATAATGGCTCCGACTGCTTCTCCCGCTTTAACCACATCATCAAAGGCTGCAAGAATAACTTGCGCTTGTTCAGGGCGCGGTAAAAGTTTAACAGTCACTTCAACAATGACACCTAACATCCCTTCGGAACCGGTCATTAATGCAAGTAAGTCATAACCAGGTGAATCTAAAGACTGAGCACCAATGGTAATGAGTTCTCCATCTATGGTAATTACTTTGATCTGTAAAATATTATGTACAGTTAAGCCATATTTTAAGCAATGCACACCGCCGGCATTTTCTGCAACATTACCGCCGATGGTGCAGGCAATTTGTGATGAAGGATCGGGCGCATAATATAAATTAAATTCTTCAACCGCTTGTGAAATAGCCAGGTTACGAACACCCGGTTCGACGACTGCACTACGATTAGCAGGATTAATATCAAGAATACGGTTAAACTTTGCTAAGCTAAGTAATACACCATTTGCGAGTGGTAAAGCTCCACCGGAAAGACCTGTACCAGCACCACGTGCCACAACGGGAACACCTTCGTGGTGGCATAAAATTAAAATGTTTTGCACCTGCTCAACCGTTTCGGGTAAAACAACAATCCATGGCTTTTGTTGGTAAGCGGTTAAACCATCACATTCATAGGGACGTGTTTGTTCGTCTGTTTCAAGTATGCTTGTTGCAGGTAAAACCTGGTGTAATAGTTTACGTAGAGATTTTCGATTATCTGTTGTTGCACGTGTCATTCCCTAATGATACCGCACGAAACTAAAATTCTCATTAAAGCCGTTAATATATAAATTTGATTTGTTAGATGTATTTGCAATATGCCAAATAATAAAAATATGAAAGATAAAACAGAAGTAAAGACCCGACTAGACAAGTGGTTATGGGCTTCACGTTTTTATAAAACTCGACATTTAGCTGCGGAAGCAATTAATGGTGGCCATGTGCATCTTAATGAAAAGCGAGTTAAGCCATCGCGTGTCATTCAGCTTGGAGATAAATTAAGTATTCACAAGACACCTTTTATATTTGAAATAACCGTAGAGGGTTTAAGTGTAAGAAGAGGTCCTGCTAAAGAAGCACAACTTCTCTATACCGAATGTGAAGAGAGTATTAAAAAACGGGAAGAACTCGCAGAACAACGAAAATTGAATGCTGCACAATTCCCTCATGCAGAACGTCGGCCTGATAAAAGAGATAGACGTCGAATTATTCGATTTAAAAATGTTAACCGAGAAAATTAATGCCAAATTCCCGAATCACAAATAAAAGACCGACTACACCCCTGATTGCCGCGGATACAATTATTGAGTTAACCAATAAGCCTGGTAGTCCCATTGTTTTGATTGAACGCAAAAATCCACCCTATGGCTGGGCTATTCCAGGTGGATTTGTTGATGTCGGTGAACGTTTGGAAGTTGCAGCTATTCGAGAAGCAAAAGAAGAAGTTTGTTTGGATGTGTCGCTGAAAGCTTTATTGGGCATGTATTCGGACCCGGAACGGGATGATCGTGGACATACCGTGACTGCAGTTTATGTGGCCGAAGCCACTGGTGAACCAAAAGCAGCTGATGATGCTAAAAATCTAGATATCTTTGATTTAGATAATTTACCTGATGAATTAGCCTTTGATCATCGCCAAGTGCTTGAAGATTATAGAAAATTTCGCGAAACGGGACAGGTAGCCAGTTTGAAATTTTAGCCACCAAGGACACAAAGAACACCAAGAAAAAACTAAGGATAAAACTAAGGATAAAACCACGGGGAACACTGGGGTCACGGGGGAATCATATGCTTTTAACCCCGTGCTACCCCGTGTTCCCCGTGGTTTTATTTTTTCTTTTATTTTTCTTGGTGTTCTTTGTGTCCTTGGTGGCTAAATTTATCTTCGTTTTCCGGAAATGTCCTTGAAAGTCGCAAATTTATCCATAAGTAGTTAAAATATAAGTAATTTCTAATATTCTTTTTATATTTTCGTCCTAGCGGAGGCCCTTCATGGCAACAGTAGATTTAGACAACAGCAACTTTAAAGACACTATCGATAATAATGATTTCGTCATTCTTGATTTTTGGGCACCTTGGTGTGGTCCTTGTAAACAGTTTGGTCCTGTTTTTACTGAAGTTTCAGAAAAGCACCCTGATATTGTTTTTGCAAAAATTAACACTGAAGTTGAACAAGAAATTGCTGGCATGATGAATATTCGCTCTATTCCAACGTTAATGATTATGCGTGATCAGGTTGTACTTTATTCTGAAGCCGGTGCATTACCCGCTGCTGGATTAGAAGACATTATTGAAAAAGCGAAGTCTTTAGATATGGCTGAAGTACATAAGCAAATTGCCGAAGAACAAGCTAAAGCAGAAGCTTAGGAGATATAGCCACGAAGAACACCAAGAACACGAAGAAAATTCTTAAAGATAAACCACTGGGGACACGGGGAGCACGGGGTAAAAATTATTGTCCCCTGTGTACCCCGTGGTTTTTTCTTTTTTTAATATTTTCTTGGTGTCCTTTGTGGCTAAATTTGTTTTTACATTAAACCACGAAACGGTTGCACATCTACCAATGTACCCGCTTCTACATTGCCCCAGTCTTGCGGCAAAATAATGAAACAGTTGGCTTTACTCATGCCACTTAAAACGTGGCTTGCTTGCATGCCAATACTTTCAACAACAAGTTCACCTTGC
>JAUVEN010000048.1 GCA_030594815.1 Gammaproteobacteria bacterium
GTATTTTCAATTGCAGAAGGAATGTCTTTAAACAACTCGATCATTTCTTCTGGCGAACGTAAGTATTGCTGCTCACTATAGAGTTTAGGTCGACGTGGATCGTCCAGGGTACGACCATCATGAATACAAACACGGGCTTCATGTGCATCAAAATCTTCAGTTGAAATAAAACGTACTTCGTTTGTCGCCACAACAGGAATATCATGTTTAATCGCAAGATTTACTGCTGCATGTAAATAATCTTCTTCATTTTCTCTGCCCGTGCGTTGTAATTCCAGATAAAACCGGTTTGGAAAAAGCTGGGTCCAGTCATTTAAACGAGATGATGATAATTCTGCATTATCACTTAATAAAGCTAGACCAATGTCACCTAAACGACCGCCGGATAATGCAATTAAACCGTCAGTATGTCCGGCAAACCAATCTTTTTTTAGCATGGGAATACCGCGGTGCTGTCCCTCGGTATATCCCTTCGAAACCAACTCTGTGAGATTAAGATAACCAACATTATTAATGCATAACAATGTAAGTTTCGTTGGTTGGGTTGGTTCATCTTCGCTGCTCACCCAGCAATCAACACCGATAATGGGTTTTACACCTGCGGCCTGACATGCCCGATAAAACTTAACCAGCGCAAACATATTGCTTTGATCGGTCACGGCGACCGCAGGCATACCCGCCTCTGCCACCGCATTAGCCAGTGGTTTTATCCGAACTATGCCATCAACAATGGAATATTCGGTGTGCAGGGAAAGATGTACAAAGGATTCAGACATTAAGGTATTTTGGGATTTATTGAGGACGGACGCAAGGTGGAAAAGGACTTAATATCTGGTTAAATTTTGAGCTAATAATTTTGCCACTAAGGACACGAAGAACACCAAGGTTAGATTATACGACCACAGGTAACACGGGAGATTTTAAGTGTTAATACTTTTCCTGTATTTCCTTTTGTTCATAATAATTTTTCTTTGTGTTCCTTGGTGGCCTTCGTGGCTATATGATTTTATGTCTTTCCCAGTGCCCCTGTGTCCCCCGTGGTTTATTCTTTTTTACTGCATTTTTCGATCATGCCACTCTTTGCCATGGTTACTAAACTGCATTTTAAGAAAAGCCATTTGATCACCAAGAATCTTCCTGTTTCGTAATACCAGGTACTCGGCAACATTCGGAACATAAGGCACCGCAAGTAATTTTATATTTAATGAATCTAATAAACGATTACCTTTATGTGTGTTACAACGACGACAGGCAGTAACAACATTTGACCAGATGTCTCGTCCACCTTTTGAGAGTGGCTTAACATGGTCTCGAGTAAGCAGTTTACTCTTCATTGATTTACCACAATACAGGCAGGTGTGGTGATCACGTTGAAATAATTCACGATTATTCAATGGTGGAATCATTCTTTTAGTATGTTTACGGTGATTTTCACCTTTTACCGCAATAATCGAGTTGAGCGAAAGAAGGGATTGTTGACCACTATGGCGTGAGAAACCGCCATGTAATTGAAAGCTATTTTCACCCGCAGTCCAGGCAACACAACCCCTGCTATAAATATTAGCCGCCTCTTGCCAATCAATCCATTTTACCGGTTGACCAGCAACATCTAACCTCAAAATAAGCGGTAATATCATGTTAGCTCCGATCTTTTTCTTCTGTTAACTTAATGCTAAAACCTTTTTCACAGGTCCAAAGGTACGACGATGAATTTCTGTTACACCCAGTTTATGTAACGCCTCGATATGAACCTTGGTTGGATAACCCTTGTGTCTCGCCAGTCCATATCCGGGATAAATACTCTCCATTTCTATCATTTCATGATCCCGAGCAACTTTAGCAATAATTGAGGCTGCACTTATGCAAGTTACCCTGTCATCACCTTTGACAACGGCTTCTGCCTTAATGTTCAAATTGGCCGGAATCCGATTACCATCGATCATGACAAAATCAGGCTGTTGCTTAAGCTCTAAAACAGCAATTGTCATGGCTTTCAAGCTGGCCTGTAATATATTAATCCGGTCAATTTCATCAACATCAACCCTGGAAATAGCCCATGCAAGCGCTTTTTCCTTTATTTCTTCAGCTAACTCTTCACGTCGTTTTTCCGAGATCTTTTTTGAATCCATTAAGCCATTTATTGGATTATTTGGATCAAGAATCACCGCAGCTGCGACAACGGGACCGGCCAATGGGCCACGTCCTACCTCATCAACCCCGGCGACAAACTGCCCCCGCTCTTCCCAATCAAGAATAGGTGGTAAAGCCTGTTTTTTAACCATTCAATTCAATTCCTGCTAACTATTGATACAGGAACCAGCATACCCCCAATATCATCCAAATTGCTATGTCTTTGAGCCTTCAAAACCGGCCTATAACGCCTATATTGTTGATTTTAAAATAGGAGAATGCGATCATAACCACTTAATCTAACGTAAATTATTTGAGCCAGCTCTTCGTATTTTAAATCAGCTGAAAACCCCCACTATTCAGACACAATCGGAAAAATTAATGAGTAAAATTAGAACTGCTGTCATTGGCGTAGGTTACCTCGGTAAATTTCACGCACAAAAATATGCCCAATTAGAATCATCTGAACTTGTTGCAGTATGTGACGCAAGCATGGAAATTGCTCAAACAATTGCTAATGAACATGATGTGCCAGCCTTTACTGATTACAAAGAATTAATAGGTAAAGTGGATGCGGTCAGTATTGTGGTTCCAACACAAAAACATTATGAAGTTGCAAAAGTATTACTCGAAAATAAAATTCATGTTTTGTTAGAAAAACCCATCACTTCTACTGTAGAAGAAGCTGAAGAGCTGGTAAAAATTGCAGACGAGAATAAATGTGTATTTCAAATCGGCCATTTGGAACGATTTAATCCAGCAGTGCTGGCATTAGAAAATGAACTCGAACAACCTTTATTTATTGAATCGAATCGAATCGCTCCTT
The DNA here is from genome assembly GCA_030594815.1 of Gammaproteobacteria bacterium. Classification (GTDB taxonomy): domain Bacteria; phylum Pseudomonadota; class Gammaproteobacteria; order UBA6429; family Thiohalophilaceae; genus JAGLTQ01. The sequence goes on from JAUVEN010000048.1 coordinate 2,957, forward strand.
TTAATCCACGCGGAGCAGATGTAAATGTTGTTCTCGATTTAATGATTCATGACATTGATATTATTCTTGATTTTGCTCGTTCACCCGTTAAAAATATTGCTGCAAATGGTGTTGCTGTCATTTCAAAAGAAATTGATATCGCAAATGCTCGTCTTACTTTTGAAAATGGCTGTGTAGCAAATGTGACTGCAAGTCGTGTCAGCATGAAGAGTGAACGTATTATGCGTATCTTCCAACATGACGCCTATATTTCTATCGACTTCCAAAATAAGAAACTCGCTATTCACAATAAAGGGGATGGTGAAATGTATCCCGGTATAGCAAGCATTGAAAGTAATGAGCGCACTTTTGATCAGGGCGATGCTTTATACAGTGAGATTGAGTCTTTCCTTTACTCAATATCTAGTGACACTCCACCCGTTGTTAGTGGTAAAGCGGGCTTGCTTGCATTACAAACGGCAACAAAGATTAGCGAACTACTTGGTACTAACTAATATTAGTTTCAAGAAAATATTTATCTTAAAGAATAACCTAATACATTTTTACGGAGCTTTATAACATGATACCAATGGTTGATCTCAAGCTACAATACAATAATCTTAAACAAGAGATTGATACAAAAATTATTGAGGCTCTCGATAAGACTCAATTTATTCTTGGGCCAAATGTACAAGCATTTGAAAAAGAAGCCGCTGAACACCTTGGTGTGAAACATGCATTGAGCTGTGCATCAGGTACCGACGCATTACATCTTGCCCTACTCGCCGCAGGCATTAGTGAAGGTGATGAAGTTATTACTACATCATTTACCTTTATTGCCACTGCTGAAGCAATTCGTTATGTAGGAGCGATCCCTGTTTATGTAGACATTAAAGCAGATACTTTAAACATTGATGCAGACTTAATAGAAGCGGCAATTACAGAAAAAACTCGTGCGATTATTCCAGTGCACATTTTTGGTCAACCTGCAGACATGAAAAAAATTATGGCTGTAGCAAAAAAACATAACCTGCTTGTAATAGAAGATTGCGCACAATCCTATGGTGCAAAAATTGGTAATGAAACCACTGGAGGCATTGGGTTAGCGGGTTGCCACAGTTTTTTCCCAAGTAAAAACCTTGGCTGCTATGGTGATGGCGGAATGGTAACAACAAATGATGATGCCATTGCAGAGCAAATAAAAATTTACCGAAACCATGGTAGTAGCGAACGTTATCATCATGATGTCATTGGCTACAATAGTCGTTTAGATGAATTACAAGCGGTTATCCTGCGCATCAAACATAAACACATCGACGAATACAATAACGAACGCCGTCGTGTCGCACATAGCTATAGTGAACAGCTTAAAGATGTGGTGACTGTTCCATTTGAAGATGGCATTGGTACCCATGTATATCATCAGTACACGGTATTAACCGACAAGCGCGATGCAATTATGCCTGCTTTATCAGCAAAAGAAATTGGTAATGCTATCTATTACCCTATTCCATTACATCAGCAAAAAGCATTTGAAAAAGAATGTGCGGGTGTTTCTCTACCAGTGACCGAAGATACTATTAAGCATTGCATGTCATTACCCGTTTTTCCAGAAATGACCGAAGAACAGATTAAACTGGTTTGTGACACGATTAAATCTGCTGTATAAAAATAAAGATTGCCGCGTCAGGGTTAAAAATTCCATTTTTAACCCTTTCTCGCAATGGCAATGTCATCACACGTCATAGTAAGAAAAGAATATAGAGTTACAACTGCTCGTCATTCCGGGCGAATAAAATGAGACCCGGAATCCAGAAATACACTAACTATAAATCATATGAAAGAAACAACAAACAAACGAGTCATGATTATTGCCGGCGAAGCTTCCGGCGATATGCATGCAGCCAAACTGGTTCGTGAAGTCAAAGAAAAAAATGCAGATATAATATTCTACGGTATTGGCGGGAAAAGTATGATTGAGGCTGGCGTTGAAACGCTGGTCGATTCAGCTGAGCTTGCTGTTGTCGGGCTGTTTGAAGTCTTGGCGCACTGGAATACTATTAGCGGTGCGTTAAAAAAAATGCAACACTTGCTTCGTACCGACCCACCCGATCTTTTAGTCTTAACGGATTACCCCGACTTTAATTTACGTTTAGCTAAGACTGCGAAAGAATGTGGTATTAAAGTTCTTTTTTATATCAGCCCTCAGGTTTGGGCATGGCGACAAAAGCGCGTATTCAAAATACGCAAACTTGTCGATATGATGGCGGTCGTATTCCCTTTTGAAGAAACCTTTTATAAAAAATATGATGTACCTGTAAGATTTGTTGGTCATCCTTTAGTTGACGAAATCCACGTTTCAGCAGACAAAAATACGTTACGTAATGAATTCTTACTCGACAATGATAAACCCGTTATTGGTTTGTTTCCTGGTAGTCGTCAAAGTGAAATAAAACGTTTACTGCCTATCATTGTTGATAGTGCCCGGCTAATTATTAAAGAAAAACCTGATGCTCAGTTTGTCATACCAGTAGCATCAACATTGAAAGAAGAAGACATACTCCCTTATTTTAAGGATATTGAGCTTGATATGAGAATTATCAGTCAACGTAGTCATGATGTAATGCAGGTCTGTGATACAGTCATTACAGTATCAGGCACAGTGACACTTGAGCTTGCCTTACTCAAAATACCCATGGTAGTTATCAATAAAATCAGCAAACTTAGTTACTTCTTTGTAAGTAAAATGTTAAAAATTGATCACGTCGCTTTATGTAATATCGTTGCAGGCAAACGAGTCGTGCCTGAACTTATACAAAAAAATACAACAGCAGATAAAATTTCTAATGAACTATTATCTCTAGTTGATAACGTAGAAAAGCGCAACAAAATAATTACTGAATTCAGCTCTTTAGAAGAAAAGCTGACAAATAAAGAAACAAAAATAGAGTTAAGTGATCTTTTAATCGACATGCTTGAAAACAGATTATAATAATTCATCTATTTAGATACTTTGATATTCATCAGTCTTTACCTGGCACTGAACGTAACTATCCTGACAAGCAAACGTTATTATATCCCCTTCTAGTAGAACAGTATTACCGTTCATATTTGCATAAGGTTCTTCTTGATAAGAGTATGCATTTATCAGTTTAAACATCTTGCCATTAACATCACATAAAAACGAAATATCAATTTCTTTGTAAGCATTGATAAAGTTATATATTCTTTTAGCGGTCCATAATGTACTAACTGTATAATCATCTACTTCAGGAAATGATTGGTATTTGGAAGCTAAATTATTTTGTGGCCTTTCGACAATACAATTGTTTTCAATATCGTCAAGAGTATGCAGAATTAAATCGATTGCAATATTAGCCAGAAATTCAGTTGCCTGATTTACCGACACAGCATCTTGCATCACGATTTTATCTTGAGAAATAATATTACCCGTATCAAACTTTTCATCCATACGATGTACGGTAACACCAAACTCACTAACACCATTCCTGAACTGCCAAAATATCGGAGTTGGTCCACGAAATTTTGGAAGTAATGACGGATGTATATTAAAACATCCTTTTTTTGATGCAGAAAATATCGATGATGGAAGTTTTCTTGCGTAACACGATACAATAATCAGATCAGCCTGATATGAGGTTAACTGGGAAAGTACACCAGTATAACCTTCATCAAACTTAATAAATGGAATTGAATTATCTAATGCTAAAGATTGGATTGTATTTGGAGTAATAACATTAAAACGACTATTTAGATCATCAAATGCAAGCGCACATATTTCATGTTTAGAATAAATTATTGCTTGCAGAGGAATTAAAGATAGAATGCTTGATGAACCAATATAAATAATTTTCATTTAAAAATCATTTAACTATTAATCAAGGCTTAACGTAATATACCACGTTCACTTTGTTCGAGAAAACTTAGTACATTTTTCACCTCAGGGAATTGTTCAGCAAGTGATTTCAACTCTTCTTTTGCCACTTCGATGGTGTTATTTGAACGATAAATAATCTTGTATGAATCACGCAGTGCTTTCAGTGTTTCTTTACTAAAGCCTTTACGTTTTATGCCTTCACTATTTAATCCGTGAGTATGGGCAGGGCTACCATTAACCATTGTGTATGGAGGTACATCTTTACTAATAGCACTACCCATTCCACAAAATGCATATTGACCGATTTTGCAAAATTGATGTACTAATGTAAAACCACCAAGAATTACAAAATCTTCAATGACAGCATGTCCTGCCAGGGAAGCGTTATTAGCAAAGATAGTATTATTCCCTATCTGGCAATCATGGGCGATATGAATATACGCCATTAACCAATTATCGTTACCTATCCGGGTGGTACCACCACCATCTTCGGTACCACGATTAATGGTAGCAAATTCACGAATGGTATTGCGATCACCAATTTCCAGATAAGACACTTCTCCATGAAATTTTTTGTCTTGCGGAACTTCGCCAATAGATGAAAACTGAAATAATTTATTCTCAGCCCCTATTTTAGTGGGACCTTGAATGACAACATGAGGCCCAACCCAGGTTTTATCACCAATCTCAACACCGGCACCAATAATAGAATATGCACCAATTTCTACGGAATCAGCAATTTTTGCGGATGGGTCAATAACTGCGGTGGGATGGATCACTATTAAATAATTTCGCTATTGTACTTAAATAGCTTCACGTTCTGCACACATTAATTCAGCACTACAAACTACTTTGCCATCTACAGATGCCGTGCCATTAAACTTCCAGATATTACGTTTTTCCTTAACAAACTCAACATGCAAGACAAGTTGATCTCCAGGTTCAACGGGTTGTTTGAAGCGTGCTTTATCAATACCGACAAAATAATATAACGAACTTCCATCTGGCACTTTACCGATCGTACGAAAAGCCAGAATACCGGTTGCTTGTGCTAATGCTTCAAGAATTAATACACCAGGCATGACAGGACGTTGTGGAAAATGGCCCGTGAAATAAGGTTCATTGTAAGTTACATTTTTGTAACCTGTTAATGACTCACCTGGATTACATTCTGTCACCCGATCAATTAATAAAAATGGGTAACGATGGGGTAAATGTTCAAGGATTTGATGAATATCAAGTTCTTTCAACGCCTGCTTCCTCTTTAATATTATTATTCACCAGACTCTTCGGTGCTGGTATATTGTTTTTCTAGTTTATTCAAACGTTTAGCCATATCATCTAACTGCTTGAATCTAATCGTATTTTTTCGCCACTGTTGGCTAGGTTCGAGCGGTGTACCTGCTGAATACACACCTGATTTCTTAATTGAACCACTCACCAATGACTTGGCGGTAACGGTTACATTATCAGCAATCTCTAAATGACCGATAATCCCTACCATACCGGCTATTCTACAGTGTTTTCCTATTTTTGTACTGCCTGCAATCGCAGTACATCCCGCAATTGCGGTATGTGCACCAATTATTACATTGTGTGCAACCTGAATCTGATTATCTAACTTAACATTATTTTCAATGATAGTATCTTCAATTGCCCCTCGGTCAATTGTTGTATTGGCACCAATTTCAACATCATCGCCTATGACGACACTACCTAACTGTGGAACTTTTATCCATTTGCCATTATCCATCGCTTGGCCGAATCCATCAGCACCAATAACAACACCTGGATGTATTAAGTTTCCTTCACCAATTTCACAATCGTGAGCCACGGTCACATTAGCGGTTAATACCGAGTGAGCACCAATTTTGACATTTTTTTGTAGCACGCAACCCGGTCCAATTCGCACCGAATCAGCGAGAGTGACTCCAGATTCAATCACCACACCAGCAGCAATACTGACGTTATTACTGATATCAACGCCTGTTGCTATATGAGCAGCAGGATCAATTCCAATTTCATATTCTTCAGCAGGAGAAAGTAAAGCGGCAATTTTAGCATAAGCAGCATAGGGATTATTGCTTACAATGACATTTATAGTACAGTGTTCAGCATCCGCAGCTGACATAATCACTGCCCCAGCCTGACTGGAAGCAAGCTTTTTACGATAAGATGGATTGGTTAAAAAACTAATTTGAGTTTTATCAGCATGATGCAGAGTACCCACGCTCTCTATCTCACAAGAGGCATCACCCTTTACTTCACCTGATATATATTTTGCTAGTTCACCCAGTGTATATTTCACTGGCCCACCTTATTATATTGACGTTATTACTTAATTATTTTTAATATGATTTTTCTTATACAACTTATGTAAATGCTCGAGTACGTTTGCAGTGATGTCAACTTGTGGGCTGACATAAATTACACTCTCATTTAATATAATGTCATATTGCTTCTCTTTTGCCAGAGACAATATTGTTTCTTTAACTAATTTTTGTAATTTACCAATTTCTTCATTACGTCGAAAATTAAAATCTTCAGTAAATTCTTCACGACTTCTTTTAACATCACGCTTTTTTGAAACTATTTCACGTTCCTGTTTTTTTCTGGCAGCATCACTCATAATAGCAGCATCTTTTGAAAGCTTATCTTCCAGAGCTTTGATTAACTTTTGTAGCTCAACAATTTTTACATCTCGAGGAGCAAACTCACTTTCCAGTTTTTTTCGTGCCGCTTCAGCCTGTGGCGCTTCCTTTAATAATTTTGCAGTATTCACAATGCCAATGCGAGTATCAGCAGCATAAACAAAAGTAGCCATAGCAAAAAAGATAAAACAGAAACTATAAATTTGTTTTCTTAACTGCAAAATAATATCCTTACTTTAAAAAGGAGAACCTAAACTAAACTGAAATGATTTTGTAGAATCGCCAACCTGTTCATTCAGTGCAGTAGCGAAATTAAATCGCATGGCACCAACTGGAGTAATCCAGATAAAAGCAATACCTGTAGTAAATCTAAACTCTTCACTATCGATTAAACTAGCGTCTTCAAAAACACTACCGCCATCCAGGAATAAACTCAATCGAGTTGAACCACTTTTTTCAACAAATGGATTCGGTAAAATCAAATCCATGTTACCCACTATCTTAACTCTGCCACCTATAGGATCATTTGTAACTGGATCTTTGGGGCCAATACTGTTTGCATCATAACCCCGCACCGAACTACTGCCACCCGCAAAATAATTTTTATAAGGCGGATAGCCAGCAACACTGTCAGTGCCATAGGCGTCCCCATAACCTAAATTCATATTAACAGCTAAAGTTACGTTACCACCAAGTGGGAAGTAATTTAAATGACGAAAATCTGTTTTATAGTACTCCAAATCGCCAGCTGGCACAGCAATTTCGCCGCTTAAGCTGGTTAAACTGCCACTCGTTGCAAAGATTCGACGATTTCGACTATCATAAGACCAGCTGCCAAAGAGCTGGAAAGTGTCATTTATTGGACCATTAGCTTCAACAAAATCCAGTATATTTTGTGATACTGTAGCACCTGTCGTAATCTCAGTGCTATCAAACTTTACGCCCCAGCGATAATTTGTATACTCAGAAAGAGGCACACCAAAAGAAAGTGAAGCGCCGTACGAATTGATACTGTAGTTGGAAATATCCGCCTCTTCAGCATCAACCTCACGATAAGAAAGACTAACAGTTCGACTAACGCCATCTTGCGTATAATAAGGATCGGTAAAATTAAAACTATACTGTTTAGTTACCGAGCTATTATCAAAGACCAAACCAATACGTTGACCGGTACCTAAAAAGTTATCTTGAGTAATAGATAAATTAACTGTTGGACCTTGTGTATCTGAATAACCAAGTCCGGCCTGTAAGCTACCCGTTGGTTTTTCAACAATATGATAATCAAGGTTCACTTGATCGATTGCGCCAGGAATGCGTTTTGTTTGTACACTGACATCACTAAAAAAGCCAAGTCGATCTAGCCGAGTTTTAGAGCGTGCCACATGTTTCGTGGAAAGCCAGTCACCTTCTAATTGACGCAACTCACGACGCACAACTTTATCCTGAGTCTTGATGTTTCCGCTGATATTTACACGACGAACATAAATACGTCTTCCGGGATCAACAAAAAAGGTTAATGCGATACTTCTGGAATCTTCATCAACATCAGGCACCATATTGACATTAGCAAAGGCATAACCATTTTCAGCTAATAAATCACTTAAGGCTTTTGTGCTATCAACCACTTTACGACGTGAAAAAATCTCACCTGTTTTAAGACTAATTAATTTGGCTAATCTTTTTTTAGGCAGAATCAAATCACCTGCGAGTTTCACATCACGCACCGTAAAACGTTCACCCTCCTTAATATTTATACTGACATAAACACTTTCTTTTTCGGGTCCCAGTGACACCTGAGTTGACTCAATATTGAAATTTATATAACCACTATCTAAATAAAAGGATTTAAGTTTTTCCAGATCAGCCGCGAGTTGTTGCTTTTGATAATTGTTTCTTGAACCAAAAAAAGAGGTTTCAGCCAGAGTGAGTTGCTGTATTAATTTTTCATCAGAATACTTTTTATTTCCCACAATATTTACAGAATATATTTCAGCTGACTCACCCTCAGAAAGCTTAATCGTTATATCAACTCGATTTCGTTCAAGTTGTGTTTGTTGCACATCAATTTTGATGTTGTATTTTCCCAGACTATAATACTGGCGTTGTAATTCCTGTTGAAGACCTTCAAGTATCGAGCGATTAAAGACACGTCCTTTTACTAATCCTATTTGTTTAAATGCGCTATCGAGTTGATCTTTTGGAATTGCATCATAGCCTTCAATATTAATTTTATTGATAGCAGAACGTTCAGCCACAAATATAACCAGTACATTGCCTTCACGTTCAATGTGGATATCTTTAAAAAACCCAGTTTTAAATAAAACGCGAATGGCATTTTTTACTTCAGATTTAGTTATTCTATCACCAGGTTTAATCGGTAAATAATTAAAAACTGTTCCAACTGAAATACGCTGCAATCCTTCTAGCCTGATATCATTTACATCAAAGGGTTCAAATGCAGACGCTGTTCGTAGTAAGCCAGCAAAAATTAAAACAACAACAAAATATCTCATAAAATCCAATACAACTTTATTTTTAATTATCAAAATACGCGAACTAAGTCGTTATACAATGCAACGCTCATCAACGTAAATAAAAGAATCATACCAATTCTGCTCGCAAACTCCTGTGTTTCTTCTGAAACCGGCTTTCTACGAACAACCTCAATGAAGTAATACGTTAAGTGACCACCATCCAGTATAGGTATGGGTAAAAGGTTCAGTATACCTAAGCTAATACTCACAATAGCCAAAAAATCCAGAAATCTTGCCAGCCCGGCACTTGCTGAATATCCTGCATATCGGGCAATACTTACCGGGCCACTTAAATTTTTAACTGAGATTTCACCTGTAAATATTTTCCCCATCATTTTCAGTGTTAAAACACTAAAATCCCATGTGCGCGAAAATGCTCTTGGTATAGATTCAAAAACATTATAACCATGTGTAACTCGCATTTCCTCCGGATAAGCTGCACCCGATTTATGGCCTAGGCCTATTCGTCCTACCGACTTTCCATTCCGTTCAATTCTTTCAGGAATAACTTTAAGTGTTTTTTCTTGCCCATTACGTAAAACAACAACCTGTAAAATTTCCGCAGGTTTACTCGAAACAAACTCAACCACATCAACCCAGTCAGATGAAGCAACATTATTAATAGAAACAAGTCTGTCATTCACTTTAAAGCCTGCATTATCAGCAGGTGAATTTTCAACCACCATACCAACAACAGGTTCAATTACCGGACGCCAGGGTTTAAAACCGACCTGCTTAAAAATTTGCTCTACTTTTATTTCGCCCGTTGTTGCAGAAAAATCCAGTGTGCGGGTAAAAATATTTCCATCTGAATCTTTTAATTCAAATACAGCCTGAGAACGATCAACAATAGCGGGGATAATATTTTTTACCGCGACATCCCAGATAGGTGTTTTATTATTGTTAATGGCAATAATTTCATAACCAGAAACCAAACCAGCCTGTGCGGCTAAACCATCAGCATCAATATTACCTACAATAGGTTTAATGCCTGAGACGCCCACTACGAACATTAACCAATATGCAAAGATAGCAAAAATAAAATTAAAAAGAGGCCCGGCAAAGACAATCGCAATACGCTTCCAAACAGACTGCCCTGTGAACTCACGATGTTCTTCATCAGCCTCAACGTCCGTTTCACGCTTGTCTAACATTTTGACGTAGCCACCTAACGGTAAGCTGGCAATAACAAACTCTGTTTTGTCTTCACCAAAATGTTTTTTCCATAATGGTTTGCCAAAACCGATAGAGAAACGCAATATTTTCACACCAAGTTTTTTTGCCACGATATAGTGACCAAACTCATGTATAGCAACAAGAATACTAATCGCAACAATAAATGATATAAGAGTAAATAAAATAGACATCATTAAGCCTCCGGATACTCATTGACCCTTAATTCAACCAATTGTTCCGCTTCTTTGCGTGCAGACATATCATCTTCTAATATTTCATTTAATGAATTTGCTGCTCTTGATGGTAAGTTTTTCAATGTTTGCTCAACAATATAAGCTATATCAATAAACTTTAATTTGTTATCAAGAAAAGAAGCAACAGCAACTTCATTTGCAGCATTTAAAATCGCTGGTGCAGTCCCACCTTTTCGAATAGATTCTTCTGCCAAACGCAAACAAGGGAATCGATCATAGTCTGGTTTTTCAAATTCCAGTTTTGCTATTGAAAATAAATCCAGTTTTTCAACGCCAGATTCAATCCGTTCAGGCCATGCTAACGCGTGGGCGATAGGTGTACGCATATCCGGTTGACCCAGTTGCGCCAGGACAGAACCATCGGAATATTGAACCATCGAATGGATGACACTTTGAGGATGAACGACAACCTGAATATTGTCTGGACTAGTATTAAATAACCAGCATGCTTCAATAATTTCCAGTCCTTTATTCATCATTGTGGCGGAGTCTACTGATATCTTGCGACCCATACTCCAGTTTGGATGTGCACATGCTTCATCTGGAGTTATATCTGTTAGTTCACTTAATGCTTTAGTTCGAAACGGCCCACCAGACCCTGTCAGTAATATTTTTGTTATTCCAGAATCAGCTAAGCCCTTTTCATAATCTTCGGGTAAGCATTGAAAAATAGCATTGTGTTCACTATCGATTGGTAATAGTTCAGCATTGTTCTTTTTTACCTCATCCATGAAAATCTGACCACTCATTACTAATGCTTCTTTATTGGCCAGTAAAATACGTTTACCTGAACGTGCAGCTGCTAGTGTAGGCTTAAGACCAGCTGCACCCACTATGGCAGCCATTACATAGTCAACCTGAGGCAAACTCGCAATTGTTTCTAATCCTTTAATACCCGAGAGTACTTTTATTGAAGAATTTATATTATTGAGTTGTTTTTCTAAATCTTCTAATAATGTTTCATCGGCTATAACAGCATATTCCGGTTGATACTTTTCACACAATTCAACTAAACGATCAACCTGACTATTTGCAGACAATGCAATAATTTTATATTTGTCTGGATGACGTGATGCAACATCTAAAGTGTTTACACCAATAGATCCTGTTGCCCCAAGGATACATAAACCCTTCACCCTATTCTCTCCATAACCCATAGCCCTGCATAAAAAACAGGCAACGCTGACATTAAGCTATCAATACGATCAAGAATTCCACCATGTCCGGGTATTAATGTTCCACTGTCTTTTATGTTGGCCATGCGTTTAAACATACTTTCGGATAAATCACCGACAATTGAATAAATCACCGTCACAAGTGTGATTATGATAAAAACCGTCGTTTGGTCAGAAGGAATATTTAATACGTTAATAGATACCAGGGCAACAATGAGTGTTGTGACTAATGCACCCGCAACACCTTCCCATGTTTTACCCGGGCTAACCTTAGGTATAAGTTTATTCTTGCCTAACGCACGGCCAGCAAAATAGGCGCCGCTATCCGCAAACCATATAATCAAAATTATGTATAAAACAAATTCTGAACCGTAGTCCGGGTTATTACGGATCAACACCATAGAAACAAGAGTAGCGGATAATAAAACAATACCTACCAGTGTCTTCACAGAACGAGCATGAAAAAAAGTGTTTTCCTTAAACGGAAAAAATAATAATAATGGAATACATATAGCCCACCATAGAAGAGAGGCGGCTATAATGATTAAATTAAACTCAAAGTTTTGTAAAAATAATACTGCAAGAAATAGCAAAACATTAATTACAAAATACAATTTACGCTGAAGAGGTTTAACCCAACCAGCAAACACGCTCCATTCCCATGCTCCGAGAGAAACTAATACCAAAGAAAAAATCGCAAATGGAGTTTCAGGCATAGCATAAATAGCCCAAAGTATGAGTGGTCCCATTAAAAAAGCTGTAAGTAATCTGGATTTAAGCATTTTTCATTTTCTCAATCTGTTCACCGGTATGTCCGAAACGACGTTGTCGCCCGGCAAATGAGGAAAGAGCCTCTTCGAAGGCTTGACGATCAAAGTCTGGCCACAAGGTATCCGTAAAATATAATTCACTATAAGCAAGCTGCCAGATTAAAAAATTACTAACACGTTGCTCCCCACCTGTACGAATAAATAGATCTGGTTCAGGCAGGTCACTCATGCATAAGTTTTGGCTAATTAAATCCGATGTAATATCGTCTGCTTTAAGCACACCAGATTCAACTTTTTCAGCTAACGTTTTAACAGATTGAGTAATATCCCATTGCCCACCATAATTAGCAGCAATATTTAAAACGAGTGATTTGTTGTCTTCTGTTAATGCTTCAGCTTTTTTAATTTGTTCCTGAATCTTATTATCAAAAGCAGATACGTCACCCACAATTCTTAATTGCACCTCATTCTTATGAAGTTTTTTAACTTCACGTTGTAGAGCCATTAAAAAAAGTGACATTAACAAAGTAACTTCTTTTTCCGGGCGACGCCAGTTTTCGCTAGAGAAGGCAAACAAAGTAACAACTTCGATACCTTTTTCAACACAAGTTTGGATAACAGAACGAACTGTCTCAACACCTGCCTTGTGCCCGGCAACACGAGGTAAACCTCGTTTTTGAGCCCAACGACCATTACCATCCATAATAATGGCAACATGTTTTGGAATGTTGCTTGTAGCTGAAAAGATTATGTCAGAGGGGTCATCTTGCATGTTAAATGTCATTTCTGTAAATAATTTGATGTTTAGATATTACAAACTTGTAACTGATTAGAATCAGATTTCCATCAAGTCCTTCTCTTTGACAACAAGAGCTTCATCAACTTGTTTTACATACTTATCTGTTATTTTCTGTACATCATCGTGTGCTTGATGATCATCATCTTCAGTAATTTCTTTATCTTTTAATAATGATTTAATATCACTTAAAACATCACGTCGAATATTTCGAATAGCAACCTTGGCACCTTCACCTTCCGCACGAACAACTTTGATCATATCTTTACGACGTTCTTCAGTTAAAGGTGGTAACGGGATGCGGATTAATTCGCCCGTTGTTGCTGGATTTAACCCCATATTAGAATTCATAATTGCTTTTTCAATTGCCTGAACCATTGGTTTTTCCCAGGGAGAAACACTTAGTGTACGTGAATCCAATACAGAAACATTCGCAACCTGACTTAAAGGCACTTCTGAACCGTAATATTCAACAGTAATGTGGTCGAGTAAACTAGTATGTGCACGACCAGTACGTAATTTTGTTAAATCATTTTTTAATGATGCTACACTTTTTCCCATACGGATTTCAGCGTCTTCTTTTAATTCATTAATCATTTTATATTCTCGTTATACGTGGCGTATATTGGTTTATTTACCGATTATATTTTATTATGTGCTTACAACTACAGTTTTTTCTCTACTAGACTTTATTTTCAACAATAGTTCCTACATTCTCGCCATGAACAACGCGCATCAAGGCACCATCAATACTCATATTGTAAACAATCACGGGGATATTATTATCTCGACATAAAACAATCGCAGTGGTATCCATTACACCAAGCTTATCTTCAATAACCTGATCGTATTCCAGAAAATCATATTTTTCTGCCGTCGGATCTTTTTTCGGATCAGCGGAATAAACACCATCCACGTTAGTACCTTTAATGACAACATCACAATTCACTTCGATACCACGTAAGCTTGCAGCAGTATCTGTTGTGAAAAATGGGTTGCCCGTACCCGCAGCAAAAATAACAACTCGACCTTTTTCCAAATGACGAACAGCGCGACGACGAATATAATCTTCAGCTACGTTATGAATAGGTAATGCAGACATAACCCGAACTTTTAAGTCATGACGCTCCAGACCATCCTGTAATGCTAATGCATTAATGACCGTTGCAAGCATTCCCATATGGTCGGCTGAAACCCGCTCCATACCACTTGCAGATAAACTCACTCCACGGAAAATATTGCCACCGCCAATAACCATTGCTACCTGAATGCCGTTATCAATTAACTCTTTTACTTCTACCGCAACACGATCAATGACTGCCGGATCAATACCGAAGTCGTTATCCCCCATTAAGGCTTCACCACTTAGTTTAAGTAAAATACGTTGATAACGAAATTTGCTAGCCATATTTTTATCCGTATTGTTAATATTGTAGAGATAACTTAAAAATGGCCTCTAAAAGAGGCCATTTTGATGTTACTTGATTTGCGCCATTACTTCATCCGCAAAATTTTCTTCTTTTTTCTCAATCCCTTCGCCAACTTCAAAACGTACAAAACGTTTAACTGAAGCATTGTTAGCTTTGAGTAACTGTTCAATGGTTTGATCTGGATCTTTAACAAAAGGCTGACCTAATAAAGTCACTTCTTTTAAGAATTTTTTAATCCGACCTTCAACCATTTTTTCAATGATATTTTCAGGTTTGCCACTTTCAGCTGCCTGAGCAGAGAAAATTTCACGTTCTTTATCCAGTGTTGCAGCATCAATATCAGCTTCAGCAACACAAACAGGTTTGCTTGCCGCAATATGCATTGCAATGTCTTTACCTAAAGCAGCATCGCCACCTTCCAGTTCAACCATAACAGCAATACGTTCACCATGCTGATAACTACCTACTACGTCAGCATCTGCATAAACTTCAAAACGACGTACGCTCATATTTTCACCGATTTTAGCAATCAGCTCTTTACGTGTATCTTCTACAGAAGTTCCACTTGCTAATGGTAAGCTTAATAATGTTTCAATATCAGCAGGTTTGTTTTTAAGTACACAATCAGCGATTGAGCTAACGAATTCTTTGAAATCATCACCCTTAGTCACAAAATCAGTTTCACTATTTACTTCAAGAATAATTGAGTTTTTATTGTCTTCACTTGTTTTAATAGTCGCAAGACCTTCAGCCGCAACGCGACCTGCCTTTTTATCGGCTTTCGCCATACCCGCTTTACGCATGGTTTCGATTGCAACTTCAATATCACCATCGGTTTCAGTAAGGAATTTTTTACATTCCATCATACCGGCGCCAGTACGATCGCGTAGTTCCTTAACTAGTGCTGCAGTAATTGCCATGTTGTTATCCTCTTAAATCTTTTTACTAAATTCAAATCAAAACCAGAATTGATTTGATTCTAAAATATTTGAAAAAGGGGGCCCAATATAAATACGGCGCCCCCTTCTCGGTTCAAACAAAACAACGTTTATTCAGCTGAATCGTCTGCTTTCTTAACGGCCTTCTTTTTAGCTGCTTTTTTCTTAGCAACTTTCTTGACTGCTTTTTCACCTTCAGCTTCTTTTGCTGGTGCTTCTGCTTTATCTTCAGCAGCATCTGCTTTCTTCACAGCTTTTTTCTTAGCCGCTTTTTTCTTGGCAGTTTTCTTTTTGGCAGCTTTCACTACACCCGCATCATCTGTCTCAACAAAATCATCTTTGTTGCCAGCAGCAGGCTTAGGCATAGATTCACGTCCAGTAATTACAGCATCAGCCATACCTTTAACATAAAGGCTTACTGCACGAATCGCATCGTCATTACCAGGAATAACATAGTCGATGTTGTCCGGGCTGTTGTTACTATCTACTACACCAATAACCGGGATACCTAATTTAACGGCTTCTTTTACTGCAATGTCTTCATGACCTACATCAACAACAAATAAAGCATCAGGAATGCCTTTCATGTTTTTGATACCACCGAAACTACGATCCAATTTTTCCATTTCGCGAGTCATGGTGAGGATTTCTTTCTTGTTACGGCCTTCGATACCTTTTTCCATCATCGCTTCTAATTCTTTCAAACGACGGATAGATTGTTTAACAGTTTTAAAGTTCGTCAACATACCACCTAACCAGCGATGGTTAACAAACGGCATGTCACAACGTTCTGCTTCTTCACGGATAATTTTACCTGCAGCACGTTTAGTACCAACAAATAAGATATTGCCGCGGTTTGCAGCTAATGAACCAATAAAGTTAACCGCATCCTTATATAAAGGAAGTGTTTTTTCTAAATTGATGATATGGATTTTATTACGATCGCCAAAAATGTAATTACGCATTTTTGGATTCCAGAAACGTGTTTGATGACCAAAATGTACGCCGGCCTCAAGCATTTCACGCATGCTTACTTCACTCATTACTTTCTCCTGTCCCTTAATATATTAAGAGATCTGTTAGGGTTACGCCTCCACACACCCCATTTAATCAACCAAAACGAAAGTCGATAACTGAATTAACCAGCATTTTCGAGTCGGCACCCTGACAAATGTGTCGGTGTGTGTGTGTCGTTAAATTCAGCCTGTTTTGTAAGGTTATTCGCCCTACAAATACAAACTATTAAAATTTGCCAAATCGGCGCGCGCTTTATACCATACTTGGCTTGGAGCAACAATCAAGATCTCTCAAACTCTTGAATTAATGCCATTTTTTGCATATTTGCCTGTTTTTTAGGCACCTTTTGGGTATAGGAACCATAAAATGTCCGTAAGCATCAAAACAACTGATCAAATCGATAAAATGCGGGTTGCAGGTCGTCTCGCTGCAGAAGTGTTGGAAATGATCGAATCTCACGTCCAGATCGGTATCACAACCAATGAACTGGATAAAATATGTCACGATTATATCGTCAATGAGCAGCAGGCCATTCCTGCACCATTGGAATATCACGGTTTTCCTAAATCAATCTGTACCTCAGTCAACCAGGTAATTTGCCACGGAATTCCAAATGAGAAACGTCTGAAAAATGGCGATATGGTCAACATCGATATCACTGTCATAAAGGATGGCTGGCATGGTGACACCAGTAAAATGTTTTTTGTTGGTGATGCATCCATCCAGGGTAAACGTGTCGCAAAAATCAGCTATGAATGCATGTCGAAAGCTATAGCGCTCGTTAAGCCTGGTGCTCAACTTGGTGATATTGGCGCAGCAATTCAGCAACATGCAGAAAGCAATAATTATTCTGTGGTTCAGGAATATTGTGGACATGGCATAGGTGAAAAATTTCATGAAGATCCCCAGGTTTTACATTATGGAAAAGCTGGCACAGGGCTCGTTTTAGAGGCAGGTATGATTTTTACAATTGAGCCCATGATCAATGTTGGAAAACGAAACGTGAAGCTACTAAAAGATGGTTGGACCGTTGTTTCAAAAGATCGCAGTCTCTCGGCACAATGGGAACATACAATTCTTGTAACAGAAACAGGACATGAAATTCTTACTTTACGTAAAGAAGAAAGTATTTCATGAGTAAAGCATTTCAAGACAATGAATTATTTGATGAAGAACATTTTGAATCTGAATTAAAGGAACCAAGTAACAGCAACGCTCTCACCTTATTTAAAGAAACCTTAAGCAACGCCACAGAAGTTCTTAAACAACGTTTCAAAGCAGGTCGTGCAGCAACTGAACTTGTTCAGGCGCGTTCTAATATTGTTGATGCCGTTCTAAAAAAAGCATGGTTACAATACTTTGCAGAAGATACAACCGACATCGCATTACTTGCCGTAGGCGGTTATGGTCGAGGTGAACTTCATCCTGCTTCTGATGTTGACGTACAAATCCTGCTTAAAGATGATGAAGAACATCATAATGAAGCACTTGGACAGTTCATTACCTTTCTATGGGATATTGGACTTGAGATTGGACATAGTGTTCGTACTTTAGATGAATGTGTAGCAGAAGCAACTGCAGATATTACTGTGGCAACTAACTTACAAGAAGGTCGACTACTATGTGGCCCGGAAGAACTATTCAACAAACAGCGTGAGCTCTGTGCTCCCGATAAAATCTGGCCAGGCAAAGATTTCTTCCAGGCAAAACTTGATGAACAGATTACCCGCCATCAAAAATACCATGACACCGCATATAATTTAGAACCTAATATTAAAGAAAGCCCGGGTGGCTTACGTGATATTCAGGTTATTGGCTGGGTTGCAAAACGACACTTTAATGTAGATACCTTAAAAGAGTTAATCAAGGACGAATTTATTACCGAACAGGAATATAAGTCCCTACACGAAGGCCAGGCATTTTTATGGAAAGTACGTTTTGGCCTGCACGTCATTGCCGGGCGACGTGAAGATCGATTGTTGTTTGATCATCAACGTGAACTGGCAAAACAATTTGGCTATCGAGATGATCGTCATCATTTAGCCGTCGAATATTTCATGAAACAGTACTACCGAACAGTGATGGAACTGAGTCGTTTAAATGAAATGTTATTACAGCTCTTTAAAGAAGAAATTTTACTTAGCGATGATTCAAGTGAACCAATAAAGATCAATAGTCGTTTTCAATCTCGCAAAGGGTTTATCGAAGTAACTTATGAAGGCGTATTTAAACGTTACCCTTTCGCATTGCTGGAAATTTTCTTAATTTTAGAACAGCAACCTAAACTCAAAGGGGTACGTGCAAATACTATTCGATTGATACGTGATCATCGTTATTTAATTAACGAACAATTTAGAAATGACTTGCGCTGCAAATCATTATTTATGGAAATCATGCGTCAAACAGAAGGTGTGACTCATGAGCTTCGACGCATGAATCTATACGGTGTGCTTGCGGCATATTTACCTGTATTTGAGCATATTGTTGGTCAAATGCAACATGATCTATATCATGTTTATACCGTTGATGAACACACCCTTACGCTTATTCGTAACTTGCGTCGTTACACTGTTCCTAAACATTATCATGAATTCCCATTATGCAGCAGCATAATGAATAATGTACCTAAACAGGAAATTGT
Organism: Gammaproteobacteria bacterium; assembly: GCA_030594815.1. Lineage (GTDB taxonomy): Bacteria > Pseudomonadota > Gammaproteobacteria > UBA6429 > Thiohalophilaceae > JAGLTQ01. The sequence continues at coordinate 22,216 of JAUVEN010000048.1, forward strand.
TTTATTAGCGGGTTTATATCATGACATAGCCAAAGGACGTGGTGGAAATCATGCTGAACTCGGTGCAGAAGATGCTCTTGCGTTTTGTCAGCAACATGGATTAAGTAACTTCGACAGTAACCTGGTTGCATGGTTAGTACGAAACCATCTCATCATGTCATCAACTGCACAACGCAAAGATATAACCGATCCCGATGTTGTACATGAATTTGCACAACTCATGGGAGACAAGATGCACCTTGATTATTTATTTTTGCTTACCGTCTCCGATATTCGAGCAACCAGCTCTTCAGTTTGGAATTCATGGAAAGGTACCTTGTTACGTGAACTTTATTCTTCAACTGAAGCGGCTTTCCGACGAGGGCTTGAAAACCCTATCATCCAATCTGAACGAATCAAAGATTACCAATGGCAAGCACGCAAAGCGTTAGTTGAAAAAAACATAGCGGAAAAAAGTATTGATTTTTTATGGGATAAGTTTGGTGATGAATATTTTATTCGCTACTCACCATCTGAAATAATCTGGCATACAGAAAATATTTTACAGCACAATGCGGTTAATACACCTCTTATATTATTACGTAAACGTCCTAAAGGTGAAGGTACTGAAATATTTATTCACACCAACTACAACAGTAATTTGTTTACTATTATTTCAACATTAATTGAACAAATGAATTTAACTGTTATGGATGC
>JAUVEN010000087.1 GCA_030594815.1 Gammaproteobacteria bacterium
GGTGCAAGTAATTCCATGTCTTTTTGACCGTTACGGAACTTGATGCGCCATGCGATCGTTCCTTTTTCTTCATCACGGTGTACGCGAACAGAAGAACCGAGTGGAGCGAAATCAGCATAGCCACGCACGTCAATTGCGTGATGTGGGCAAGCTTTTACGCATGAGTAACATTCCCAACACATGTTAGGTTCAATGTTATAAGCACGACGAAGTGTTTTGTCGATGTGCATGATGTCAGATGGGCAGATGTCAACGCACTGTCCACAACCATCACAACGAGTCATATATACAAAAGTAGGCATAATATTCTCTCTTTCTTTAAATTGTTATTAAATTAATATTAGTAATGGTTTGGTGCTTCACGTCTGATACCAGCACCCATGTTTTCTGGGTTCTTACCCATGTACTCTGGAATATCTGGGAATTTTGCTTGCACTTCAGCTGAAGATAAATCGAAATCACCTGGCAAGTTCAGACTTCCACCATCTGCATGTGCAACACGTTTTTGGAATGCTGCAGCAGGCTTAAAGAACATATGTGCAAACTTAGACCACATTACGCTGGCAAAAAGCATTGTATTTGAAACAAGGAATAATCCGAAGAACAATGTAGTTAAACCCATATCAGCTACGGCACCATTCATTCCACCAGACTGTAAATTAGACCAGATTAATGCGAATGTTGCTGTTGTGAAAAGAGATACAATAAAGATATCTGCACGACGTAGTTGATACCACTTAACGCCTTCAGAATTTACGTCAACACGGATAAAGAACCAGAACCAGTAACCACCAAGACAAAGCATGATTGCACCAATGTGCCAAAATTGCGCCAGAGTTTCTGTTGCGATAGTGTCGCAGCCAAAAATCATCAATGCTGAAGTCGCAACGAAAATGATGAAACCGTACATAGTTAAAAGATGAGAAATACGACGTTTCGTGTTGCAGAATTCGCTAGACGTTATAACTTCGCTCGCTATAGTTGCAACTGCAATACCAGCTTTTTCACCTGTACTTACTGTGCGCTTTGCATTTTTTGCATTTTTTGCTGAATCTAAGAAAAAGTACTTCGCACTTTTCTTATGCATCATGTCTAGAATTGTACCGCCTGCGACGAATATCGCCATGACGATGATGTACATCTGCATTACATCGGTTGATATTAATGACGTAAGTGCGTCAAAAGGGTTGGTCATGAACATTTTGTTATCCTCAAAATTATAGCCACTAGAACTAGAGTTTCCTTAATTGAAAACCCTCAAAATTAATTGCCGTGTAGAATATCCCTAAAATGGCTAAGCGTCGAGTATTAATGCATTACCCCCCTATACATATTATTTATACCCCTGACTTTTCTAGCAAAATAATGCTTTTTACATGACATTTTTATAAAAATCGCTAATTAAAGGTAAAAGAGCTGCCTATATATAAGGTATATTGAAAAAGCACTCAATATTGTCCCTCATGTGGGAATTAGCAATAGAGTTGGGCTGTGAGAAATATCCTTATCCAGATCCTTTTTCCCTGCTTTCGAAGGATTTGTGTATCTTTTAAGAGCTTAATAACAAAAAAGAATCACTAGGCTTGAGGTTTGATGATAGAAATAAACTAATTTCCTGATAAATATAACCAAATTGAAGATAAAACTGAAATAAAAAAGGCGTTACTTGTATTGCAAGTAACGCCTTTTTATTTATACATTTTTAATCTTTAATTCGTACGGTATAACCCTCGGGAACTGGCACGATCATATTGATCTAATTGCTTCATCACCAGGTGCAGTGCGTCTTTATATGGCACGGTACCTTGCTTGCGAATAATATCCTGTCCTTCTCTGCTCACCGCGTACTTAATAAAATCACGCACCAGCGGTGTTTTATTGCTGCGATTAATTACAAGATAAAGTGGACGATACAAGGCATAAGAACCAATTTTAATATTATCGTAAGTAGGTGCTTGACCATCCAGTTTGAGTAGTTTTAGATCGCGTTTTTTTGCACTACTAATGCCTGAAACACCGATACCATTAGGATTTTTTAGTACGCCCTTTTCAACAGGACCGGAAGATTTAACGACATAAGTGCTTTTAAATTCTTGCTCATAATTTGCAAAAACGAGTTCACGTAGCGTACGTCCAACACCGGAGAGTTTACCACGGCGAGTAAATAGCTCTATCTTCGCATCATTGCCACCTAACTGTTTCCAATTAGTGATTTTGCCAAGATAAAGAGCACGTAACTGCTCAAATGTAATATTGCTAACTGGATTATTTTTATTTACAAAGACAACCAATGCATCCCAGGCAACCGGAATTTGATATGCATTACGTTCTAATTTATTTTTATATATAGAGATACGGCAAGCCCCACCAATATCAATACTGCCATTAGCCGCATTACGAATTCCTTTCGTAGCTCCACCACCGCTCAGCTTTATCTGCACACCTGTTTTTTTTGTGTATGCTTTCGCCATTTCTTTCATAAAGGCCTTTTTAGAAATACCACAGCCTGCCCAATGCAATGTATCAGCAGCAAATGTAACTGTACTCGACAATAAAAATGAAATTCCAATAATTAATACTAAATAATGCTTAATTGACTTCATACTGCACCTCAAAATATATTTTGTGAAAAATATCCGTACAGATTCTTTATTAGTTAGAATTTAACTGAACGACCCACATGGATAACAAGTTTTAATATAATTAAACTGCTCTCCATGAGAAAATATAATCCGATATTTTAGTAACGCTTGTTAATAATAGTGGTTAATCATTGACCATAACCTTATATTTATCAAGGCAATTTATTAGAATGGTGCAAAATGCAGTAATAAAATATACTAGTGAGTGCTCGGAAAATTTAAGAATTGAATGTTTATGTCGATATAAGAGAGACTTAATCATAATTTAAAAAGGGATGGTAATGAAAATAATAATAAAAATATTCAAAATCGGTCTAATAGCCATGCTTTTAACCCCAGGCATGACTGTATACGCCGAAAATGAAGAATTTCCAGGACGCGGCCGTTACCCAACCACTCCTTATATTGAGATATCTGATTTTCACGAAATAAAGGATAAAGCCATTATTGTTGATGTTCGTTCTGCTTATGAACACAAAACGCTGCGTATTAAGGGCGCTTTAAATATCTCTATTTCATCTAAAGATTTCATAAAAAATATGCGTAAGTTACGCGATGACAACCCGAATAAACAGATTATTGTCTACTGTAATGGCAAAACCTGCATGAAATCCTATAAGGCAGCCCTAAAATGTAAGAAAAATAACATCAAAAATGTTGTTTCCTACGATGCCGGAATCATGGACTGGGCGAAAAAATACCCGGCTGACTCGGTGTTATTAGGTGAAAGCCCCATAAATCCTAAAAACCTGATCAGCAAAAAAACCTTTAAAACATTTTTAATAAGCCCGGAAGAATTTGAGAATAAACTCAGCCAAAGAGTTTTAGTGTTGGATGTACGTGATAGTTTTCAACGTGACGCAACTGGCCTTTTCTTCGGCAAAGAGCGCAGTGTCTCTATTAATGATCTTAAGGGACTAAATAAATACATCGAGCAGGCAAACAAAGAAAACCGTACCTTACTGATCTATGATGCTGTTGGTAAACAAGTTCGATGGTTACAGTATTTACTGGAAGCTAAAAAGGCCAAGTCGTACTTTTTTATGAAAGGTGGCTCACGAGCCTACTATAAATACATTTCTAAAAAGTATATGTAATCAAAAAGTTTAGCCGATGAAAAAGCCTCCAACTCGGGGCTTTTTTTATTTACGATCATCTCTGTAGGTTCGAATTTATTCGAACCTACGAAAAACAAATTACACCTTAAGTAAACAACATTGTCCAACGAGAGGCTTTTTTCATTTACAATCTTATCAGCTGCACCATTTGCATAAGCCGAATTTACTTTTTACTCATGAAATCTTTCTATCTGGCCGCTACAGAAACTGGCAAATAAAAGAACATTGTCTATAGTTACTGACAATCGCTTATTTATCCCTAAGCTATTATTTCTAAACATTTTTATTTATTTTTCTTATGTGTAATTCATAAAGAAAATTAAGGTTATTTGTAAGAAAAATACTACTTAATGACTACCCAATTGGGGTAGATGCAGTTCCTGAGTATTTTAGTATATAATGATTTTATTATGTTCTTAATAAACCTGATTAGTCACTGCTCGATTTCAACCCTATAATCGCGCGCTCGTTTAAATTTCGATACTGATCGCAGTAATCTAAGGCCACACTATGACCGTATTACATGACCCAATTTCGCCTCCAGAAGGGCGAATTGAAACTAAAAACACCACTTGCTACATGTGTGCATGCCGTTGTGGCATCCGCGTTACGCTTAGAGATAACGAAGTTCGTTACATTCAGGGTAATCCAGATCATCCTTTAAATAAGGGTGTAATTTGTGCCAAGGGCGCATCGGGCATTATGAAACAGTACTCTCCAGCGCGTTTAACCAAGCCGTTAAAACGTATAGAAGGTGCTGAACGTGGTACAGCTCAATTTGAAGAAATCAGCTGGGATGAAGCCTTCCAGATTATGGAAGATCGCTTACGCCATTTACGTGAAACAGATCCTAAGAAATTCGCTCTCTTTACTGGCCGTGATCAGATGCAAGCACTCACTGGCTTATTCGCTAAGCAGTTTGGTACACCAAACTATGCTGCACACGGTGGTTTCTGCTCGGTCAACATGGCAGCAGGCATGATTTACACCATCGGTGGTTCTTTCTGGGAGTTTGGTGGTCCTGATTTAGACCGTTCTAAACTTTTCATTATGATTGGTACTGCCGAAGATCATCACTCAAATCCAATGAAAATTGCGCTGTCTAAATTTAAGCGTAACGGTGGTCGTTTTATTTCAATTAACCCTGTTCGTACCGGTTACTCTGCGATTGCGGATGAGTGGATTCCGATTAAACCCGGTACCGATGGCGCCTTAATGCTGGCATTGATTCACGAACTCATCAAAACAGGTCTTTATGATCGTGATTTCCTCGTTCAATACTCTAACTCTGCAGAATTGATCAGCACGGATGAAGCCAGTGATGATTTTGGTTTGTTTGTACACACGGATATCACACAAGATTCTGAATGTTTTGAAGTACAAGATAAAGTTTGGTGGGATCGTAATAGCGATAAACCCATGCATGCACGTGAAGAAAGCCTTGATCCTTATCTATTAGGCGAATTTACTATGCCTGATGGTCGCCAGGTTAAACCGGCTTTTCAATTATTAAAAGATCGCGTTGAAAAATACACGCCTGATTGGGCTGCTGAAGTAACGGGCATTCCTGCTGATACTATCCGCACCTTAGCTCACGAAATGGGCATTACTGCACGTGACGAACAAATCGAATTACCGATTGCCTGGACGGATGCCTGGGGCAAAGATCACGACACGATTACCGGTAACCCGGTTTCTTTCCATGCAATGCGCGGTTTAGCGGCTCACTCGAATGGTTTCCAATCTATTCGTGCTTTAAGTATTTTAATGAGCTTGTTGGGTACGATTGATCGTCCAGGTGGTTTCCGTCATAAAGCGCCGTTCCCGCGTCCAATTCCTCCTTGTGCAAAAACACCGAAAGGCCCGGAAGGTGTTCAACCTAATACTCCTTTAGATGGTATGCCTCTTGGTTGGCCTGCTGAACCGAATGATTTATTTGTGGATGACAAAGGCGAACCGGTTCGTATTGATAAAGCGTTCTCCTGGGAGCACCCGCTTTCAGTTCATGGCTTAATGCATAACGTTATAACGAATGCGGTAAACAAAGATCCGTATGGCATTGATACCTTGTTGATCTTCATGGCTAACATGGCATGGAACTCATCCATGAACACCACTGAAGTTCGCGAGATGTTGAACTCAAAAGATGAGAACGGTGAATTCAAAATTCCATTCCTGATTGTTTGCGATGCCTTCCAATCAGAAATGTCTGCCTATGCCGATTTATTATTACCCGATACAACATACCTGGAACGTCACGATGTTATGTCGATGCTGGATCGTCCTATCTCAGAATTTGATGGTCCTGTTGATTCAGTTCGTATTCCTGTTGTTCCACCAAAAGGTGACTGTAAGCCATTCCAGGAAGTTGTTATTGAATTAGGTGCACGTTTAGGTTTACCTGCTTTCGCGAATGAAGACGGCTCACATAAGTATCGTGACTACCCTGACTTCATCGTTAACCATGAAACAGCACCCGGTTCTGGTATTGGTTTCTTATCTGGCTGGCGCGGTAAAGGTGGCGAGAAGTTCATGAAAGGTGAACCAAATCCAAACCAATGGGAAATGTACGAGAAAAACAATTGTGTTTATCATCATGAACTCCCTAAATCATACCAATACATGCGTAACTGGAATCGCGGTTACTTAAAATGGTCTCAGGAACATGCGTTAACACGCTATGCTGAGCCGATTAACATTCATATTTATTCTGAAGTGTTAATGAAGTTCCGTTTAGCGGCGCAAGGTAAACTCGAAGGTAAACAACCACCGGAACATTTACGTATGCGTGTTGAAACACATTTTGATCCGCTACCGTTCTATGCTGAACCATTAGAAGTTCAGTTAACCGATAAGCAAAAATATCCTTTGGCTGCGTTAACACAACGTCCAATGGCAATGTATCATTCGTGGGATTCACAAAACGCGTGGTTACGTCAGATTCATGCCCATAACTATATGCACATTCATCCATCAACTGCTCAAGCACAGGGCATTGAAGATGGTGGTTGGATGTGGGCTGAATCAATGCACGGTAAAGTACGCTGCTTAGCACGTTATTCTGAAGCAGTAGAACCAGGCACAGTTTGGACCTGGAATGCAATTGGCAAAGCCAAAGGTGCATGGAACTTAGATGATGATGCCAATGAATCTAAAAAAGGATTCTTATTAAATCATTTAATTTCTGAAGAATTACCGAAGAACGAATGCGGCGAACATATTTCAAACTCTGATCCGGTTACCGGTCAGGCAGGTTGGTTTGACGTACGTGTTCGTGTTTATAAAGCAGAAGACGATGAAGCAAAAGAAACCTTCCCACAGTTTGATGGAATATCACCTGTTCCTGGAATGGGCGAACGACCTAAGAAGATCGGTTTCTTTGCCGGCTTGTTTACTAAAAACAAGTAAAGAAAAGTAATAGCCACAAAGGACACCAAGAACACAAAGTAGAGATAAATTTCAAAGATTAAACCACAGGGATCACGGGGAACACAGGGCGAACAAATTTAAAATTCCCAGCGCCCCCCTTGCTCCCCGTGTTTTTTACATCTTTTAGGGTTGTCTTCGTGTTCTTGGTGTCCTTCGTGGCCCAAATTAATATTTAAGAGTAAAGACTATGACACAATTAGCATTAGTTATAGATTTAAATGTTTGCGTAGGCTGCCATGCCTGCGTAACAAGTTGTAAAGAATGGAACACATCAGGCCCAGCGGGTTTTATGACGGATGAAAATCCATACGGTAAAGATCCTACCGGTACTTTTTTTAACCGTGTTCAAACGTATGAAATTGGTGAGTTTCCAAAAACAGAAACCGTTCACTTCCCTAAGAGTTGTTTACATTGTGAAGACGCTCCTTGTGTTCCTGTTTGTCCGACTGGCGCAAGTTATAAACGAGAACAAGACGGCATCGTATTAGTTGATTACGACAAATGTATTGGTTGTCGCTATTGCACATGGGCTTGTCCTTACGGTGCACGTGAAATCGATGAAGAACAAAAGATCATGAAAAAATGTACCCTATGTGTTGATCGTATTTATGATGAATCGTTACCAGAAGCAGAACGTAAACCAGCATGTGTATTGGCTTGCCCAACTAGCGCACGTTTATTTGGTGACGTTCATGATCCTGATTCAGAAGTCTCTATACAGATTCGTGAAGAAGGTGGTTATCAGTTAATGCCTGAATGGGGTACCAATCCGTCTAACCATTATTTACCTCGTCGAAAAATACGTATGCATATTCATGAAGATGAATTGCAACGTGCAGATAATCCATTGAATAAAGAACAACGCGGACCAAGTGCACCAGTTGATGCACCGACACTCGACGATAGTACTTCTTGGTAATAATTATTTGCCACAAAGGACACGAAGAACACCAAGAAAAAATACTTCGTGTCCTTCGTGGCTAAAGTTTTTTAATATAATTCAGGAGATCGACAATGCATCCGGCATTTTCAGTTATCTTTTTAACAACATTAATTGGCGTAGGTCAGGGCTTATTTTTAGCTTTGTTCACCGGCCAAAGTTATTCAGCAGTTAAACTTGTTGCAACGCAGGACAGTACAGCATTTTATGGCATAGGTGGTTTTATTGCGCTGATGTTTTTAGTTGGCGGCTTAATCGCTTCCTTCTTTCACTTAGGCCGTCCTGAACGCGCATGGCGTTCTGCTGCAATGTGGCGCACATCATGGTTATCACGTGAAGTCATTGTCTTACCAACCTTAATGGGCTTAATCTTTGTTTACAGTATTATGCATTTCTTTGAATGGGATACTGTTTTATACACAAGCAAAGAAGGTGTAACGCTACAATTAAGCTTAATTGTTGGTACTTTGGGTGCTATCGCAACATTCGCATTATTTATTTGTACTGCGATGATTTATGCTGCAATCAAATTCTTACAGGAATGGTCTTCCCCTCTTACTGTTATCAATTATTTATTATTAGGCACAGCCTCTGGTTTCACCTTAGCCACTTCATTCGCTAATGCAAATGCTCCTGAGCTGCTAAGCTTGTATGGTAACTGGGCCATCATTATTACTGCCGTTGCCTTTTTATCTCGCAGTGCCAGCTTGCATCGCAATGCCAATATTAAAGCCATATCGACTATACAATCTGCGATTGGTATTCGTCATCCAAAGATTCAGCAAAAATCAATGGGCATGCAAGGTGGCTCAATGAACACACGTGATTTCTTCCATCACAAATCAGCTGCGTTCGTAAAAATTATTAAATGGGGTTTCATGATTCTTGTATTCCCAACGCCCATTCTTTTACTTTGGATTGGTATTAACTCAGAAAGCACAAGCATTTTACTAGGCGCATTTATTATTCAGTACGTTGGTTTACTTGCTGAGCGTTGGTTCTTCTTTGCCCAGGCAAATCATCCGCAAAACCTCTATTATCAAACGACCTGATATTTAAGATTAAATAAATACAGCAAAAAGCCGTTCTACGTAAAATAGAACGTGCTTTTTTTATAATGCAGACTCATAAAAAATATAAGGGGTTATCCTGGATAAGTAAAATTATCAGAGCCGCTCCAAATAGTATTTTAAATTCTATGCAACCGACTGTGACTTCCCCCAATCCGTTAATGTATTTATAAATAAGCGTACCTTGGCGGGTATGTGATGGCGATCGGGATAAACTGCAAAAACTCCCACTTCTTCTGTTTCATAATCGGTTAACAACGGCACCAGTCTACCGGCTTTAATATCTTCCTCTATTAGATAAGATGATACCGAGGTAATGCCATCTCCATTTCTGACAAATGCAAGCGAAGCACCGATGCTGTTAGTGCGAGTGCTACTCATTATATGTACGGTTTGTTGTTGTCCATTGCGTTTAAATGTGCAGCGTTGTGGGTGTGGAAGCAAAGTAACAATGATCCAGTTGTGATTAACAAGTTCTGTTGGTGTTCGAGGTGTACCGTGTTTTTTCAGATATTGCGGCGAGGCAACCACGATGCGTGGCGCAGCAAATAACCTGCGAGCCACCAGGTTAGATTCAGGTAACCAGCCTATTCTAATTGACAGATCAATACCTTCTTCAATGATGTTAATCACATCATCACTCAGCTGTAAATCAACCTTCAGTTCAGGATGTTCCTGATGAAATTTGCTTAGCAGAGGAACCAGGTGTTTGGTGCCAAAAGCCACGGTAGAAGATAGTTTAAGCGTACCCATCGGTTGCTCTTGTAATCGTCGCACTTCTCGTGTGGCTTCATTCGCTTCGCTCACAATGTGTGCACAGCGTTGGTAGAATTTTTCACCTGCTTCAGTAAGACTGAGTCTGCGGGTTGTTCGATTAAGCAGTCGCACTCCGAGGTGCTGCTCCAGCAAACTTACGTGTTTACTGATTGCCGATTTAGCAATACCCATTCGGCGCGCCGCTTCAGAGAAGCTTTTCGCATCCACAACGGCACTGAATATCGCCATGCGCTTTAAATCTTCCATTTATCACACCTATATCGATCTTACTGTTCTCAAATAGAGAACAATATAGTCTCACTTTGCCCGATAGTAAACAAAAAGTGTTGGCGCTACAATTATGCCATGCAACACATTCAAATTAAGGAAAACATCATGAAAAAATACGCACAAAAATATGGCCCCTGGGCACTCGTTACTGGCGCATCAAGCGGCATAGGAAAAGAAATGGCAATACAACTTGCAGCACAAGGGTTAAATCTGGTGATTGTTGCACGCAGAGAAAATCTCCTGACCTCTTTAAAAAATGACTTGAGCCATAAGTACGGAGTACAAGTAATGACTTTTCCTGTTGACTTAACTGAACACAAAGCTGTTGAGGAGCTTGAAGAAGCAACACGTGATCTTGATATTGGTTTAGTTATTCCAAATGCCGGCTCCGAGATTGTCGGTGAGTTTGTAGAAACTGATGTACAGAAAAATACCGAGCTGGTTTATTTAAATACTATCGCACCCATGCAAATTGCCAATATTTTTGGGCCACGTTTAAAGAAACGCAAGGTGAGTGGAATTCTTTTTGTCTCCAGTTTATTTGGTTATCAGGGTATTCCATATGTCGCCAATTATGCGGCAACAAAATCATATATTTTAACTTTAGGTGAAGCACTA
>JAUVEN010000160.1 GCA_030594815.1 Gammaproteobacteria bacterium
CCATTCGTGAGACTGAAAAGAAAATTAAAAAGTAGATGAGTACAGCTACTTCAGATAAATCGAGTTCATCGAATAAAGCAAAAGATCTGATAGTTGATGTTGTAATTTTTGGTGGTGGTATAGCCGGACTTTGGATGCTCGCCCGATTACGTCAAGCAGGTTATCAAACTCTACTTTTAGAAACTGAATCTCTCGGCGCAGGTCAAACTCGCTATTCACAAGGTATTATTCATGGCGGTACCAAATATGCGTTAACCGGAAAGTTAACTGCATCTTCTGAGTCTATTTTTGCCATGCCTCAAATCTGGCGTGATTGTTTACAAGGTAAGGGTGAGGTAGATCTCTCTACTGCAACCGTTTTATCTGAGCACCAATATATGTGGTCTACGCCAAGCTTAATGTCACGATTATCCGGTTTTTTTGCCAGCAGAGTTGTACGTGGACGTATGGTTGCAGTGAATAAAATTGATCGTCCTGCTGTTTTTCAGAATGAAAAGTTTAAAGGTAAGGTTTATCAGTTGGATGAACCAGTTTTAGATGCAGGCAGTTTAATTAAAGCGCTTGCTACACCTAATATTAAGAATATTATGCATATTAAAGCTGTTACTGAATTTTCTAAAAATAAATTAACTGTAGAAGCTGCTGATGGAGAGATTTGGAATATTAAAGCAGAGAAAATTATATTATCAGCAGGAAAAGGCAACGCCGGTTTATTAAAGAAAATGGGACGCTCAAATCCTGAAATGCAGCTGCGTCCATTACAAATGGTGATGGTGCGAAGTGGCCTGCCTGAAAAACTCTATGCACATTGTTTAGGTGCAAGTATAAATCCCCGAATTACGATTACCAGTGGAGAAGATAAACAAGGAAATATTGTTTGGTATCTGGGTGGTCAGTTGGCAGAAGAAGGTATTCATCGAACAGCTGAGGTACAAATTAACAAAGCAAAAAAAGAATTACAGTCTTTAATGCCGTGGTTAAATTTTCCTGCAATGCAGTGGGCGACACTAAATATTGATAGAGCAGAACCTAAACAAAAAGAAGGACAGCGACCTGCAACTTCATTTTGTTTTGAAGAGAATAATATTATTACTACATGGCCAACTAAATTGGCGTTAGCCCCAAATTTAGCAAATGATGTACTCGAGCAATTAGAAAAACAAAATGTAACAAAAAGTAATGTGATGGAGATGCCTGAATTTAGTCATGCTTCGGTTGCAGACTTACCTTGGCAGGAAGAAGACAAATGGCAGCATTAGCAAAACGACAAATGGGCTCAACCGGTATTGAAGTTAGTGTACTGGGATTAGGAACCGTAAAAATTGGACGTGATCAGGAAGTAAAATATCCCAGTGGATTCACCATTCCCAATGATAATGAAGTACGTGATCTTTTAGCATTGTCACAAGACTTGGGGATTAACTTTATTGATACTGCCCCTGCATATGGAAATAGTGAAGAACGGCTCGGACAGTTAATGACGAATCCAAATGACTGGGTCATTATGACAAAAGTTGGTGAGATATTTGAAAATGGAAAATCAAGTTTTGATTTTTCTGCAGAACATACACGAATGAGTGTCGAGCGAAGTTTAAAAAGATTAAAACGTGATAGCTTGGATATAGTGTTAGTTCATTCCAATGGTGATGATATGCACATCATTAATAATGAAGGTGCGTTAGAAGAATTAGAAAGACTTAAACAAAAAGGCCTAATTCAATCATATGGCATGTCAACTAAAACAGTCGCAGGCGGTATGTGGGTGGTTGAAAATACAGATGTGGTTATGGCGACATTAAATTTAAGTGATGATCATGACTTACCCATAATCAAACGCGCACAAGAATTAAATAAAGGCGTGATCATTAAAAAAGGATTGCAAAGCGGTCATGCTGATAAATCAGCAGGTGGCGGAGGTGTTGAACAAGCTTTTGAATATATATTTAAGCATGATGGTGTAAGTAGTATGATTGTAGGAACGATTAATCAAAAACACCTGAAACAGAATGTTGAAATTGTTAAAAGGATCTGTGGATAATTGTAACTATGACTGAAAAACAGCAAATTTTAGTTGCTGGACCAGCTTGGGTAGGCGACATGGTTATGGCCCAAAGTCTCTTTATGACTTTAAAACAAAGACCACACCCTGTTGAAATTGATGTATTAGCTCCTGCATGGTCAAATCCTATATTAGCGCGTATGCCTGAAGTAAGAGAGTCAATTAACGTACCCGTCAGCCATGGTGAGTTTGGCTTGTTTCGACGTTACCAGTTGGGAAAATCATTACGTGTAAAACAATATGATCAAGCGATAATTACACCTCGGTCGTATAAATCGGCATTAGTGCCTTTTTTTGCAAAAGCTAAACAACGTACCGGTTATCGCGGTGAAATGCGTTATGGATTGATCAATGATATACATTCGCTAGATAAAAATCTCTTAAAACAAACTGTACAACGTTATGTTGCATTAGGAATAAATGACGATGCAGATCAAACACCGACTATTCCTTTTCCAAAGTTAACAGTAGATGAAGACAATCTACAACGATTGTTAAAAGAATTAAAACTAAACCTGGATAAACCGGTTATTGCTTTTTTACCGGGGGCAGAATACGGTGAAGCCAAACGTTGGCCTATTGAATATTATGCCGAGCTTGCTAATAAATTAAATACTCAAGGTGTGCAGGTCTGGATATTAGGTTCAAAAAAAGATCATCAGGCAGCAGAGACTATTGCTAAA
>JAUVEN010000056.1 GCA_030594815.1 Gammaproteobacteria bacterium
AAATTTTGATATGGATATTTGTGTACCTGAAGACGGCATAGCTGAAAGCCATGCGACGGTTGAGGCGATTAAAGAAGCACAATCATACCGTTTTATTATTAAATCTAATGCCGATGAAACTTTACTAGAACTCAATGGTGCAGCTATTTCTCATGCAGAACTGAAAGATAGTGACTGGATCGTCATTGGTGGAGTAGAATTTCAATTTACTGATGATGGTGTAAATGAAATTAAAGAAATGACTAAACCTGTAGCGATAGCGCCCACACTTACAGTAGTAGAACCTGTCGAATTGCCAGTCGAAAAAATGAATGTGGAAGCAGAACCTGCAATATCAAATGAACCAAAACCAATGTCGACTAAAGAGTATGTCGCTAAAAGTCGATATAGCCGTCGTCGTTTAGCCTTCTAACTAATTCCTCTTTCTTAAATCAATATACTAAGTAGTAGCGGTGTAGCACTGCACTGTGTATGCTATGGCCTTCTTTTTACCTAGCGATCGTTAATGAAAATTCTTGCTATAGATACCGCAACTGAAGCCTGCTCTGTTGCATTATATGATGATGGAAAGTCTCATGAAATTTATGAAATTATTCCTCGTCAGCATACCGAGCGTGTATTACCGATGGTAGATGAATTGCTAGGAAATGCCGGTATATCATTATCAGCTCTTGATGCAGTGGCATTTAATTGTGGTCCTGGTTCGTTTACCGGGGTTCGTGTTGCTACAAGTGTTACTCAAGGACTAGCATTTAGTGCGGATTTACCAGTAATTCCTGTTTCTAGCCTTGTTGCTCTTGCTCAACTTGCTTATAGAGAAGAGAATAAAGAAAATGTACTGAGTGCAATAGATGCTCGCATGAACGAAATGTATTGGGCCTGTTATCAACTTGACGAAAGTATAATGAAACTCCAAGGTACTGAAAGGGTAAGTCCTGTTTCTAAGGTGGAAAAAGAAGGAGCATGGCACTGCCTTGGTAGTGGATTGGATACTTTTAAAGTTGAACTAGCCCAGTCAAAACATGTCAATATAACAAGCTCTAAAGTTGAGTGCTTTCCACATGCACAGGATATCGCAGTTTTAGCAGCAGATTTATACAAGCAAGGCAAGATGGTCAGAGCAGAAGATGCTATACCAACGTATGTTCGAGATGAAGTAACCTGGAAGAAAATTAAAGATCAGTAATTTGTTAGATATAATCTATTTTGAAAATAATATTTGAGGTGCCCAAAGTGTTAAAGTTGCTAAGTTTATTATTATTATTACCTATAACAACATTAATAGCAGAACCACAGCTCGTCAAAAAAACTGCGACGACAACGACTACACTTAAAGTGAATCCACTTGTTTATGATCGAACTGTTTCAGCTGGAATGGATGAAGTTTATAAAAGTGTTTTTACCACGTTAGAAAATAATAGTTATTTCGTTATATCTGAGCCAAACATAGGTAAAAACTTATCTCACTTCGCAAAGCGCTGGGGGAATGACTACAATAAAAATAAGTTAGATAGTATTCGTAGTATGGTTTTTTGCAATGGCTGGTATGCAAACAGAATCAGTAATATAGATCCGAGTATGCTGGCTTTATGCCCACTACATATTTCTATGTATAGCAAAAATAATAAAACGCATATTTTATTTGTACGTCCCGGAAAAATTGCAGCTGCAAGTAAGGCTCATAAAGTTGCAAAAGAACTCGAGGATGATGTGATTCGCACTATAGAAATAGCAATTGCCAATTTTTAGAAGCTGGATTTAACTTTTTTTCTATTTTTTACTATGTTAAGCAATTGTTTGCTTAACTCAGTTGTTTTAATGTTTGAGTTTGAACTATATAAACCAGCTGACAATACAGATATAAATTCTTCAAAGCTATTACTTACCTGATATTTATCTTTCCATAACTTAGCCCATTGGCTTATTGTTATGTTTTTAGGCCAGTATTCAGCTTCTGTTATAAGAATGATGGCTTCTCGCGTCCCCTTAATATCCTTAGTACCATGCAGTTTCTCAAAAGCCAGTATACGCTTATTATGTGAATATATATGCCTTTGCCATACTTCGTAAATTTTTCTGCCGGCATAAAACAATATAAAAAATATAGCTAAAGCAATAAAAATACGCCAAATAAAACTTAAAACAAAAATCTCTTCTGAGCGATGAATTATTGATTTTAATTTTGCATCATGAGGATCGAAATATTGTATTTCTATTTCGGGTAGCGTTACAAAACCACTTTGTAGAGCTTTAAAGGGTATGGAATAGTTTACCGTACTGAATAAACTACTATCAGTTGCTTTAGTATTTCGTTCCGAATCAATGGGTAAAAAACTAAATTGCTTATTCGATATAATTTGCCTTAACACTGGCGGTAGATTATAAGCATTATTAAGTGCACCGTTAATGCTGAGATTCCAGTAAGAGAGGACGTTTGTTTGTAATATATTTGTATTAACGGATTCACTTTTTATTGTTACCTTCCCAACAGGAATAGTGGGTGGCAGGTAGGAGGGTAGAGCTTGAATGTTTAATTTTTTTATTGGTAAGTAATACTGTTTTCTGGATACACCACTAACACTGTAAGTAACAGGTGGAAGTTCTAATTTAAGAACGCCACTTTTAATGGCAGACAGAGCCCAGCCAATTTGTAAAAGATATGTTCCATCTGTATTTTTAATGCGTTTAAAATTTAGTGGAGTACTTTTAAATCCATCTATTTCTGATTTACCTTTAACTGACAAACGTGCAGAAGATTCTTTTGATATAAGAGTAGTGTGAATAATTAATTGTTGCCTTTCATAAGGTGAAATTGTAGAAAAGGTTACTCTAGGTTCGCTATTCTTTCCTTGTGTAACATGAATAGTTTTCTTTTTACTATGTGCAGAATTAATTGATAATCCAGGTATTACCAGGTCACCAGCTTGGCGCGGATATAATTTTAATTTTAATATTTGTATTGATTTTTCTGGCCAGCGTTTGTCACTTGTATTATTGATCACATAATCGACAACTACACCAAAATCATCGCTTAATGGTTTTAGTTTTACATTGGTAATATTAGTTTTAAGTGAAACACCATATAGCTCTGCTCGTATCGGCCGACCAAGTATGCTTTCTGACTTATCAATAAATAATATTAGTTGTGAGTTATCAATGTCTTTACCTGCAAAACAGGTGTTATTAATTAATAAAATTAATAACATAGACAGATACTTTGGGCAAATATTTACCATGGTTTAACACCAGGTATTATCTTTTCTTTTTCAACTGGAGCAGGGAAACCTTCTTCAATTTCAAATAATCGCTTCCACAATAAATGTTGAGAGTCCTCTATTGAATTTAAATGCTGCTGAGCCTGTAATAGTGAAATATTTTTATTTTTCCTGTAGCTTGATTGCGTGTTTTGTAAAGTTCCCTGGTCGGCTAATCTAATGTTGTTTAATCCGGAAAGTAACAGGTTTTTGATGCTATCTTCATCTAAATCAGGCAATTTTGGTAAAGGTATATCTTGCTGTAACTCACCGGTGTCCTGACCAAGAGAGACTGAGGTGTTTTCATTAATCTCAACACCATTAGCAATAGCAGCTGTACTCGGGCCTCGTCCTTGCCGTGAAGATAAGATGCTCTTTTCTTGTTGCTTTATTCGTAACTCAATGTTCGCCTTTAGTATTTTGCTGACTTTTAAATTGTATAAGCTGGCTTTATCTTCAGGTCTATAACGTAATACATCATTATAAGTGGTTACGGCGGTTGTAAAATCACCTGTCCTGAAGTAACTGTTAGCAAGGTTGTACAAGGCAACAGCGCGCTGCGAGTCATTTTTTGCGCTCAAAAGAGCAAAAGTAAATTGTGGTATAGCTTTTTGATAGTGCCCAATCTTATATAGGCTGTTAGCTTGCCCCAGATAACTGTTATAACCTTTTATATTTTGATAAAGCTTTGCTGCTTCAGAATAGTGTTCTGTTTGGTATGCACGATAAGCAGCTTGTTCGTCTGTTTGTCCCGATTCAAGTGCATAAACATCATTTTCAGGATATGAGAACATACATATTGAAACCAGAAAAAGGGTAGCAATATTTTTTATTTTGAAAGTGTTTAACGAAAACATAAAGAAAAATATTGATGTTATAAGAAAGAAAGGGAAAAGTTCATCCCAGAGTATTTGTTTTTCTTCGTTTATATTCGTAATGGAATTATGACTTGTTATCCCTTGTTCAAAAAGAATAGACCAGTCGCTGTCGTCATTATATACCTGGCTATATTTACCATTAAATTTGTTAGCAAGATTACGTAAATTATCTTCATTCATTCTTGATATTACGTGTTGTTGATTATATTGCAGCCATGTTCCATCTTTCATTTGTACTGCTTCACCTTCAGGTGTACCAATTCCAAGAACAAAGATCGGTGTAGCCTGATTATTCAGGCTTGTTAATTGTTCATCTGTAAATAATGCAAAGTCACCATCAGTTATTAAAACAATGACAGATTTTCCTTTGGTTTTTGAGAGTTCTTTTTTAGCAAGTAGTAACGCTTCAAAAGGTTTACTTCCTGCCGTTGGGAACGTTAACTGATCAATAGTTTCTATATATGTTTTTAGAGCCGCATGATCGGAAGTTATTGGTACAAAGAGATGAGGTCTTGCAGAAAACACAGTAATTCCAATGCGATGGGCATGTGCTTTTTCTAATAATTCATAGATTTCTAGTTTACTACGACGTAAGCGGTTTGGAGTAATATCTCTTGCCTGCATTGATGCTGAAAGATCAACTACCAACATAATATTAACACCAGGAAGTTGATTTTTATCAACGTGACTGAGTGGTAAACGTGGCCCTGCAAGTGCGATTGAGAACAATAACCAGGCAAGCAGGTAAGCTGTATTTTTACTAAAGTCTTTTATTGTGAATACATGGTTTGCGGGCCAGACGACCCACGGTTGTAATCTTTTCTCAGCATAGAGTGAGAGGTTGTTTTTTTGAATAAGTTTTCTTATAAATATAATGATAATTGGTTGCAGAGCAAGAAGTAACCAAAGGGGTTCTCGCCATGAGATGTTTTGTAAGTGTAATAGAGAATTCATTTTCTGGCGTGCCGGTTCTGCATCAATGTGTTCTTAAATAAACTTACGAGTTGATGGAGACTGAAAATGATGAATGTGGTAATTAAAAACCAATAATAAAGCTCTTCCTGATAATATTGAGGCTTAACTTTGCGTTTATTTGTTTCATGCAAGTTAATTGCCTGAATAGCATTTTTTAAAGCGCTTGGATTGACTGCATGATAACTTTTTGCACCAGTAATTGAAGAAATTCGCTCGAGCAAATCAAGATCAACAGGTGAATAAAGTAAACCACTTTGACGGCTTTCTTCAGCGGCAAGACTCGTTGCCCCAATGGCAATTGTATACAGGGGTAGTTTTGCATTATTAGCAAGTTCTGCAGCAATGAGCGGATCAATATTCCCTGTTGGTTGATCAGCATCAGTCAATAGAACAAGAACTCTCTTTCGCTTAATCTCTCCTGATTGATTTTTATTTTTAGTTGCTTGTTTTACAGCTAATGCAATGGCATCACCAATAGCATTGAAACGACCAGCAACAGTCGCCTGTACTCTGGATAACATTCTTTGCAATAAGTATTGGTCCGAAGTGAGAGGGACGAGTGTAAACGCCTGATCACCGAAAACAATAATACTCATTTTCTCACCCTTAAGGTTTTCAATAAAATTATCTAACACACCTTTTAATAAGCTCATGCGATCAATACGTTCACCATTGAGAATGTAGTCACGTAAGATCATTGAGACAGAAGCATCTACGATGAAAACAATATCACGCTCTTGAGGCGGGTCAGGTAATTTTTCTCCAGTTCTGATTGGCTGCGAAAGCCCAAGTACAAGAAAGGAAAAAACAACTAAATAGAGAATACTAAAGTTTGATTTTTTATTACCAGAATTACTTCTTGTTTGTAATAAGCTGACAAGAGGATGTATTAGCGTTTTCTTTGAAGAGCTATCATATAGGCTGGCAGCTGAAATTTTTACGATATATTTATTATGGAATATAATCAACGAAATATTAATTGCTATAAATAAAGGTATCAGCCATAACCATTGCGGTTGGCTTATCTCAATGCTGTCCCAGTTTTGAATTATGGATAGGAAATTGTTCATGGCCACAATTTCAGCCAGTAAAGAGTGCTGTTGAATAGAGCTTTTAATTCTGCAGGTGATTTTTTATTTTTACTATACCGTAAATCTGATATTGTTTTTGTAAATAGCCCCCAATCTTGTCTGTACGCGTTAAGATGAACGGGTAAGATTGTATCGGTATTAATTTGATTGAGTTTCAACCCTTGGCAAAGAACGGAGCATAGTTGATACGTGGTATTGTTTTCGTCCAGTTTTTTTTGTAAAAAATCATTATATGTTTTTTTGATTTTGCGCTTTGCTATTGCCTTGGCTGAATAAAACAATAGCCAGAACGTGTAAAGCAGAACACTTACAACTAGCAGACTAAATAATGATAGTAAGGTTAATTCTAATGAGCTGAACGCAGGGGCTGCTAGTGGTTGGATGTCGTATATCCCATCTATTATGTTTAATGATATAGATTCATTATTCATATTTAAATTACAATCATGTTTTCTACGGCGTCATCTGTTGTAGAAATTATTTGATAAGGGATTGAGATATTTTCAAACAAGCTTTTTTTTGATGAAAAATATTCATTTGACTTGAGTTTATAATGTTTTTGTTCGATTGTTGAATTTGTATCAATATCGATATATTTATTTTCCTTTATATCTTTTAGTTTGAGCATTCCTGATTCTGGTAAAATTATTTCAGCAGGATCTATTATATGTATCGCATATACCTGATGTGCTGTTGTAAGTTGTAAAAATGTTGGTTGAGTCTTTTCATTGATGTCGTGAAAATCACTAATGAGGTAAATGGTTGAACCTGAAATTAAAACTTCATTGAGTATACGGAGTACATCATCGAGTTTAGGTTGTTGATGTTCCTGTTTCTCAAATACAGGTGAAGCAGGGCGTGCAGCTTGATGAATGAAGTCAAAAATAGCTTGTTTGTTATTGTTTTCTTTAAACCATTGCAACTCATTATCTAGAATAAGCCCTCCAACTAAAAAGTTATTTTCTTGCGCAATGAATGCCGCAATGGCAGCTGTACGTGCAGCCTGGGTTATTTTAAGACGTTGTTTTGTCCCAAAATGCATAGAGTTACGACGGTCGACAAGTATAAAAACACCGGGTTGTCTTTCTTCACGAAAAACCTTCATATATTGTTGGCCAGTTCGTGCAGTTAATTGCCAATTCATATAACGTGGATCATCGCCCGGTTGATAATGTCGACTTTCTTCATAATCCATTCCATGGCCACGGTATATGGAGCGTATATCACCCATTTGTCGTGTTGCTGTATCATGTTTATAAGAAGGAGATTTTTTGTTACTTTTTACTCGATGTAATAATTCAAGAATTTCATCGTTATTCAATAATGGTTTGTTAAATCTTCCATCCGTCTTTATAAAAGACTGTTGACCGATTCTTTTTAATTGTTGAATAAGATTGCGCACAGATGAGTTATGTATTTTAAGGAATGGGTATTTCTGATAAGAGGTGTTGAATAATATCGTCTGCAGAAATATTCGCAGCAAGTGCAGAATAGTCCAGAATAAGACGATGTCTTAGTACATCCGCTGCAACTTCTAAAATATCTTCCGGGATAACGTGATCTCGGCCAGCTAAGTACGCTAAGGCACTTGAAGCTCGTAATAGAGCTATAGAGGCACGGGGCGAGGCGCCTGCAATTAAAATATTTCCCCAATCTTTATGCCATTTATGCAGGCTACGTGTTGCGGTAACAATCGTTACAATATATTTTTCAAGCATCTCATCAACATGAATATCTGCAACTTCACGTCGGGCTGCTAATACTGTTTCTGGTGTAATGGCTGATTCAATAGTCTCTTTATCTTCACCGTAATGATGTTTACGATCAAGTTTGAGAATTTCCAGTTCTTCTTCTGGGGTAGGATAGTCAAGTTTAATGTGTAATAAAAAGCGATCTAGTTGTGCTTCCGGTAAAGGGTAGGTGCCTGATTGTTCCAGAGGATTTTGTGTCGCCATTACAACAAATAAATCGGGAAGTGGTCGTGTTACACCTCCGACAGTAACCTGGTGTTCTGCCATCGCTTCCAATAAAGCAGACTGAACTTTTGGTGGAGCACGGTTAATTTCATCGGCTAATACGATTTCGTGGAAAATAGGGCCTTTAACAAATTTAAACTGATGTGCTTCCGGATCAAAAATATCAATACCGGTTAAGTCACCTGGCATTAAATCGGGTGTAAATTGAATGCGTTGAAATCCTGCATGTACACCACTTGCCAATGTATTAACTGCGGTAGTTTTTGCTAAACCAGGAGCTCCTTCGAGTAATACATGACCGCCGGTTAATAAACTAATTAATAAACGATCTAGCAATTTCTTTTGCCCAATTATAAGTTGCTCAAGGTGAGTGCGTAGTTTTAGAAATTCAGTTTGCGTTTGCATATTAGTTATTGTTTTATTTTAGTAAATTGAAAAGTATTTTTTCGTATACATTCGATAAAGTATCTAAATCTTTTACCGCAACACATTCATTCACCTGGTGGATTGTCGCATTCAACGGACCAAGCTCAACAACCTGCGCCCCTGTTGGCGCAATAAATCGCCCATCCGATGTTCCACCTGCGGTTGAAAGCTCAGAATCAAAGCCACAAACTCCTTTAATAGCATTAAGAGTTGCATTCACTAATTCACCAGGTTCAGTTAAAAAAGCTTGACCGGATAAAGCCCAGTCAATTTCATATTCAATATTATGTTCATCCAGTAATGCTTCAACGCGGGTACGAATTTGCGTGTCAGTAATAGCCGTAGAAAATCGAAAGTTAAAGACAACTTCACATTCACCCGGAATAACATTTGTTACGCCAGTGCCTGAATGAATGTTACTCACCTGGAATGTAGTTGGCGGAAAAAACTTGTTACCCTGATCCCATTCTGTTTCTGTAAGAATTTTTAAAACGGGTGCAAATTCATGGATGGGGTTTTTTGCCAGATGTGGATATGCAACATGTCCTTGTTTACCTTTAACTTTTAATGTGCAACCAATTGAGCCTCGACGGCCATTTTTAATAACGTCACAGACTTTATCAGTACTGGAAGGCTCTCCCACCAAACACCAATCAATTTTTTCATTACGCGCTTCTAAGGTTTCAATAACTTTTACCGTACCATCATGGGCAGGTCCTTCTTCATCACTGGTTATCAAAAAAGCAATGCTGCCTGAATGGTTTGGGTTGTCGTTTATGAATCGTTCGCACGCTGTTACCATGCATGCAATAGAGCTTTTCATATCTGCGGTACCACGACCATAAAGCATGCCATCATCAATCGTCGGTTCAAACGGCGGGAATTTCCAGTTTTCTACCGGGCCTGTAGGGACAACATCAGTATGACCTGCAAAGGCAAATAATGGACCATCATTTCCTCTACGAGCCCAAAGGTTATCTGTTTCACTAAAACGTAAATGTTCTATTTTAAAGCCGATATTGCTCAATCGTTCAGCAATCAGAGCCTGGCAGCCCATATCTTCCGGGGTGACTGATGAGCGTGAAAGTAGATCTTTGGAGAGCTCGAGCGTGTCTGACATGTTTAAACCGTTTAATTGTTCAAAAACAGTATCTTACCTTATTCTTTATGACTATGTGGACTAATAAAATATGAATTATTATCTGTAAAATCAGATAACAGGGAGGGAGAAAAGCTAATTTAGTTATCTTCCGGGATCTTTAGTATTCGCTGGTAATTTAATGGTGAAAGTCGCACCTTTCCCTTCTGTACTTTCAACTTCAATCGTTCCATTCATAAGAGAAACAAAATGCTCACTGATAGTAAGTCCGAGCCCCGTTCCTCCATGCAAACGAGTTGTTGAAGCGGTCATTTGAGTAAAGGGTTGAAATAGAAGATCAAACTTTTCTTTCGGGATACCCATGCCAGTATCTTTAACTGAAAAATAAAGCCATTGTTTATCTGTTTCGTTTTCAAGAAAAACAGTTAATTTAATTTTACCATTGTTAGTAAACTTACTTGCATTGCCTAAAAGATTATAAAGCGCTTGTGTGATTTTTGTTTTATCAAGATAAAAACTGCCAATATTATCCGGGCAGTTAACTATTAAAGTATTATTTTTTTTCTTCACCAGGGGAATGATTATTTCTGAAATCTCAGTTAATAACTCATTAATGTCAATAAAAATATAATCAAGTTCAGTTTTTCCTGCTTCAGCTTTTGAAAAGTCAAGTATGCTATTTATTAAAACCAGCAAATAGTGACCGGCGTTTGTAATTTTATTTAAATCTTTTGAATAAACTTCATAACCAAGAGAATCAGCATCTTCTTTTAACATTTCACTGTAACCAATGATCGCATTCAGAGGCGTGCGTAATTCATGACTCATATTTGCAAGAAACATACTTTTAGTTTTGTTTGCAGTATCAGCCTCCGTTCTAGCATGATGTAATAAACCAAGTAATTTATTAAGGTGCAAAGGAACAATGATTAAACTGAGTAATAAAAAAGATATCTCTAAAGGATGCTCCGTGAAATTACCAGAGTACAATACAATAATGCCATAGGATAAGAATGAAACTGCCTGAGCTGCATATAAAAGTTTTCGACCAAAACGCATTGCCTGGCTAATTAGTACCCATAAATATAGAATAAAAAAAGGGGAGGTAATATCTCCAGTAAAAACTAAACCTAGAGAAATAAAAATAATATCAACAGTAACAGTAACATACAGACGCCAGTTAACATCCGGCCATTGCCTAATACTAAAAGCAAGAATTACACTGAAGAGTGAAAAAAGACCAAAATAGAGTATGAAGTTGCTAGCTGAGATATCATAATAATTATAATGTAGACCGATTGAAAAAAAGATTAGCCCCCAGCACAAAATAGCAATACGAACTAACGCTTGTTGCATTTCTGTATCAAGAGACTTTCTAAACTTGTTAATCGAAGTTAAGGTCATAAATCGGTAGAATAAACCGGCGTCATAATTATAATAATTTTTTATATACTATACTGAAAATCGACTTGATATGAAAGTTTTGATGGATTTAGTGCTAAATTTCAATAACATAGCAATAGATTGAGGAAAGAAAAGGTGTTTTATTCATTTTAATAGTTCGACAGGGAATAAATTTACGTAAATATAATTAGGACATCTGGATAATAGTATGTTTTATTGTACATTTTTTTAACAGCTGATTAAATTACTGTCGAAAGAATGTCAGGCACCTATATAATTAAACATGAATAAAGAAGAAAACATAATTGATGATCCGTATGCTAAGCGAGTATATGCAAAGCAGGTAAGAACACTATACGGTTCGTTTATGATAGGTATAGCGGGTACCTTCATTGGTGCTCTTTTACTCATGGCTATTCAGTGGGATGTAGTTGATCATACTAATGTCCTGACGTGGTTTGCTTTGTTTTCAACCTTTCATCTTATCCGTGCAGTATTTATATATCGGTTTAATAAAATTCATCCCGATGATGAGGCCTGTGCAGCTTGGGGACAAGGATTTGTATATAGCTCAATTGCTGCAGGAATAATCTGGAGTATAGGAATTGTTGTTAATTTTGTTCCTGGTAATCTGACTTATCAATTGACGGTTGCTCTTATCACTGTTGGTTTAGGTGCCGGAGCTGTATCGGCTGTTTCGATGTTGCGTTTTTCTTTTATTGCGTTTGTTTTTCCTATTATGTTTACCCTGGTGGTTCTATTTCTAATGGAAAAAACTACCATAACAAATGTACTTTCATTTATGCTTTTTTTAACGATGCTTTTTATAATGCGTGGTGCGAATAATATTTATGTCAGTAACAGGACTAACTTCCGTTTATTAATGGAAGCGGAAGATCGCGAAAAACAATTAATTATAGCGAATGAGTCGGCTGAGAAAGCAAATAAAACTCAAGCAGAGTTTTTGGATAATATGTCGCATGAGTTGAGAACGCCTTTACATGGCATACTTGCTTTTACTGAGATGGGAATTAGTAATGCAAAAAAATTCCCAGAAGAAAAGTTTTTAAAATATTTCTCAAAAATATCAGAAAGTGGAGAACGATTAAAAATATTGTTAGATGATCTGCTTGATTTAAGAAAGCTTGAAGAGGGTAAGCTGGAATTAAATTTTGAAAGTAATGATATGGAAAAAATAATAAGTCGTTGTATTGACGAACAAGAAGCCGTGATTAGTTGTCATCAGTTAAAAATAGATTTTAATACTGATGTTGTATTACCGTTGATTGAATGTGACAAAGATCGCATTGGACAAGTTGTTATGAACTTGTTGAGTAATGCGATAAAGTTTTCACCTAAAGGCAGTAGAATTACTTTTACATCTAAAATTGATAAAAACATTAATAAAAATGGGGAGGCAGTTTTTATTAGTGTTACTGATAAAGGACCTGGTATTCCTCCTGATGAACATGAAAGTATATTCAATAAGTTTGTGCAAGTTAAAAAACAAGTTTCCAATACAGGCGGTACTGGTTTAGGTCTGGCTATATGTAAAGAAATTATTAATAAACACAAAGGAAATATTTGGTGTGAAAATAATGATGGCCCCGGAGTAACCTTTTCATTTAATCTACCTGTCTAAAAACAATCTCCATACAAGAGAAGCATATATTTTTTAATACAACAATGACTTTATTCTATGAAAAATAATAAACAAGTTTCAGTCCTTTTCGTTTGCCTGGGCAACATATGCCGTTCACCCACAGCCGAAGGTGTCTTTCGACATTTAGTTCAGCAAGAAGGGCACGATAACTTGATTACAACAGATTCAGCGGGTACTCATGCTTACCACATTGGAGAGCAACCGGATCGACGTGCTCAACAAACGGCACGAAGCCGAGGAATTGATTTAAGTGATTTACGTGGTCGTAAAGCCATCAAAACGGACTTTGAAGCATTTGATTATGTTTTAGCCATGGATGACGATAATTACCAGATACTAGAAAGCATGTGTCCGACCGGACTTGAGGATAAGTTAAGTTTATTTTTAAATTTCAGTAAGGAATATTCGGAAACACAAGTTCCCGACCCATATTATGGCGGTGACCAGGGATTTGAGCATGTATTTGATTTGGTTGAATCTGCAAGTCGTGGACTTCTAGACGATATTAAAAAACGTTTTCCTGACATTAAATAATTATTTTAGTTGGATTTAGATAGCTAATTTCTGGCTGTCATATTGACCCGGCTATCTACAAGCCGCATAATCACGCCCGTTTTATCCTCTCTTGAGTATGAAATAGATTTATCTTCAATGGTGGCCTGGGTGGGTCCCCTCGCAACGATAAACCGTGAACCTGGTCAGGCCTGGAAGGGAGCAGCCACAGCGGTGGCCTCGTGTGCCGGGGTGTGGCTTGTTCAGGTCGCCGCCTTATAACCTCATTTAACCCACTAATTTCCCTTAATATTTTGTTCTTCAAGATGCCGTAAATACTGTTTTTTGGGGTACACTACACTGCTAGTTTGTATTACGGTCACAATAGGGAATTACATGAGTTATCAAGTACTTGCGCGTAAATGGCGTCCTCGTGGCTTTGCCGAAATGGTGGGGCAGGAGCATGTTTTACGAGCCTTAAGTAACGCTTTAGACAGTGGTCGATTGCATCATGCTTTTTTGTTTACCGGTACCCGTGGTGTAGGTAAAACGACCATTGCGCGTATTCTCGCAAAATCGCTCAATTGTGAGCAGGGCGTAAGCTCTACACCTTGTGGTGAGTGCTCAACTTGCAAGGAAATTGATGAAGGTCGCTTTGTTGATTTGATTGAAGTTGATGCGGCTTCACGTACTAAAGTTGAAGATACCAGAGAGCTTCTTGATAATGTTCAATACGCACCAACGCGTGGGCGTTATAAAGTTTACCTCATTGATGAAGTGCACATGCTATCCGGTCATAGTTTTAATGCTTTATTAAAAACGCTGGAAGAACCACCTCCGCATGTTAAGTTTTTACTGGCAACGACCGATCCACAAAAATTACCCGTCACGATTTTATCCCGTTGCTTACAATTTAATTTGCGACGTATATCTATTGAACGTATACAAGCGCACCTGCAATTAATACTGGAAAAAGAAAATTTAACTTTCGAATCAGCCGCGTTATTACAACTTGCTCGAGCAGCAGATGGTAGTTTGCGTGATGCCTTAAGCTTGCTTGATCAAGCTATTGCTTTTGGTAATGGTGTGGTCAATGACAGCGATGTTCGTTTAATGCTTGGAACAATAGAGCAGCACTACGTTTATGATTTATTAGATGCATTAGCATCTGCCGATGGAAATGTTCTTATTCAACGTGTGCAAGAGTTAGCCCAACAAGCACCGGATTTCTCGGCAGTACTTGCTGAAATAATTACTTGTTTACATTACCTGGCATTATTGAAACAAGTTCCTGACGCTTATGATCATAATATGGGTGACAAAGAACGTTTCCTTAAATTATTAGAATCATTAAGTGCGGAAGATATTCAACTCTATTATCAAATAGCATTAAACGGACGACGTGATTTGCCGTTAGCACCCGATCAACGTAATGGGCTGGAAATGGTGTTGTTACGTATGTTGGCTTTCAGACCTGATGATGGAAAAACAAAAGCAACAGCTAAGCCTGCAGTAGCAAGTTCAAGTTACACTGAAAAAAAACCTGTTCCTGAAGTGAGGGTAGAAGAAAAACAGGTTGTCGCTGAGGTGGCTAGCGTAAATGAGGTTGCTGCAGAAGTAGTTACACCTGCGCCGATTATACGATCAACAAATTTAGCCAAAATCAGTAAGTCTGAACTATCTTCAACTAACTGGCATGAAGTGGTTTCTTCAATGGCAACGACAGGTATATTGAATCAACTGGTTGAGCACAGTGCTTTTGTCAGTATTGATAACTCACATTTAAACCTGGCTATCGCGCCTTCTCATTCGGCTATGCTAACGTCTGGTCGCGAACAACAGTTACAAGAAAAGTTATCTACATATTTTGAGATACCGCTTAAATTAAATATTGAAAAAGCACAAATCGAAACAGAAACACCAGCCGCACGAACAGGACGTCAACAACAAGAACGTCAAACTGAAGCTGAAAATTCTATTATTAATGATGATAATGTAAAAAATATTATGGATGCGTTTAGTGCAAATGTTGATCTTGAATCAGTTCAGCCAATTGATGCAGGAACTAAACAAACTTAAGACAAACAATTAAAGAACAACTAACAGAAAATGAATGAGGTAATACTATGAAAGGCGGAATCGGCAACCTGATGAAGCAAGCTCAAAAAATGCAGGAAGACATGCAAAAAGCGCAGGAAGAAATGGCAAATATTGAAGTGACTGGTAAAGCAGGCGGTGGATTGGTATCTATTGTTATGACTTGTCGCCATGACGTTAAGCGAGTTTCTATTGATGATAGTTTATTTGAAGATGACAAAGATATGTTGGAAGACTTGATTGCAGCAGCAGTAAATGATGCTGTGCGTCAAGTTGAAAAGACATCGTCTGAAAAAATGTCTGGTATGACCGCAGGTTTAAACTTACCTGGCGGAATGAAACTTCCTTTTTAAATATTTATGTCAGGTAGCCCCCTAGTTAATCAATTGATTGAGGCTTTACGCTGCTTACCAGGTGTAGGGCCAAAGTCTGCTCAACGCATGGCTTATTATCTGCTTGAACGTGATCGTCCGGGCGCAGAAAACCTGAGTGTGGTGTTAGATAAAGCAGTTAAGGAAGTGGGGCATTGTGAACAATGCCGTAGTTTAAGTGAACAGGTTCTTTGTGACTTGTGTGGTAGTACTCATCGTGACCGTACAACGCTTTGTATCGTAGAGTCTCCTTCTGATGTTCAAGTGATTGATCAATCTACAGACTTTAAAGGTCTGTTTTTTGTTTTGATGGGCCACCTTTCACCACTCGATGGTATTGGTCCTGAAGAAATTGGTCTTGATTTATTGGCATCACGTCTTGATCAAGGTGAAGTGAAAGAAGTGATTTTGGCAACAAACTTTACCGTAGAAGGCGAAGCGACTGCTCATTACATCAGTGAAATGGTGAACTCACGTAATATTAATGCAAGTCGAATTGCACATGGTGTTCCTATTGGTGGTGAGCTTGAATATGTGAATAGCAGTACTATTTCACGTGCTTTCTCAAGTCGCCAGACTTTTTAAACTATAGGTCAGACTTCAGTCTGACGCGATGCAAAGTTATTCAATAATTTTTTTTGTTATAACTGATACCTATGTCAGACTGAAGTCTGACCTACAGCTTTTATAAAAGTTGTTCTAAAACTTTTGTTGCATGAGTGCAAAGTGTTTTAAAGTAGCTATAACTTCTATCTTCAATCTGGCAGGTTGAAGTATGTCTATCGGCATAAAAAAGACCAAAAGGTTTATTTTTAATAAAAATAGACATCGCGACAAAAGAATTGGTGCCAATGAGTTTTTGAAAGTCTGCCGTTACCAATGGCCAGAATTTTGCTCTGGTAGATTCATTCATTAAAATAGCCTGAGGTTTCGCAATAAGATGTGAGAAAATATCTGAATCACCTAATTTAATCTGAAAACGATTAAATACAGGATCATTTTCTGCACCTTTTAATACATGACTTTGTAAAACTTTTTCCTCTTTATTGTAAAGACAAAATACCACGCGATTTAATCCTACTCCGTCATGCATTGCTGAAACAACATGTTGAATAAATTCATCACTACTGACATCTTTTGGTGAAAAATTCGTCATTTGTTGTACTGCTTCACGCAACAGAGATAGTTGTGGAATTAAACAAATTGCCGCATTATCTTCTGTTTCATCGCCTTGTTTATTAATCTGATCCGGTATTATTTTGTGGATAAGTGGCAGTAACCGAGCTGCTGGTACTGTATCGTATTGAGGTATTTCACGAGCTACTTCAGCCGCTATGGTATGACTTCGAGCGATGACTTTATCAACAGAAATATCCATCCATTCAGCTATTTGTTCCTGAAGTTCAAAAGTCTGTTTGCTGTACCAACCTTCGTAAGTAATATTTCGTGCTAACTGAACGCCGAGCATAATCCCGTACGCACGTGGAAATTTTGCATTCTCGGCAGAAAGTCCTTCTTTGACTAGCTCGGGAAACTTCAGTTTCTCGGCAATCTTTAATGTAAGTTCATTTAAAGTAAAACCTAATACTAAATATTGAGCTTCTTCAGAGGCAAGGTGATCATCAATACGAAATTTTGTAATTTTATCGAGCAAGTCGGGAGCATGTATTGCAAGAATCATTTCACCTAGAAAATGAAGTTGAGCTGCTGCAAAGACTTCATCCGGTGTCATATCACGTCTAATAAAGGCCCAGTCTGTTGCAAAACGTGCAGCATGATAGGCACGATTGAATGTTGCTAACAATCTTACTTTTGCTTTTACTTCTAAGACATCACCGACAGCAGGTAGAGCATCGGGCAGTTTAGTTAATTGATCTGTCCCCATCAGGCGGAATGCCTGGTTAACATGCGTAATTTCAGTTGATAAACGACCTTGTTTACGATTGTTGGAACTGCGCAAAATATGTACAACTAAGCCCGGATCACGTTCAACAACATGAGTGATTTCTTTTAATGGAATTTCTTCCTGAAGACATAAGCTACGTAACTCCTTAATCGTATATTTAAGGACAGGCACAGGTTGCTTTACCGCAAGCTCTACCCATTTGTTTATATTCTTATTGTCCATGCATTACTCAAAAGAGACCTGACGTTATATATGAGGCGTATGTACCCATTATAATTTTATGTGTATAAAGGCGGGTACAGGTATTTTGTAACAGATATTATTAACACTGTACAAGTTCTAATAAGTATATCGGTCGAGTTAATAAATTTCTAAAGTAATTATTAACATTGGTCGATATGATATGTAATGGTTACCATGATAAGGTATTAACAGATAAAGTTTTTGTCACATATTTAGGATTTATTTAGAAAAATGAAATTTCTTCTTGGGCTTGTCATCACGATTGCTTCTATAGTTGTTGGTTATCTTGCATCGGGTGGTGTACTCAGTGCGTTATGGCAACCATTTGAAATCTTGATTATTTTAGGTGGTGCAATCGGTGCTTTCATTGTTGCTTTCCCTGCTAGAGTGGTCATCGGTACTCTTAAAGGTGTATTCGGTCTCTTTAAAGGTCAAAAATACAAAAAAGAAACTTATATGGATCTATTAGGTTTAATGTTTAAGCTTTTTTCCAAAGCACGTAAAGAAGGCTTGATGGCATTAGAAGCCGATATCGAAGAACCACACGAAAGCGAAATTTTTAAAGAAGTACCTAAGTTAATGGCAAACCACCATCTGATTGATTTCATCTGTGATTATTTGCGCCTCATGGTTGGCGGTAATATGAATGCATTTGAATTAGAAAGTTTGATGGACCTCGAATTAGAAACTCACCACCATGAGGCCGAAGCGCCAAGTCATGCATTACAGAATATGGCAGATGGTTTACCTGCATTTGGTATCGTTGCCGCGGTAATGGGGGTTGTTATTACCATGGGCTACATCAGTGAACCACCTGAAGTATTGGGACATCATGTTGGTGCAGCACTGGTAGGTACCTTTATGGGTATCTTAATGGGCTATGGTTTTGCGGGTCCAATGGCGGCTTCAATGGGGGAACAAGCAAAAGAAGAGTCTTTGATATTTGGCTGTGCAAAGACCTGCATTATTGCCACTTTAAATGGCTATACGCCTCAAATTGCTGTTGAGTTTGGTCGTAAAGCACTCACTAGTGATTTAAGGCCAAGCTTTTTAGAATTAGAAGAATACGTGAAAGGTCAAAAGTAATCTTTTGATCAGTAGAACTCCAAACAAGAAAAATACCTCAAGTGGCAGACGATAAAAAACAACCGATAGTCATCAAGAAGATCGTTAAAGGTGGCG
>JAUVEN010000050.1 GCA_030594815.1 Gammaproteobacteria bacterium
TGAAGCTAAAGTTTTACGCATGCGTTTTGGTATTGATATGAATACTGACCACACTTTAGAAGAAGTGGGTAAACAGTTTGATGTAACCCGTGAACGTATTCGCCAGATTGAAGCGAAGGCATTACGCAAATTGCGTCACCCAAGCCGTTCGGATCACTTAAGAAGCTTTCTTGATATTGAATAAACTATTTAGATAATCTAAAACAAAAAAGCACTTTCGGGTGCTTTTTTTAATCTAGTACCTCACTAATAAGCTTTGTGAAGTATAGGGTTTAACTAGTCCATAACTATGTAGTAGAATAGCCTCGTTTTGGGCCTTTAGCTCAGCTGGTTAGAGCATCCGACTCATAATCGGCAGGTCCCCAGTTCAAGTCTGGGAAGGCCCACCAACTAAAGTAAAATCAAAGGCTTACATCATTATTGATGTAGGCCTTTTTTTATAGACCAAAGGACTTTCGGAAGGTGCAGAGACTACCTGAGAACTGGTTTTTAATAACAGGCTATAACGTCCCACCCCCTAACAGACAAATTTATATTTGTGCTGAGGGAGATGAGATAGTCCACACTCGATAGAAATATCAAGAATATGTGAATCCCTTGGTCCTTGGTTCGAGTCCAAGTAGGCCCACCAAAATGAAATAAAAAAGGGTTACAGTTGTAACCCTTTTTTTATGCAACCTCACCCTACATCTACCAGCCCCAAATAACATCTTCCAGCAAATTGTTATATCCTGCATGTTCCTTGCTTTTTACAGGAACAAAACTGCGCGCATTACCGGCAAAACGTTTTAATAGTCCCTTAGTGGAAGCAACACCAGCACCAATGGTTAATGAAGTTTTAATCCGTAACTTTAACTTTAATTCAGGGCTAATTCTATTACTCACTGAGATTGCTTGATTTGACATTGCTTTGCTTTTATATAAAGTTTAATTTTTGCACGTTCTTGTTATTTTAATTTCTTATTATGAAAAATTGTCCGCAACACCGCAGCATCACATTTTTTCTTATCTTTAATAGCAAGACTATAAATACTTTTTTCATGCTTCCTTTAATACCCTTAATGACAGGCTGACGAACCGGGTTACGATAATGTTGATAACATTGGATGGCGAAATCCCACATATATTTTTCCCGATTAAATTCTTGGCTTTTCCAACTTTTTTATTAGACTTATCCGTAACTAATACAAACTGAAGTTTACCCGGTAATTTTACTAATACTTCATGCCCCAAATTTTCTTTACGCCATGAAATAAAATGTGGTCCATCAAAAACAATGTCATATTTATTATCACGCATGTCATGCTGATATTTTAAGCAACTTAGTTAGATGCGCAGTAATCGGACCATACATTTCCATACCTGCTTGAGCTGTTTCGCGCGGCGGTGCAGATAGTATTAAATCTTTTGCAAATCCTGTTGAAAATAACTACTAATTACAAATAGCAATAGAGTAAAAGTTTTATTATCTATATTTCCCTGCCGTTTAACTATTCACTCAAAAAATGATAAAAATATTACAGCTATATTTTTTTATACAACATAGTTCAAAGAAACTCTGAATCAGGAAAAAAGCGGACTAAAATTATAGTAAACACCATTACCTTGCAATATGCAGTGTAGGATCATTAAAAATGCAGTAGTATTAGAGACTTAATATAAGCATTGTAAAATTGAACCTAATCTGAAAATATATTTTCAATATAAACTGTAATAAAAAATGGAAAATATTTGTGACATTACCTGTTCTTAATTTACCTTTACTAAACTCTAAACGGCCAAAACCGTATATAAAGCCTAAAAAGTTTCGCCAGTGGCTAAATGGCCTTCCTGTCGGTAATGTACAAAAATCATCTCAGATCGTATTACAGCAGCTTAAAATACTAAATCAGTCACGCTATCCATATTCTGAACGTTGCCAACTTCTTGATGCATTACGTCCAACGATTCGTCAGTTATTGCTTTCAATAAAACAATCTTTACATAGAGCTGAGCTCCCGCTATCGAATGAAAATAATTTAATGGCTCAACTCGTTCAGGATTTATTGAGTGAGATAGCTCATGGTTATAAACTCATTACCAGCGATTTGATGGAAAAAAATTCACGAAAAGAAAATGATGAGCTATTATTACGAGAATCTATTTATTTAAGCATTCAATATCTTGCACGAAGCATTGTTGAAAGTTACCTCATTTCTACTGCACCGCAATACGATATATGGCGTGAACTCCATCAACTCTATCGTTATGCTGAATATGAACATATCCAAAATGAGCCGATAGATGATCCCTACCCTGATTACGCTTTACCGATTCAATACACTATTGATTTAGCCTATAAGCGAATTGTACTGCTCTCTCTCTCTGCGCCATACCATTTAATGCAAAATGAAGCCGAAGATATTTATTATCTTGTTTCTGCCTGGACATCTGTTTGTGAAATACAAGAGTTAGAAAAAAAGCATATCTCTAATCAATACGGGGTAGATTTTGCCACGGATATGTCTCCACGCTACATTCCCGATAATCTTGAATGGGAACCTGTTGATGGACGTATCATTGATATTACTAATGTAAAAGAGCGCCTCACCAATCATACGACTAAAATTCTTCGCTTAAATGTTGATAGTGATGAGTTCACAGATAATGACTCTCCAAGATCACTTAAAGAACGCCAGCAACGTGATATGTTGCTTCGATTAACAGATGCCTGGCACAGTAATTTAACACGTGGTACTCATCGTGAAGATCGTGGTGCAAAATTACGCATGGCACTCGGCCTTAATGCTTGTCATTTTTATTGCTCAAACAAGGCTGCTTTCACGCCCGAAATGGATGAGCTAAGACTTATTTCATCCAGTGAAAATAAACAAGCAACCGTGTTTGCAAATATCTATCGTGAAGCGCTGCATAAAGATCGCATACATGAAAATAACGCCTACCCTATTAGCCCATGGCAACAACATAACATTAGTCACACCGGTCTTGCATTAAGCTGTGGTGATTCTTGTAATAATATGAATATCAAAGTAGGGGAAGTTGTTAGTTATTTGTTTGAAAGTAAAACAGGTTTACGCTGGAAAATTGGCATCATTCGATGGCTACATATTAATAAGGAAAACAACATTGATATGGGAATTATGAATCTCTCTCATAGCGCTGTTCCCATTGCTATTAAAGCGGTAAAAGGACTGGGTAAAGGTACAGATTATTTTCGTAGCCTGCTGGTTCCGAAACAGGTTTCTATCCGTCAACTTCGTAGCGTCATTGTTCCGTCCATGCTCTATGATATTGGTACGGTGCTATCGGTTAATATGAAAACAAAGTTGTTCTACATAAAACTCAGCAAACTCATTATTTCTACCGGCAATATAGCCATGTTTGAGTTTGAAGCATTAGAGCATGCACCGGTTGATCTATCGCAGGAAATTTAATTAGCTTTATAATGTTTCTGAAATTCAGATAAAACATAAATTTGTGAGGCATACCAAAAAGGCTGACCTTCTACATCACTATGCCCAACTTTTAACGCATTTATTATTTTCTTTTTTAATGAAATATCTTTGTACATCACTGCTTCTTTTAACGAAACACTAAGTAATATTGCAGAAGCTGATGGCAACACGCCATCTGAAATAATCTCTTCACCTTCACCATACTTTAATAAGCTGTTTTCTGCTAATAACCAGCCTTGTTTATTGTGAAAACGATCCCATGCTTGAATAATGATGTTTTCTAACCATTGTTTATCTTTTTTATTATATGAATACTCAAGCCAATAAGATAAACCTTGTGCAACATAAGCATAGTCTTCTAAACCTGCTTCACCTAAAACATGGTTGTCTTTAATCGCCCTTACCAATTTCTTCTTAATCCACAAATTTTTATAAATATAGTCTTTTATATCCTTAGCCGCTTTTGCATAACGTTCACTTTTTAATTGTTTTGCTGCTTTAGAAAAAGCCGTTAAAGCCAGACCATTCCACGCCGCAAGTAATTTATCATCCCTCGGTACGTTACGCTTATTACGAACCTGGATCATTTTTTTCTTAGCTGAATTAAAATTATTGTTTGCTTTTTTAGCGGGTATTTTTAGCATTTCAGCCGCATCTGTTGTATTCATTATCTCAACTAAATGATGTCCACCATCAATGTCTTCGGGACCTTCTAATTGCCAGATTAATTCAACAACTTTTAATTCATTTTTATTTAATAACTTTTTGAGTTCATCACGTTGCCAAAGATAATAACCACCTTCTACACCTTTATTATCAATGGCAGAGAGGCTTGCAATATATGCACCCGATTTAGAGCGAAAAACTTTAAGCATAAAATCTAATGTGTTTTTTGCAACCTTTGAAAATTTCTTGTTCTTAAGTACTCTCGCTGCATCTAAATATAATGATGCTAACAACGCATTATCATAAAGCATTTTTTCAAAATGAGGGATTTGCCAGCTGGGATCAACCGTATAACGAAAAAAACCACCTCCAAGCTGATCATTTAAACCCTGCGATGCCATTTTATTTAAAGTAAGCAATAAAAATTGTTCCAAATCTTTATCTGGATGATCCTCGTATGCCTTTATCATCACTGTTAATTGGGGAACTGAAGGAAATTTATTCTGTTGCCCAAAGCCCCCCGCCATGTCATCTGACATTGTGGCCGCTTGCTTTAAAAAATGTTTTATATATTTTTGACCTAGTTCGTTTTCTAACTTATCAGATATCATTTTTGATCTATAAGAAAGCTCCATGGTTGCACCTTTAGCCATTCTTTCAAGAAGTGACTTTTCTTTTTTCCATTTTGTCTCTATATTTTTTAAAACCTCGATGAAACTTTTTGCGGGTAAATAAGTCATTCCGACCAATGGATATCCATCTGGTGTAATAAATACATTTAACGGCCATCCTGCCCGACCTTGTGTGCGTTCAACAAAATCAATCAAATGACTATCCAATGCACTGTTAATTTCTCTATCAACTTTTACCGGAATAAAACTGGAATTTAATATTGTTGCAACTATATTATTTTTATAACTTTCGCGCTGCATAACATGACACCAGTGACATGAAAAATAACCACTGGAAACATATATCAATTTGCCTTCTTTTTTTGCTCGTGCAACTGTTTCTTTATTCCATTGCTGCCAGGCTACGGGATCACTACCATGCATCGCTAAGTAAGGTGACGCATGTTGCTGCAAGGTATTTTTTAAACTTCCTGCATGAACATTAAATGATAAGTTGATTAAGAAAAAAGTTATTAACAGCTTCATGACATTTATCCGGGATAGATATATTAAATATGTAACCTATTGACCGAAGGGAAGCCAAAGAATTCATTATTTATTAAAATAATGTGGAATGGATTTGTTATCCTATTTTAATGGTTAAAGAGACGTTCAACTCTTAAAATGAGAGTAATACTGTAAGAAGACTATAAATAGTTTATTCTGGTTTAATTGAATTTGAACCTGAATGTTTATCTAGCCTTTCTTCATCGGCAATGGCTTGTTCAAATTCATCATCAAGCTCATTTTCTTCCTGTTCTTCCCGCTCTTTAGCTAAACGAACTCGTTTACGAGTTAGTATGCGAGAGAAAATCAAACCCAGTTCAAACAGGATCCACATTGGAACGGCTAATAACATTTGTGAAACAACGTCAGGAGGCGTTAATAACATACCAAAGACAAATGCGACAACAATAATATAAGGACGTTTATCTGCTAATTTGTCTGCTGTTGTCATTCCCGTAGAAATAACAAGGATAGTTGCAATAGGTACTTCAAATGCCATACCAAAAGCGAAAAACATTTTTAAAACAAAATCGAGATATTTAGAAATATCCGTCATCATTGTTACCCCTTCAAGCGCTATCCCGGTAAAGAATGCAAACATCAAAGGAAAAACAACAAAGTAGGCAAACACCATACCAAGATAAAATAAAATAATACTGGAAAATAATAAGGGGAAAGCGAGTGATTTTTCATGCTTATACAACCCAGGCGCAATAAAAGCCCAAAGTTGATACAGAATAAATGGCATACCAATAAAAATAGCGGCCATCATGGCAAGTTTGAATGGCGTTAAAAAAGGTGATGCAACATCCGTTGCGATCATGCTACTACCTTGAGGCAAATGAACCAGTAGAGGCTCTGCTAATAGTGAATAAAGATCGTTAGAAAAGGTAAATAGAGCCAGGAATATAACTAAAACAACTAATACTGCTCGGAGCAAACGATCACGCAACTCAACAAGATGTGACATGAAAGGCGCTTCTTGTTCCTTAGCTTGTTGTTTTTTATTTTCTGCCATTGTTTTTATTTAATTAATTATATTAAGACGTGTAGATTTTTAAGAATTTTTAGATGATGAACTTTCAGGTTCTGAATCAGCGCTATCACTATGATCGGTTATATCCTTTAATTCTTCTTCTAACATTCGATCATGCCCTTTGTCCGCTGCTTCCTGTTGTTCTTGCTCTTCCTGCATTATTTTTTCATTGTGTGTTGCAGCAGCTTGTTCATTAAGCATTGCTTTTACCTGGTAATCATTTGTTATTTCTTCAGCATCAATGGTGAAATTATCTGCATTCATGATTTGTTTGATTTCATCAAGCCCGGCATCTTCAGCGAGTGCTTTTCTTATTTCATCTTGTTTAAGCTCACGATCAATATCAGTTTTCACATCGCCAACAAAGCGGCGAGCTCGACCAAGCCATTTGCCAGCTGTTCTTGCGACACCCGGCAACTTATCCGGGCCGATCACTAATAAAGCGATCACCGCTATCATGGTAAGTTCCCAAAAACCTATATCAAACATGAATAAATAGTCTCAACAAAAGTTAAATAATGGCGTAAATTTAAATCAGCTTTTAGCCTTATCTTCTTCTTTTACTTTTGTTGCTTCACCTTCAATAACATTACTTTCGCTTTTTTCTATTTGATCATTTGGTTTTGTTTCTTCATCTTTCATCGAAGTTCTAAAACCTTTTACGGCAGAGCCTAAATCGCTACCCACATTTTTTAATCGTTTTGCACCAAATAAAACCAAAACAATAACCAAGATAATAATTAATTCTGTTACTCCGAATCCCATTTTAATTCTCCAATAGTCTGTATCTATAATTGTTACTGAAAACCAGGCAGGTTACTGCCGCCTAACAAATGCATATGCAAATGGAATACTACCTGGCCACCACCTTCACCTGTATTAATGATGGTTCTAAAACCATCTTTTAAACCTTGTTCCTTTGCCAGCTTTGGCAGTTGTTTCATCATATGTGCGATGATTTCGTCATGCTCGTCACTCAATTCATTCAAGCTAGCTATATGAAAACGTGGTATTGCGAGTAAATGCACATCAGCCTTCGGGTAAAGATCCTTAAATACTAACATTTTATCATCTTCGTAAACTTTATCAGCTGGAATTTCACCTGCTAATATTTTACAAAAAAGACAATCACTCATGATTCTTCCCTGTTGGCTTTTTCTTCTAAACCCGACATACCAAAACGACGTGCTAATTCATTTAACACATCTTCATGACTAATGTTTTGATTCGATAACATCACCATGGTGTGAAACCAGAGGTCGGCTGTTTCATAAATAATTTTGTCAGCTTTACCATCTTTTGCAGCCATCACCGTTTCAGTCGCTTCTTCACCAATTTTTTTCAAAATCGCATCCAGGCCCTTACTGTGAAGCTTTGCCACATAAGAACTTTCTGGATCTGCGTTTTTACGCTCCGCAAGTACTTCAGCTAATTGTTTTAATATATCGGCCATAATTATAATTTTTTCAACGCAAAGGCGCAAAGAACGCAAAGGTGCGCAGAGAAAAACAACACATTACTTATCCATATTCTACTCATGCTATCAAAATTCACCTTAACTTCTTTACCTTTAAAAACTTTGCGTTACATAGCGCTCTCTGCGTCTTTGCGTTAGGTTTATGTTTTGTATATTTCATTAGGGTCTTTAATTACAGATTCAACTTCAACCCATTCATCATTCTGCAACTGTTTATAAAAACAATTATGACGACCAGTATGACAAGCAATGCCACCGATTTGTTCCACTTCTAATAACACAACATCATTGTCACAATCTAAACGAATATCTTTAAGCGTTTGCACATGACCTGATTCTTCACCTTTGCGCCATAACTTATTGCGCGAACGCGACCAGTAGATTGCGCGGCCTTCTTTAACGGTTAATTCTAATGATTCACGGTTCATCCACGCCATCATTAATATCTTGCCTGTACCCGTTTCCTGGGCAATAGCCGGGACTAAACCATCACTGTCCCATTTAATTTCATCAAGCCAGTTATTCATAATCTTTTAAAACCTTTCAACGCAGAGGCGCAAAGGACGCCAAGGTACACCCCGAGAGTACTTCTTCGTGTTGTATGCAACAACACTCAGGGCGCGCAGAGAAAACCGTATAATATTTTATTTACATACTACTCTTAACTTTAAAATACGTAACCTTTAGTAATTACTTTCATATAAAACCTTTGCGTTTCTTAGCGTCCTTTGCGCCTCTGCGTCAGGTTTTAAAGTTTTACAACCGCATTTCTATGCCAGCAGCCGCCATTTTACGTTTGGCTTCTTCAATGGTGAACTCGGCAAAATGAAAAATACTTGCGGCAAGTACTGCATCCGCTTTACCTTCTTTAACACCATCAACTAAATGTTGTAACTCACCTACACCACCTGAAGCAATAACAGGAACGTTCACGGCTTCACTAATTGTCCGTGTTAACTCAAGATCAAAACCAACTTTAGTGCCATCGCGATCCATACTGGTTAACAGAATTTCACCTGCTCCGTAGTTGACCATTTTTATTGCCCACTCGACTGCATCAATACCGGTTTCTTTACGACCACCATGAGTGTAAATTTCCCAGCGATTATCTTCACCTTCTGCACTTACCTTTTTTGCATCAATCGCCACAACAATACATTGTGAACCAAATTTTTCTGATGCTTCTTTCACAAACTCAGGATTAAAAACAGCCGCACTATTAATTCCAATTTTATCCGCACCAGCATTGAGCATGGTACGAATATCTTCCACTGTGCGAATACCGCCACCCACCGTTAAAGGAATAAAAACCTGACTAGCCACTTCCTCAACTAAGTGCACCATGGTGTCACGATTATCAGCCGTTGCTTTAATATCTAAAAAAGTTATTTCATCTGCACCTTGCTCATCATAGCGGCGTGCAACTTCAACTGGATCACCGGCATCACGAATATCAACAAACT
The DNA here is from genome assembly GCA_030594815.1 of Gammaproteobacteria bacterium. Classification (GTDB taxonomy): domain Bacteria; phylum Pseudomonadota; class Gammaproteobacteria; order UBA6429; family Thiohalophilaceae; genus JAGLTQ01. The sequence goes on from JAUVEN010000050.1 coordinate 9,276, forward strand.
GCACGCCTTTAACAACGCGACCGTTATCAACATCTAAACAAGGAATAATTCTTTTTGCTAAACCCATTTTTAATTTACTCTTTTCAACGCAAAGGCGCAAAGTACGCTAAGGTACGCAGAGAAAAACAAGATATTAACTTATTCATTTTCTACTTATGTTCTTAATATTTACTTTAACTTTAGACACTTTGCGTTTCTTAGCGTACTTTGCGCCTCTGCGTTAGATTTTTGAATTAAGTTCATCCGAAAGCTTTTGCCCTTCAGCAAAGTCCAGGGTACCTTCATAAATCGCACGCCCGGTGATCGCGCCAACAATACCTTCTTCAGACACTTCACTTAAAGCACGGATATCATCAAGATTAGTAATACCACCTGATGCAATGACAGGTATGTTAATAGCCTGTGCGAGTTTTACGGTTGCTTCGACATTAACACCTTGCATCATGCCGTCACGACTAATGTCTGTATAAATAATTGAAGCGACACCATCGTCTTGAAAGTGTTGTGCCATATCGATCACGTCATGCTTAGACAGTTTAGACCATCCATCAATCGCTACTTTGCCATCTTTCGCATCTAATCCGACAATAATATGGCCCGGGAATTCCAAACAAAGATCTTTTACAAAATGAGGCGCATTCACCGCTTTTGTGCCAATAATCACGTACTGCACACCAGCGTCTAAGTATGTTTGCACCGTGTCTTCATCACGAATACCGCCACCAATTTGAACCGGTAAATCTGGATAGGCAGCACAAATCTCATGTACCACACCTGCATTCATTGGCTTGCCTTCAAACGCACCGTTTAAATCAACAATGTGTAATCGACGCGCACCTTCCTTAACCCATCTTCCCGCAACAGCAACAGGATCATCAGAAAAGATGGTTTCATCGTCCATGTCACCTTGGCGTAAACGGACACATTTTCCGTCTTTGAGGTCAATTGCAGGTATTAAAAGCATGTTCTTATCTCTATTAAATATTTAATTTTTTATTACCTCCCCTTGAGGGAGGAGGAACCATAAACTAATGGGTATTTCGTTCGCTACTACGGTTTTCCGTCCCATTTTAGGAAGTTTGCATACAGCTCTAAACCCGAATGTTGGCTTTTCTCAGGGTGAAATTGCACTGCAAATACATTATCTTTACTCACAGCCGATGTAAATGAAAAACCATAATTAGTGGAAGCAGCAATGAGATCAGGATTGCCCGGCAGCGCATAATAGCTGTGTACAAAATAGAAACGAGCATCTTGCGCAATGCCGTCCCACATTGGGTGGTCTATTTCCTGGTGTACCTGGTTCCAACCCATGTGAGGAATTTTGAGTTTATCACCGGTTTTCTGATCTTTTAAATCATCACCAAAAAATTCTACTTTGCCCGGCAAAATACCTAAACAAGTGACACCATCATTTTCTGCGCTGGATTCTAATAAGGCTTGCATGCCGACACAAACACCAAACAGGGGTTTACCACTTTCAACATATTCGTGAATCACTTTATCCAAACCAAGACGAATAATTTCACCCATGCAATCGCGCATGGCGCCTACACCCGGTAAGACAACACGATCTGCCTCAAGGATAGTCCTGGCATCTGAAGTCACATGAATCGTGACACCCTCACCCACTTTTTCCAAAGCTTTGGCAACAGAATGGAGGTTACCCATTCCATAATCAATGACTGCTACGCTACTCATATCTTTCTACTATTACTCAAAATTAATTAAAACTTAAGTTGGCGCTAAAGCGTTATGAGCGCAGAAAGAACAAGGCAATAATTAATGAGAAAGCGGAATGTACGATTAGGCCGTTCTCGCACTTCCCTGTGCTTCACGGCACCTGAACATCATTGTTCAATGTACATGAGCTTTCGAATTGATTATTCGTAGTGCCCCTCAATAATTATAAAGAGGGTAAACCTGTAATTTCAAGCGCAATAGCTTTAGCACCTACTTTATAAACTACCTTTAGTTGAAGGCATAACACCTGCCATACGTGGATCAGGCTCAATCGCCATACGTATCGCTCTACCAAAAGCCTTAAATATTGTTTCGGCAACATGGTGTGCATTTTTACCTTTAAGGTTATCAATGTGTAACGTCACCTGGGCGTGATTTACGAATCCCTGGAAAAATTCACCCAGAAGGTCAACATCAAAACCACCAATCATTGAGCGTGGATATTCAGTTGCATACTCCAATCCCGGACGGCCTGAGAAATCTATCACCACACGTGACAAAGCCTCATCCAGTGGTACATATGCGTGGCCATAACGACGAATACCTTTTTTATCCGCTAATGCCTTGGCAAATGCCTGACCTAAGGTGATACCAATATCTTCAACCGTGTGGTGATCATCAATGTGAGTATCACCTTTGGCGTTAATAATAAGATCAACCATACCGTGACGCGCAACCTGATCCAGCATGTGCTCTAAAAAGGGCACGCCTGTTTTGAATTCGCCTTTACCTGCCCCATCAAGGTTTATTGTTATCTCAATTTGGGTCTCTAATGTTTCGCGAGTAACTGTCGCGGTACGATCTGCCATGAAATGCTCCCATCAGCACTAAAATTTAGCCTTATTATAAGGTATAGGCTAGCGGGATGCATCTAAGGGAGAGATAATTTAACTCGCTATACGAAAAATCACATAACGGTATTAAATTTACAAGAATGAATAACAACCTTATTTCGTCCTGATTCTTTGGCTTGGTAGACCGCGTTATCTGCTTTATCAAACAGGCTCTCAAAATCATCATCTTTACTAAAGGCTGCCACACCGATACTGACTGTGATGGTTAAACCATTTGGTTTCGATTCTTCGATCGCTTTTCTTACGCTCTCAGCTTTGGTAAAAGCAAAATCAATATCGCAATGAGAAAGCAACATAACAAACTCTTCGCCACCAAATCGAGCAACAATATCTTCTGTGCGACAATTATCATTTAACACTTGTCCTACGGCCTTTAAAACAATATCACCCACACCATGGCCATGTGTGTCATTTACATTTTTAAAATGATCAAGATCAAACACTAGTAATGAAACAGAAAAATCATGACGCTTGGCATCACTTAAATATTTAGGCCCAATATCAAATAAACTATGACGATTGTATAAGCCGGTCAGCTGATCTGTCATCGCCAGCTTGGTTAAATCCTGTTGTTGTTTTTTCGATTGCTCAAAGACTTTTTTATTTTCAATAAGATTCGAAGAACGCACAATAAGCTCGTCGTCATCGTAGGGTTTTATAATAAAATCGTTCGCACCGTTTCTTAAAAATGCAGTTCGCTTGGTTTGATCGGTTTCTCCAGAAACAACAAGAATAGGAATGCGTGCCTTATCAGAATCAATAAAGGAGCGTATAAAATGGATAATATCTTCACCCGTTTCATTATTATCAAGATAATAATCAGTAATAACCAGGTCATAATTCTTGCTTGAAAACTTTTCTTTTGCTTCAGCCAGGTTGGTCACATGCTCAACATTTGCCTGATAACCTTCGAACAAAGCAATGGTTGCTAAAGCAACACTTTTTTGATCTTCAATATAGAGAATATTACCTTTTAAATTTAAGGTTCGATTATTCAGAACACTGGTTAAAAAGGCCTGTATTGAGTCGATATCCTTTTTATTAAAGACCAGCTTAAAACCCGCTTTATTTGCATCCAGCATAATCTCAGAGACATCATCTGCTGTGATCATGATAGTCAAAGCATCCCCCAATGGATGATTTTCACGATAATGATGCAGGAATAACTCGCCACTCGTATCATCTAAATATCGAGAAACAAGGATAAATGCATATTCGGTATTTTTTGCCGCCTCAAGTGCTTCTTTACCAGTGGAATAAATATCACATTCCACTCCGATGTCGGACAATATTTTGTGTAACAAGCTTCGGTAATAACCGGTACTTTCTAAAATAAGGGCTTTAAGAATCATATCTTTACTATTATCGTGTTTCAGAGTTAAAAACTTTAGCTTTTTTGTAGGTTATTAACCTGAAAACGAAATTGAGCGCTATATACACATCTGCATTTCCACATGACTAACATGGATATTAAAGATATTTTTGCCTCTCGCTCAGCAAGGCAATACAATCAAGGTAAACCAGAATCACTCCTTAATATATATACCAAGGCAAAATAAATGACTGACAATCAAGTTATAAAATTCTCAGAACTAAAAAACCATTGTCAGAGTTGTAGTTTGTATGACCTTTGTCTTCCTATGGGGTTAGAAACAGGTGATATCGACCGATTAGATAGCGTAATAAAACGCAGTAAATCAGTCAGTAAAAATAATTTTCTATTTCGCCTTGGTGAACCATTAAAATCCATTTATGCCATTCGTAGTGGGTCATTTAAAACATACCTAACCAATCCTGATGGTACAGAACAAATTGTTGGTTTTTCTTTACCGGGTGAATTATTGGGTATGGATGCAATTAGTGACGAAAGACATACCTGCACCACAAAGGCTCTGGAAACATCCAGTGTCTGCGAGATCCCCTTTGAGCGGCTTGAATTACTTGCCCGTGATATTCCAAACCTGCAACACCAGCTATTAAGGTTGATGAGCAAAGAAATTCAGCAAGATCAGAATCTCATGTTGTTACTTGCCCAAATGCCTGCTGAAACCCGGCTTGCCAGTTTCTTACTTGGTATGTCTGAACGTTTGAATCAACGTGGTTATGCGGCAAATGAATTTAACCTCAGCATGTCACGCGGTGATATTGCTAACCTTCTCGGTATGGCAGTGGAAACGATCAGTCGGTTGCTAAGTCATTTTCAGGACAATGGTTTATTGAAAGTTGAACGTAAGCACATCACTATCCTGAAGCTTGATGAATTACGACAACTCGCAACCCACTGTGCTACTAGTTGTTCTAACTCTTCCAAAGCAAGTTAAAATCCTTTTTGTTACAAACTGTGAACATTCTTCCCTCATAGATATAAACCCTTAGCTTTTTGATCTAGATCAAATGCCCTCGGAGCCCACTAGGGCAAACTTTCTCCCTTAGTATGAGACAGCTCTGTCTTTGTATTAATCTAAAAATAATGACTATTAAAGCATCATTTTAATAAGGGGAAGATATGGATTCACAAAACACTTACAACTATACCGTTGTACGTCAGTTTACCGTCATGACGGTAGTCTGGGGTATCGTTGGTATGACGGTCGGGGTATTGATTGCAGCACAACTGGTCTGGCCAGCGCTCAATTTTGATACAGCCTGGTTATCTTACGGTCGTTTACGGCCCTTACACACGAATGCAGTGGTTTTTGCATTTGGTGGCTCGGCACTTTTTGCCACCTCCTACTATGTGGTGCAACGCACCTGTCAGGTTAGGCTATTTTCAGACAAGCTGGCCGCTTTCACATTTTGGGGCTGGATGCTGGTTATTGTGCTTGCCGCAATTACTCTACCCCTGGGTATGACCAGCTCTAAAGAATATGCGGAACTTGAATGGCCAATTGATATTCTGCTTGCAGTCGTTTGGGTTTCTTATGCAGTGGTCTTCTTTGGCACCATCATGAAACGTAAGGTTCAGCATATTTATGTTGCTAACTGGTTCTTTGGTGCGTTCATTCTCACGGTTGCGGTATTGCATATTGTTAACAGTGCGGTCATCCCCGTAAGTTTAACCAAATCATATTCATTCTACCCTGGTGCTATCGATGCCATGGTGCAATGGTGGTACGGACATAATGCAGTAGGCTTCTTCTTAACAGCTGGCTTCCTGGGAATTATGTATTACTTTATTCCCAAGCAAGTGGGAAAACCGATTTATTCCTATCGTTTATCCGTTGTGCATTTCTGGGCTTTAATCTCTACTTACATGTGGGCTGGCCCGCATCATCTACACTACACCGCTTTACCTGACTGGGTACAATCTATTGGTATGGTATTCTCGTTAGTCTTACTTGCTCCTTCATGGGGTGGCATGATCAACGGTATGATGACTTTATCCGGTGCATGGCATAAGTTACGTACGGATCCGATTCTCAAGTTCCTTATCGTATCTTTATCATTCTATGGTATGTCGACCTTTGAAGGTCCGATGATGGCGATTAAAACAGTCAACGCATTATCACATTACACTGACTGGACAGTTGGCCATGTACATTCCGGTGCTTTAGGCTGGGTTGCTTTAGTCACTATCGGTGCAATTTACTTCCTGGTGCCAAAAGTCTTTGAGCGTGAAGGAATGTATTCCATCAAATTGATAGATACGCATTTCTGGATTGCGACCATTGGTATCGTTCTATATATCTCTTCAATGTGGATTGCCGGTGTTATGCAAGGTTTGATGTGGCGTGCAGTCAATGCAGACGGTACCTTAACGTACAGCTTTGTTGAATCTCTGGAAGCAACTTATCCATACTACACAGTACGACTCCTGGGTGGTCTGTTATTCCTCACAGGAATGTTGATCATGGCGTATAACGTTTGGAAAACCATCAGTGGTGCCAAACCTGTCACATCAGAAGGGAGTGCATAATCATGAGTCATGAAGTCGTAGAAAAAAATATTGGCTTGATGATGATACTCATCGTTATTGTCATTAGCTTTGGTGGTCTGGTTGAAATTGTTCCTTTATTTTTTATTAAAGACACAACCGAACCTGTTGCAGGTGTTAAACCCTATAGCGCATTGCGTCTTGAAGGTCGTGATATCTTTATTCGTGAAGGCTGTTCCAACTGTCATTCACAAATGATTCGTCCTTTCCGTGCAGAGACTGAACGTTATGGTCATTACTCAGTTGCTGGTGAGTCTGTTTACGATCATCCATTCCTCTGGGGTTCAAAACGTACTGGGCCTGATTTGGCGCGTGTAGGTGGTCGTTATTCAGATGACTGGCATCGTGTGCATTTAACCAATCCGCGTGATGTTGTGCCTGAATCAAATATGCCAAGTTACCCCTGGTTATCAGAAAATAAGGTTGATGGCACACTAACAGCTAAAAAAATGAGTGTCATGAACACGCTTATTTCAGCAACCTGTAATAAGTGTGAGACCTACAGTGAAGCTGAAATAGCCAGTGCTGAAAATGATGTTAAAGATAAAACAGAGTTAGATGCACTTGTTGCTTATTTACAAGAGCTCGGTACTGCAATCAAGGCAAGGAGGTAAACCATGGATCTAAATGATATTAGAAGTTGGTATACCGTGGTTTTGTTTGCGGTATTTATTGGGATTGTTTGGTGGGCATTTAGCGGTAAAACTAAACGCCGTTTTCATGATGCCTCTCAACTACCTTTTAACGAAGTAGAGCATCCGCTCGATGATAATAAAAAAGGAGACCACCATGAGTGATTTCTGGAGCTGGTATATTTCTCTTATTACAATTGTAAATATCCTGGCATGTTACTGGTTAATAAAATGGGCAAGCAAAACAAGCGCAAATGAAGCGAAAGAGGGTGATGTTACTGGTCATAAATGGGACGATGACTTAGAAGAATATAACAATCCACTACCACGCTGGTGGTTATGGTTGTTTTATATCACTATTGTTTTTGCTCTGGTTTATCTGGTTCTTTATCCTGGCCTGGGTAACTACAAAGGCACTCTTGGATGGTCACAAACAGGGCAGTATGATGAAGAAATTCAACATGCTAACAAGACCTATGACCCAATTTTTGCCGCATTTGCCAAGCAAGATATTGCTACATTAGCAAAAGATACTAATGCTACTAAAGTGGGTCAGCGTTTATTCTTAAACTACTGTGCAACATGTCATGCATCTGATGCCGGTGGTGCCAGAGGTTTTCCAAGCCTTGCAGATAACGACTGGTTATGGGGTGGTAAAGCAGGTGACATTAAAACCACTATCCTTGATGGACGTATAGGTGCCATGCCCCCCTGGGAAGCCGCTATCGGTAAACAAGGCGTTAAAGATGTTACCCAGTATGTTATTAGTCTAAGTGGCCGTAAACATGATGAAACTATGGCAAAAGCCGGTAAAGCTCAGTTTGATGTCATGTGTGTTGCGTGTCACGGTGCTGATGGTAAAGGTAACAAAGCCATGGGCGCACCAAACCTGACTGATAATGTTTGGTTATATGGTGGCTCAGCAGGCATCATTGCCCAGTCTATCGCTAAAGGTCGTACCGGCGTAATGCCCGCGCATCGCGACTTCCTTGGTGAAGATAAGGTACATTTGTTATCTGCTTATATCTATAGTTTACGAAACCAGTAAGCTTTTAATCATGCGCTGTTTAGCCCGGGTTTTTACGGGTTATTCAGTGCATTTTTTTATTTTAATGTTCTTATTTTTTACCATGTGTTTTTTGTATAAGCTTGTTATTATCAAGCAACTCTAACTGAAGACTTTTTCTCCTATGACGCAAACTCCTAATAGCAATGATCAAAACAATGTTGAAACTGATTCAGAAGAATTTTATGCCAAGCATAAAAAAGTTTACCCGCGTAAAGTCACTGGAGTCTTTGCACGTTTACGTACTTTAGGTGTATTCGTTTTATTAGGTGGTTATTATTTTGTGCCATGGCTACGTTGGGATAACCATCAAGCTGTTTTATTTGATCTACCTGCACGTAAATTTTACATATTTGGCTTAACTTTTTGGCCACAAGATTTCTTTTATCTTGCTGCATTACTTATTATCGCGGCACTTTCACTCTTCTTTTTTACTGCCCTGGCCGGGCGTTTATGGTGTGGCTATGCCTGCCCACAAACCGTATGGACGGAAGTTTTTTTATGGATCGAACGTAAAGTTGAAGGCAGTCGTAATCAACAAATAAAACTTGATAACAGTGCGATGGACTCACGCAAGTTTTCTACCAAGGCACTTAAACACTTTTTATGGTTAACCTTATCTGCATGGACGGGCTTCACCTTTGTCGGTTATTTCACGCCCATTGTCGATTTAGGACATGCATTATTTCAGTTTTCCCTTGGCCCATGGGAAACCTTCTGGATCATTTTTTACGGCTTCGCCACTTACGGTAATGCAGGTTGGATGCGTGAACAAGTATGCATCTATATGTGCCCCTATGCGCGCTTCCAAAGTGCCATGTTTGATAAAGATACATTGATCATTTCCTACGATGAAAAACGTGGTGAATCACGTGGTGCACGCAAGAAAAGCGATGATCCAAAAGAAAAAGACCTGGGTGACTGTGTCGACTGTACCTTATGCGTTCAGGTATGCCCGACAGGGATAGATATTAGAGAAGGTTTACAATATGAGTGTATTGGCTGCGCTGCTTGTATTGATGTCTGTGATGATGTCATGGGTAAAATGAACTATGAAAAAGGTCTGGTTAAATACACCACACAAAACCGTATTGATGGAAAAACCACACACATGCTTAGACCTCGAATTGTTGTCTATGCATCGCTTCTGGTTCTTATTTCACTAGCATTAATTTATAGCATCGCAACGCGTATTCCATTGGAACTGGATATTATTCGTGATCGCAATGCTCTGTATAGAGAAACAGTAGATGGTTTGGTTGAAAATATTTATACCTTAAAGCTCATTAATATGGATACGAAAAATCACCAGTACAAATTACGCGTAGATGGTTTAAAAGATATGATCTTCATTCAACCCAAAACTGAAATTAAAATCGAATCCGGTGAGGTGATTAGCCTGGCTGTTCGCATACAAATTGATCCTGTTAACCTGAAAAAAACCAGCAGTGCTGTAAACTTTTATCTAGACTCAATAGACCAACCTGATCTCGCTGTAGTTGAACAAGCTCGCTTTATTGGGCCACTCGCTAAATAATTGTTTATAAAATGAAATCGAAAAAATAAGGTTTGAAATGACAAATAACACAACTAATCCACCACCCATTCCACCTTGGTACAAACAGTTTTGGCCCTGGTTTCTCATGTTCTTCCCTGCCGTTGCAGTTATCGCAGGAACTATTACCATTATTATTGCAGTAAAAACGGATGATGGATTAGTAAAGGATGACTACTACAAAGCAGGTTTAGCAATTAATAAAACACTTGAGCTCGAGCAAAAAGCTCGCGAAATGGATTTAAGTGCGGACGTTAGTTGGGACCAGTTAACCCAAACCGTTACACTAAACTTAAGCGGTAAGATGTCGAAGCTACCACCTCGTTTAACCATGCAACTCGCTCACACTACTCGTGCAAATTACGATCAAACTGTTACACTATTTCTTGCACCCGATGAAAAAAGTTATACCGGACGTCTGAAAACAGTAAAAAGGGGGAGTTGGCTCATTATTTTAGAGCCCGAAGAAAAAAACTGGCGTATAAATGGACGGGTTACATTGCCCAAACAAACTCAGTGGCATTTAAATTCAAAATAACAATAAATATAAACTGAAAATCAGGAGATATACATATGGCGTCATCAGAACAAAATATCCCTACCGTACAAAAAGTTATCGCGGTACTCTGGCCATCATTTCTCACTGCCGGTGCCGCAACTATTTTGTTTTTTACTGCATTTGATCCACAGCTATTAATGGCAGTAGGTGGTTACGAACCTATAAGCCGAATGGGTGGGTATACTATTGGCTTTTTCCTGTTTTGGTTCTTAACCGCCGGTACATGTTTTTTAACTTGTTATTTTCAACGCCCTTGTCACGAACCAACTGATTCTGAGTTAATTAGAAAAAAATAATTTTCTACAAATGAAACAGATGTTTAAATCTAAGCTTTTTATAAAACAATCTTTAAGCTCTTTAATTATATTAAGCTTATTTGCTTTTGTAACTCTCGGTTATGCAGCAAACGGTGATGACATTACCTTTGATGATACCCCTTTAGATTATGCCCTGGTTCTTCCTGACTGGTTCAAGCTCAGTTTTCTCGAGTTAGAAGCAGATATAGAAGAAGCAAAAGAACAAAATAAAAAAGGCATTATTATTTATTTTGGACAAAAGTTTTGCCCTTATTGCAAAGCACATTTGTCAAAGAACTGGGGGCAGGATGATATAGTTAAATACACCAGGAAAAACTTTGATGTTATCGCTGTTAATATAAAAGGCCAACGACCTGTTATTAATCTTGACGGTAAAACATATACCGAGAAAAGCTTTTCAGCATTAAAAAATACCAACTTCACACCATCCACTCTTTTTTATAATACCGAGGGAAAAGAGGTCTTACTTTTACGTGGCTATCGTCCTCCTTATCAATTTCGAGCTGCATTGGAATATGTTGCAGATGAACATTATAAAAAAGAATCCTTTCGTAATTACATGGCAAGAGCCGAATTAGCGCTGGGTTTTGGTAAAGAAGAGCTTAATATAAATGATGCCTTTAATCCTCCCCCTTACCTTCTGGATCGCAGCCGTATAAAAGCTGAACGACCACTAATGGTTGTATTTGAACGTAAACGTTGTCATGCCTGTGATGTTTTACATGGTGGTCCCTTTACAAGACCCGAAATTGAAGTACAGATATTAAAATTAGAGGCGGTACAACTTGATATGCATAGTACACAACCGCTACTGACACCCGACGGGAAAAAAATATCCGTTAGGAAATGGGCAGAGCAACTGGATATAAACTACAGCCCAACAATTGTATTTTTTGATGAGAATGGAAAAGAAATAATACGCATTGAATCTGTCGTTTGGTTCTACCGTTTACGCAATGTTTTAAATTATGTTTTAAGCGGAGCTTATAAAAAACATGCTACTTTCCAACTTTGGCGACAATCCAAAAATATGAAGTAGTTAATTTAACCAGCCTCTAACATCCAGCTTAGTGTTTCTTCAAACGTATATAAATCAAAATTATCAACCAGTTTACATAACCGGCTATTATCTCCTTTTAATTCCCGGACTTCATTTTCTCTGACAAACTCAGGATTCACTTTAATTTCAATTTTATGTCCGGTGAGTTTTTCACAAAGTGTAATAACTTCTTTTAGTGAATAAGTCTGCCCGGTACATACATTTAAGGTCTCACCCACGGGACAATTTTCAATTAGCATTCTATAAACTGCTGCAACCGTTCTAACATCACCAAACTCTCGCCATACATCAAGGTTCCCTAACTCAATAACCCGTTCCCTGTCACGAAAATGCCTTACTATCTTGGGAATAAGAAACCTGCCATCCTGTCCTACACCGGTATAATTAAACGGCCGCACAATACAGAACGAAAGCTTTTTACTCCACAAACGCGTCATATATTCCATTGCTAACTTGCTGACAGCATAGTCATTCGATGGATTTGGATTCACACTTTCATCAAGCATCCCAGCAGTAGAATTTCCATAAACATTGGCACTGCTTGTAACAAGAACATTGGATAGTTTAGATGCATGCTTTGAAAGCGCGTCCAAAAGATTACGTGTTCCTATTAAATTCACATCATAAAAAGCATTGGCATTATTTTCAGCAACAAATGCCAGGCCAGCAAGGTGAATGACCGCCTCAGGTTGTAAATCTAAAACTTCATTTGCTATAGCATCTGCATCTGTAAGGTCGCTGCTTAGACCAACGACAGTATGTCCATTTGCTTCTAACTCTGCCCGAACAAAATGTCCTGTAAACCCTTCAATTCCAGTTACCAGGGTAAGCATAATACTAGAAAGAGACTCCGCTTTTTACTCGACGCAAGTCTGCCTCAACCATCATGGCACAAAGCTCTTCCAATGATGTGCTGGGTTCCCAACCGAGTTCTTTTTTCGCTTTCTCCGGGTTTCCGATTAATAACTCAACTTCAGCAGGCCGGTAAAATTCAGGATTAATTTTAATAATGGTTTTACCGGTTTTACTGTCAACACCAATTTCATCAACACCTGAACCTTTCCACTCAATAGTGATATCAAGCGCCTTACAGGTCATTTCAACAAAATCGCGAACTCTTTCTGTTCTTCCTGTTGCAAATACATAGGTATCTGGTTTTTCTGCTTGCAGTATCCGCCACATACATTCCACATAATCTTTGGCATA
>JAUVEN010000021.1 GCA_030594815.1 Gammaproteobacteria bacterium
ATAAAGGTGCCGGAGGGATTAAATTTTAACCAGTGATAAAGAGTTAATACAATATTTAATAACGATCTTTCATTTATAAATAAAGATCGTTCTTAAGCCTTGTTGTTTAATAAGGCTTTTTTATTTTTAGCCGCTCAGTTAATTAAAAAGCGGTGTCCCGTCCGCATGTCCGCAGTAATCAAGAAACACATGTTTTTAAGTGTTACCTCGTAAATATTCGAATGCATTTAGTTAAGCCGAACAATACGACCGCATTGAGTTTTTTATGCTCGCATACGTATATCAAATTCAGTCGCAATAGCTACAGGTTTTTTAGAGCGAGAATGTTTAATCATTTTAATAAAGCCATAATGCTCGAAGGTTTTTAATGTTCGACCTAAGTTAGAAGCTTTACGCCCTGTTATATCTGCTAATTCTTGAATGTTTTCTGGCTCACTATCAGCTATGATTTTTAATAATTCGCGGTTATTATCACTCAACACCTCAGATAATGATTTCATAGAATTAAACCATACTTTAGGCTCGCCACGCTTAGGCACATAGCGACCTGCAGCTATATCAATTATGCGCTTGCGTACGTCTTTAGTAGACATAATACCTATTTTAATTCTCTTCATTATATTAACCTTCGTTTCTATCTACTAACTTCTTCCATAATTTCTTCCACACGTCTCAAAAAATCATCCAATAATTTTTCTGCACTAATAAAAGCATATCGTGTACCGTTATCCTTTTCATCGTTGTGTACATGGTCATATTCAACAATTCGACCATGAAAACCTTTGCGTCTATTTTTCGGAATATGTGCGTTATCCATTCCAAAAATACGTGTGCTATGATTGTCATGGAAGGTTAGGCAATAACTAATACCGTGTGGTCTTTCAGCAGTAACATCTGTCAGACTAGCTTCTATCTTCCACCAGTATTTATTGCTTAAAACGTGTATGTAACCATCCATGTTTAGCAGAGTGTCTAGACCAGTATCACGTTTCACATGCTATCCAACACATATCATCAGGTGATAAGTATAGCCCTAATTGGGCTATCTGCCAATAAATTACGAAAAATTATTGTTAAATCAAACTTTGTAGAGTTAAATTAATGCTCAGCAAACATCAGCGAGTTTTGGCGGAATGTAGGGTGAGGGCGGGCCTTTTAAGTTGTTGAAATTAAAAGGCTAAATAAGACTATTAGCCACTACGAATCTGGTTAAATAGTATTTATTTCAACTACTTATATGAGTAGTGTAGCAATATTGTAGTGTGGTTATGCTTACTGCTTCGCTAGACGATTATATCTTCCACATATTTCTTTTTGCTCTAACTCTAACGATCTATTATCTGTTCCCATTGCTGCGACAATAGCTTGATTACATTCTTTGCGTGCCAGTTGGAGTGGGCTTTCATTCGATGCTGGTTTAATACTTGCAATCACAGGTTTATATGATATCGCTGCATTACAATACATGTTTTTAATTTTTTTATGCTTCCAATGCGTACTTTTCTTTTTATTTAGCTCATTACATAGACTGTTAAAAAGTCTTTTTGCTTTTATAGTACAAGTAGAATAATGAGCTAATTGATTTCTATAGTTGTTACATACACTCTTATCTTTTATTTTCCATATTTGATGTTGATAGGAAATATTAAGCCCTTCATATTTAATTGATACAGCTTGTACTTCTGTTCCCATTATATCAGTAACTTGTTGGTGAACATTCACTTGAACATGATTAAGGTATGTGGAAAGAGCGAGAGAAATTGGATCCATTATTATTACCCGTGAATTAATTATTATTTTTTGATAAATAACCGATATGCATAATATTGGGGGAGGTATCTGCTTATCTGTAGATTTAGTATAGCGGTTATAAACTTAAGCGAGCAATACTTATCTATATTTTGTAGAGTTAAATAAATGCTCAGCGACTGTCAGCGAGTATTGGCGGAATGTAGGGTGAAGGCGGCCCCGAAGGGGTGAGGGAAGCGAATAATCGTGCCTCGGCAGTAAAACCACTTCGTGTTTTATTCTGCATCCCCTAACGTACTTTATACGTTCTGGTGACGCACCAAACAAATTAAAGGCTTACGTTAACGCGTGAGCCTTTTTTGTTTCTACAGTAGTGAAATTGTATTAACGATGTATAAGTTGTTATTGAGGTCGTTCATAGACAATAGTGGGTATTCACGATAAAGGAATCTTAACCCAGAAACGACTTCCTTCTCCGATTGTACTTTCGAAGCCGATAGACCCATTCATTTTTTCTATTAATTTTTTGGATATCGCCAAACCCAGACCTGAGCCAGTAATATTAGAGCATTCTTGTCCCGCTCTATCGAAGTGATCAAAAATATTAGCATGATGAAGGGAGTCTATGCCTTTTCCTGTGTCGGTAATTGAGAGGCAGAGCATTTTTTCATCTTCAAGAGAATAATTTAGTATCACACTCCCGTTTTCATTATTATATTTAATAGCATTAGACAACAAGTTTAATACGACTTGCTTAAATCGTTTATCGTCCACATATATATTTATATCCGGTAGCGAATCAACTTTGTTATCTATTTGGATTGACCTTTTTTCAGCAGAGGCTTTTACTATTGATAAGCAAAAATCAAGGATGTTTTTAAGCTTATTAGTCTCAATGCATAAATTCACTTTACCGGCTTCTATTTCTGATAACTCTAATAAATCATCAATCAATTCTAATAAATGTTTACCTGCATGATTAATTTCTTGAATATTGTCTTTTGTAAGTTCATCTTTTGCATCAAGCTCAATGAGTTGAGCGAAACCAAGAATAGCATTCATTGGTGTTCGCATTTCATGACTCATGCTCGACAAGAATAGACTTTTCGCCCGATTTGCACGATCGGCTTCTTGTTTAGCTTCAACTAACGCATCAGTACGCAGTTTCTCTTTCGATTGAGCGACTTCAAGCGATGAAGTCATATCGTTAATACCTTTTGCCAGTTCAGCAAGTTCTCCCGAAAAATTGATAGGGATCCTATGTTGTAAATCGCCCTGTTTTATTATGTTTACATCGGTGTAGATTCGGTTGATAGGTTTAGTTACGCTGCGTGAAAAGAGTAGTGCAATAAATATTGTCGCCAGAGTTAAAAATAATGTTGTAAAAACACCATTTCTTATAATTTGTATCTTGAGTAAGTTTGCATTGTATAGGCTCATAACAACATTAACAGTACCAACTATGGGGCTGGTGCCAGAGCGTTTATTCAATTCATTATTTAGATCATTAATTTCAATCGATGTTTTTATAATAGTCGAGGTAAATATTTTATGAGTTTCTGTATTTAAGTTATTTATATTAATATTTTCATAATTATCATTAATTCTTTCCAGTACAATTGAGTTGTTTTTGTCTTTAATATAGATGGCAACAATATCTTGCTGGCTTAATGTATGTGAAAGTGTAGTTTCCAGATATGAGAAGTTATTTGAAAAAATACTGTACTCGCTCATAAGAGATATATAGCTTGCTATGTTATTGCCTTTTTCAAGAGTTCTTTTGTTAAACTCATCAATTCTTCCAGATATAAGTATAAAAGCAAGAATAAGCGCTGTTATAACTACCGGCAACACGGTAACAAAAAGAACCTTTGTTCTAAATCGGGGGCTTATCATTTTATTTTTCTCTTTATTACGCTTTCCGGTTCGATGTTTATATTCAAAGAACGTGCGACGGCATAATTTATCTCAATGGTAAATTCATCCGGGTAGTATTCTTTTTGTTTTAGAGGCGCATCATTGAAAATTTTATTAGCTGTGCTTGCCGTCTTTTCCGCAACATTGTCAATGCTTGAATATAAACTGATTAGTGCGCCGGCTTTAGCAAAGGATTTTGAATATGCAATTATTGGTACGTTTGCATGGTAAGTCGACAAAAGGATGTTTTTCGCACTGTTTGCGTTGTATATCTTAGAGTTTGGTAGTGCCAGTAAAACATCATTGTTATTTAAATTTCTTATGAAAGTTCTGGGTATATTCTGATTTTGTTGTATAAGGAATTCTTTGTAGATGACGTGGAAATTTTCAGAAGATGTTTTAACCTGTTGTGATATTTTTGATTTTTCTTTTGTGGTTGCAAAGACTAAATTTTTTCCATTAGGGAACAGGGCTTTAAATAGTTTTATATATCGATTAACCGGCTGATTTATGTATATTTTGTAACAGGTTTCTTTCTTGCAGGGAATATCACTTCGCAATGACTCATTGTCTGGTATTAAAGAATAAACGACAGGTATTTCTATTTTGTATTTTGATATTACTTTTGCTGATTTATAACCAATGGAAATAATTAAATCATGATGATTTAATGTTTCATTATTGATAGCAGAGATGCTGGCTTGAGATATTGTAATGTTTTTCTGAATTTTATCTTTTAACGTAGAGTAAAAGTTCTGGTAAATTTCTCCCTGGCTACTCATAACAACCAGGATACGCTCCTGTGAGTAAGATAGTGCTGGCATTAATAAAAGGCAAAAGAATCCCAACCTTGTTATTGCAGGCAAAGGGGTTAAGAAAAACTTAATATAATAGTTATTCAAAAGAATATGTTATGTATTTATAGCTCTAAACTAAAGCTGATATACCCTTGTCGGTCATAATTATTATGTAGTCGGGTGTCGATTTCTTCATTAGTCGCATTTTGCAGTACAAACTTTATTTTTGAATTGTATCCTGAAAGTTTAAACGTTTTTGAAAGAGTAAGGTCGAGACGATTTCTTGGGGCTTGTTGATCTATTTCACAACAAAGTTGCTGGTAACTACCTGTATAGTAATATCCAAGTGAGCCGTTAATCTTATTGCCGAAGTTATGCATGATGAGTAATGAAATAATATCTTCGGGTGCGCCTGTTTCATACTGGGTAGGATTACCGTATTGTAAGCTACCTGCTTTGATAATCGTTCTGGCATAGTTAAGTGTAGCTTTAGTATTCTTAAATTTATGAGAAAGTGTTGCTTCAAATCCCGTTAGGCTGAACTCATTGCCTTGCAAAAAGCCGCCGAATCCAATGGTCTCATCAGTTACAATAATATCGGTAAGCCAGTTCTTATAAATACGAATATCAATTTCTGTCGCGCTATTATTCAATGTGCCGATATAACCAACATCGAAAGATTTAATCCGTTCAGGTTTTAAATCAGACAGGTCACTCCATATGGTCAAATCATTGGACAAGTCGGGTACGTATACTACGTAATTGGTATATTCTTCAAACACAAAAGGGCTACGTGTTGATTCGGCATATGAAATGCGAGCCGTATGATTTTTGTTAATATGGTGGTTTAATGCAATGCGTGGTGATGTGGTTGCACCACCTGTATCATTATCATCATGTAGTACACCCAGATTAAGAATATTATCTTTATTTAAGTGCAACTCAGTATTTATAAAAATCTGACTGGTAGCTATATCAATATCTTTTTCGAATAAATATTGTGGCGCAATTGTATTATCTTCTCTGTAAAGCGCACCTAAGGTTAAATTATACCTGTCAGAATATGTGGAATAAGAGAGTTCAAGGTTTTTTCGATTAGTGGTTACACTTTCATCTATAGGTACAAAACCTAAGCTATAACTATTATAGTCTCCAATGTAAACATTTCTGTCTTTATAAGTTTGCTGATAATAGTTCAATGTGAAGGAGTCACCGTCAGCAAAACTGTGTATCCATTTACTTTGGCCTGATACTTGTTGAATACGCTTTATGTGATCCGGCGTGGTCTCATTTAGCCCTTCTGCACCGTCTTCCTGATAATCACCTGAATTGTAGTTAAGAGAAAAAGTAATAACATCATTATTACTTGCCTGGTAATCTCCCCTAAAATTTGCAATTGATAATTCTTTACTATCATGCCTTTTTTCGAAACCATCATCTTTTCTTGCACCAAGTGATAACTTGTAATCAAAGTTACCATTACTGTTACCCATAGTGGCATATTGCTCACTACGTCCATTTACACCCTGGTAAACCTTAAACTTTAAACCTTTATCTAACGCAGCATGTCGGGTGATAATACTGACAACACCTGTCATTGCATTAGGGCCGTAACTTGCTGAGCTGGGACCACGAATAACTTCGATGCGTTCAATATCATCAATAGTGATACCGAGTTGTGTCCATGGCATTTCACCGAATATTGGTGTGTAGACTGACATACCATCAACCAGAACCTGAAATCTTACTGTATAGCGATCATAAAGGAATTGATAACCTGCATTTCCAATATGTCCACTGTCATAGTTCACCAGCATGCCGGGCGCTAACCTTAATAAATCCACTATATCAGTGAAGCCTGACGCATCAATCATTTCACGGTCGATAATCGTGGTGGCAGTAGGGGAGTTATTTTTTGACTGCTTTAGTCGCGTTGCAGTAAGTACAACGGGGAAATCATTAAAAAAGTCACTTTCAGTTAATTGAGACGTTGTTGATTCTTGAGCTAAAGCTATTTTCGGCAGTATTTGTGTAATTATGCTGAGCGTTATTAATGTGGATTTATAGAACATAATACAGGGATGCCCTTTTGCCTTTTAAGTAAGGCAGAAAGAAATGTTTAACAAGGTAAGTCTTGAACAAGTAGATAAATATGCCCTTTTTATGATCTATTATTAATTTTGACCGAGCACTCAGGGGGAGTGATATCGGACTCAATATATACATTAAAATATTTATTATCATTTAAAGTATCATATGCCATGATAGCTTAATACTAGGGTATACCACTAGATAAGGTTCTTCCAGTTGAGATTGCCAGAAGCCTTTTAACTTATTGATTTAAAAGTGTTATTAGTGAAGCCTGCAAAGAAAAATTTAAATAGCTGAAAGTATACGAGGCCAGCGATCGTGTACGGCATCAGCCAACTCGGGTGTGATGGTCACAACGTAAACTCGCTGCTCATATTTATCTCTCGCAATCAGTCCTTGAACAAATTGCCCCTTAGTTAAATCAAACCAATGACTATTGCCTTGGATATCTTTTTCCATAAATTGTTTAACAGGAATCTTAACCGGGGTAGGGAACCATTTATCCCAACGTCCGGCATATATGGAATCGAGTCGTGCCCAGCCACCCATGGGGAGGTGACCTTGTTGTTCTTTGCGTCGTCCCCAGGGTAATAACTCAATCGCTTTCCTTTTTGTTATAACAGGCAAGGTTGCTTTTGGATTTGGAAAATAAACCCGAATGTCTTGTCCGTTGTGACTGTAGTAAACACCGCCACACATTAGACTTTATCGCTACAGGTTTTATTACTACAGGTATTATCAATCGTTTGTCGATGGCCAAAGGGCTTCCATGCAGGTGCAATTACATTTGGCATTGTTGAACGTTGCAGCAGGCGTGCAGGTGCTAAACAAAACTCACCGTACTTTTGATTAATATTATCCATTACCGTGTTACTTTGATTCGACGTTGATGTTGTTTCATTGAACAGTTCCAATTGACCATTAACCGGTTGGGGATCAGTGGCGGTGATTTGCACCTGGTGCAAGCCCTCACCTTTCCAATGCTGTTCCAGGGTTAGGATACTGAGTTGATAAATTAACCGGCCATCCTGAGTAGGATGAACACTTTTAGTTTTCTCACCAATCCATTCATTACTATTTCGTAAGCTAATTGAAAAGTGTTGTGCTTTTAAATTATGTCGACGTAAACGTGCACCTACTTTTTCACTCATGTGTAACAGGTAAGTAAGGATAATATTTTTATCTGTCGTATTAGGAGGAATAACTTTGCCATGTCCAATTGATTTTGGTTCTGTTACCTGTGTTTCAACTTGAACCGGATCGGCTCCCTGACACATATACCAAATACGTTTACCCGGATTACCAAAGCGACGAGCAAGTTCACCAATAGGCAGTTGCGCCATGTCACCACAAACATAAACGTTTCGTTCATTTAAAAAACGTCCAACACCTTTTGCGATACCACAGATGTCTGTAACAGGAACATGCTTTAAATAGTGTTCTGCTTGCCATGGAGGAACAACGGTTAAACCATTGGGCTTATTTTGTTTGGCAGCATACTTTGCTGTTGTTTTATCTCCACTAATACCTACTGAGCATAATAAGCCAGATGCATTAAACACCGTTTGTTTAACAAGCTTTGCAATGTGTTCAGGAGAGCCGAGTAACTTCTGGCATTTAGTGACATCAAGAAAAGCTTCGTCAACGGAAAAGACTTCGACGTCAGGCGTTATATCTTGCAGAGCAAACATAATATTTGAGGAAATGGCTGCATACCGTTCTGGTCGGGCAGGGCATTGAATGAGCTCTGGGCATTTGCTCCAGGCTTCTTTTAAACGCATCCCCGTTTTTACACCATAAGCACGGGCTTCATAGGAACAGGTAATAATACAGGTACCTTGTTGACCATTTGTTATGGCAATAGGCCGTCCACGCCAACAGGGATTATCGAATTGCTCGACAGATGCAAAAAAAGCATTCATATCGACCAATATAATTGCGCGCTCCCAAAAAGCGGGATGCTTGTTGTTAGAAATAGTCATGTAGGTTGTCTTCATACGGTAAAAAACGAAAAGAAATTGGAGAGAATTAAGTACTCCAAAAGTTCTCCTTAGAATAGTAGAGATAGAAATTTCAGGCAAGTAGAAACCTGCTTATTTTGTAATATTAGAAAGTAGATTGGGTAGGTAAATTAAGAAAAACACGTTGTTTAGTTCTTTAACTATTTGATTTTTATTGTCTTATTGCTGTTTAAAGGTTTGGCTGGGGCTTGAAAATTATTTACTCAACCCACTTTTGAGCATCTTCAACTGTTTTGAATATTTCACATTTAAAATATCGGTTTTTCATTTCATTACGGTAGCTATTTGCCAGATCAATAAGGGAGTCCTGGTTGACGACTATCGCTATATCAAATTTACCTTTGGTTTCGGAGATGATGTCGTCCGTTGAGGCATATATTTTTGTGTGGCTGGAGTTGAGCAAAACACCGCTTATTTCAGTAAAGTCATTAATAATGTATGAAATTTTCTCAAAACAGGGATGTTCATGCAGGGCAAAATTTGAAGATAGAATTTCCTCAGGTTGGATATTTCCGGTGAATTTCCGAAGAAGTCCCTTTTTTTCCCATGTATTGGTATGCGGCATAAGATGATACTTAATTTAAATAACAGGTTATTGTGCAAAGTTGCACACTATTATACAGGAAAGGAATATTCTCTTTTTATTGAGGTATACCCTGATTTTTTAGATTTTCTGTGAAATAAAAATTTCTTCTGACTGAGGAAATGGCCAACAATATTATCCATTATCTTCGTTAAGAGGAGTTTTTATTTTATCGAGTGCATTACGAATACAGCTGAGTAATTCCGCATTGCTATACGGTTTGGATAATATGTTTAAGTATGTAGTATCGATGTTCAGTTTTTTTGTGTCATTAAACCTACTGGTTAGTTGAACTATCACATCAGGATGTTTTTCTTCGAGTTGTTCTACTTCTATTGAAAATGTATGAAATTCAAGAATGATAAGCATTATGCTCATCAATATGGCTGTCGTGATAACCGCTAATAGCGAACTTTTTTGAAACGAGCTAACAAGGTAGGTTGGATTATTATTTTTATTTAACATGTAAACTCAGGTGATAAATGACGGTTAACTTACACACCTAAATATATAGCGACAGAAGCAAAAATCACTTTAGCAATATATTACATGACTAATACTGAGTTTATATACGATAAAATAGATAACGTATTGATATTTACGAGAATAAAGGAAGCCGGCTGATTTTAGCCGAATATTTCTTTCCACCAACGGCGTCGATTGTTAGGTGGATTTAAAGCTGCTTCTAATTCGATGGGTTGTAGCTTTGACAATATCCAGCCAGGCATTGGTGGGTTGTCACTAAAGCCACAAGAGACGCCGAGATTATTAGGATCAAAGATTTTAATGAATAAAGGAGTCGTTTTATCATCAGCATAAACAATGCCGCAATAGTCCTCGTCATGATCTTTGTGTAGCAAAATATCGATTTCTTTAATAAAGGACAGGAGCTTGTCTTTAGAGGCCGGTGCTTCAGGAGGTTGTTCTCCCACAGCATAGATATACCAACTGTCATCCGCTTGTTGTTTTAAAACATCCCAAAATTCATCCAAATGCGGCCAACGCATCATCGAAGTAAAACTACCACGATAGGCGGTTATAAATTCGGGAGGCAATTCTTTTTCTGCGGTAGCTTTTTGCATTTTTGATTCCTGCATATAACAGCGAGTACTTAGCCAAGTATAGTTAGTTAAATACATAATATCTGTACGTTTTAGTACATATTCTAGTCATAATCCTCATTCAGCGACTTTAGAAAAGCGACAAGAGGTTGCACATCTTTTGCAGATAAATTTATTTCTCTTAATGCGCTTTCAGAATTTCTTAAATTATTGTTTTTCGCTTGTGCACTACTTGTTATATAAAACTGCACAACTTGTTGTAAGTTAATAAATTTTCCTGTGTGCATATAAGGGTTTGAATGACCTAAATCTCTTAATACCGGCGTTTTAAAGGCGGCAATGGTTTTCTCTAGCAATACTGTTGTAGAACAAGATGTATTGTCCACGGCTTTATTTTGCAAACACATAATATTTTTTAATTTTTTCTGTGGTGCAGGCATGTCAGGATTAGCAAATATATTCCATAAACCGAGATCGGTATAGCCTGGTTTATCTTTAGCGGCTATGCTGCGAAAACGAGAAGTTGTTATCTTATGTTTTGACGTGGCGGGTAAAAATTCATTATGATTTTTATTGCGTTTCATTAGTCCTGGAATCACTAATTTCTTAAAGGCCCCTTGACCATGCAGTTCATCATAATTTTGTTGTGCTAGCCCTGTATTGTGAAAGCCAAAATCAGAGAAGTGTGGTGCTGCGTGACAGCTAACACAATTCCCACCTGTGGACTTTGCTGTACCTTTTTTAAAGAACAGTTTCATACCTTGTAATTCTTTTCTTTCGAAAACAAACTCTTGTTTATGACTAGAAAATTTACCTTCATCTTTTGTAATAAAAAGAGGTTGTTTTAAATTATTAATCTCTTTTAATAAACGTGAACTATAGGCTTTTACAGATTCATTTTTGCCTGGTTTTCGTGGGAGATGATTCTTTTTAAGAAAGGCATCGTAAGGACTTCCAACATAGTTACCTTCTTTATCAACTTGAAAGGTTAGATTGGTCACGTAGGCAGCAACTAATTTAGCTACCGTATTAAAAATTTCTTTGTCCGTTGCTTTCAAAACATCAATTCGATATTTAGCCGGTAGCTTAAATTTTTCTGCTAAATTTTTATCTGTTCCTTTCAATAAAGTTGAGTAGCGTCCGCCAAATTCTTGTGCAAGTTCTCCTTCGCCATTGTCTTTACGAATGATTTTTGCAATATGCTCTATCGCGTGATCCTCTTCACCAACTAACCAACCAAAATTTCGTCTGGTATAGGTTGCGCGAACGAGATCTTCCATGCTGTTAAATTCTCCATCGTAATGAAAAACAGCACCCTGATCTTTATGACCTTGAAAAGGAAGAGAGATGTTAACCATTGACATTGAATTTCGTCCGGATGTTTTTGCGGCATCAGCACGATTTGGGACGGGAGGGCGTCTGGCATAATCTGCATAGCTGCGCATTCCGGCAGAAGGTGTGTCTTTATGTTCATCCACCATGTGGCAAGCACGGCAACTCATCGTTTTTCCTGTAAAAGGACTTTTAAGTGACGCTTTAAAAGTTATGATTTTATCTAATACAGGATCGGCTTTTTTCGAATTTGCGTAATAAGCCTGGGCGAAACGTGTTTCGAGAAATAAACGCTCCCCGATGGTAACTTCTGCTGGTTCAATCTCTTCTGAAACTTCGGCTAAGCTATTGTTTTTAAAAAATAAAATTACACTGGCTAATACTATTGCGGACAAAATGATGTTCTTCACGATTATTTCTCTAACTTTTGATGATGCTAATAAACGATAATCTAAATAATAATCGTTATCATTTAGAAAGTAAAGTATGAATTGATATTGATTGATGGGTACACTGAGATGATAAAATTAGATTCTTAAACGCCTAATTCATTTTTAAAAATCATAATCTATCTCAAGAGAGGATATTCATGACCACAACTCAAAATGGCATTTTATCGGATGAAACCCAGCTTGCACGCTATATGTCATTTGATTTAATTAATACTGAAGCTGCGAAAGACTGCCTGATAGAACTGCAAGAAGTTGTTGATGGGCAATCAGTCGTTGTGGGTTTAGGTTTATCTTTAACGATGGTGCTTGGAGCAGAAATTAAGGGCTTACATCAGATGCCGGTAAGTACTTCAGCTGGTCTCGATATTCCATCTACACCTTGTGCGTTGTGGTTATGGTTACGTGGTAATGATCGGGGTGAATTGCTGCATCGTTCCAGAATGCTGGAAGAACTATTAGTTTCTGCATTTGAGTTATCAGATGTGGTTGAAGGTTGTCAGTATGATAAAAATCGTGACCTGAGTGGTTATGAAGATGGCACTGAAAATCCGCAAGGCGATGAAGCGGTAAAGGCTGCCATTATTCAAGGACAGGGTGAAGGCATGGATGGCGGCAGTTTTGTTGCCGTACAACAGTGGGTTCATGATTTTAATATGCTGGATTTGATGTCTGAAGAGGAACGAGATAATACGATTGGACGTCATGTAAGTGATAATGAAGAATTTGATGATGCTCCAGAATCTGCACATGTAAAAAGAAGCGCCCAGGAAAATTTTGAGCCAGAAGCCTTTATGCTTCGACGTTCAATGCCCTGGATGGAAGGAATGGATGGTGGATTAATTTTTGTCTCCTTTGGAAAATCATTTGATGCCTTTGAGGCAGTCTTAAATAGAATGATAGGTCATGATGATGGTATTCAGGATGCTCTTTTCAATTTTACCAACCCCATTACTGGCGCTTACTTTTGGTGCCCACCAATGAAAGATGGACAGTTAGATTTGAGCAAACTGGGGATATAGTTAGAATAAAAAAAAGGGACATACCAAATAGTATGTCCCTTTATTATTTATGCTGCAGCGTCAGTCGATAAATATTCATCTAAACTATCAGCACCACCTACATAGTCACCATCAATAAATATCTGTGGCACACTTGAGATACCTGCAATTGCACGCAATGTAGATTCCGTGTAGTCCTTGTTTAAAACAAGCTCTTCGTATGGCATACCCATTTCATTAAGCTTCGCTTTAGCTCTAGCGCAGTAAGCACAATCTGGACGAGTAAAAATAGTCACATTACTTGGCTTTACTGCTTTAGGCGCAATGTAATTTAACATTGTGTCTGCGTCAGAAACTTCAAACGGGTCACCTGATACATCTGGCTCAATAAACATTTTTTCAATAACGCCATTCTTAACTAACATCGAATAACGCCATGAACGTTTTCCAAATCCAAGATCTTCCTTATCCACTAACATTCCCATGCCATCGGTAAAATCAGTATTTCCATCAGGCAAAAATGTTACGTTATCTGCATGTTGATCTTTTTGCCATTCACCCATAACAAAAGCATCATTGACTGAAACACAAATAACGTCATCTACACCATTTTCTTTAAAGGTGGGTGTTAACTGGTTATAACGTGGTACATGTGTCGATGAACAAGTCGGTGTGAACGCACCGGGTAATGAAAATACGACAACTGTTTTATCTTTAAAAATTTCATCTGTAGTAACATCTACCCATTCGTGGTTTTCACGAGTACGAAATGTAACTTGTGGAACATTTTGACCTTGACGATTTTCCATTTTATTTTCCTCTCTAATATTTTAAAAATCTTTAGTGTATTCACTAAAACAGGTTGTAAGGCATGGTTCAGAACCCTTTGCCTCAAGCACGGGAGTATTATCCGGAAATATGACTGATTGATAAAATCGTTTATATCTACTAATATGATAGCCAAAACCTATTAATGTATTTGAATGAATTAGTGGTGTGTATGAATATAAGGGATCTTGAGTACTTAATTGCGGTAGACGAAGAACGGCACTTTCACCGTGCTGCTGAGCGATGTTTTGTCAGTCAGCCTACATTAAGTGGCCAGTTAAAAAAACTGGAAGAAGAACTTGGTGTTTTACTGGTTGAAAGAAATAATAGACAGGTCTCAATGACAGAGGCAGGTGAAGCAGTAGTAAAGCATGCACGCACTGTTTTAGCTGAGATTCGTACTATAAAGGATGTTGCTAATTTTTATCATGATCCCATGGTGGGGGATGTGCGGGTAGGAATCATTCCAACTATTGCGCCATACTTATTGCCAGTAATCATGCCACCATTAAATAAATCTTTTCCACAACTAAAGATTTGGCTTTATGAATATCAAACACATGTGCTGTTGGAAAAACTACAAAAAGCAGAACTCGATTTTCTTATTTTAGCGTTACCAATCGAAAAACATGAATTTACAGAGATGGATTTATTTAGAGAACCGTTTCGTCTGGCTGTTAAAAAAGATCATGATTTGGCCAAGAAGAAACATATTAATTTTGGTGATATTGCAAACCAGGAATTATTGTTACTCGAAGAAGGCCATTGTTTACGTGGACATATTTTAGATGTATGTTTATTGGCTGGTGTAAAAGAAGAAGGTCAGTATCATGCCACTAGTTTGGAAACATTACGTCATATGGTGGGTGAGGGAATGGGAATGACGTTAATTCCTGAATTAGCTGTGCCGGCTAAAACAAGAAAAGCAGATGAGATTCGTTACATAGAATTTAGCGATCCAAAACCTAATCGTCGTATAGGTATGTTGTACAGAAAAAATAGTTACCGCGAAGAGGCCTTTAGTAATATTAGTGAATTGATTAAATCTGTTCTGCCTATTAATGTGTTTTTTTGAAATGTTGTATAAAATTATTTACAGGGAGTAATAATGCAAGATTTTATCTTTGGTTTACCCTATGGCCGCATTAGTTCTATTGACGTTTTTTATAATGTACTTAATGCTGGTTGTACGAGTTAAAGCGGTACGTTTACGGAAAATTTCACCAAGATATTTTAAATTAAACAGGGGCGGTGAGCTGCCCGATAATGTTACTGCCATTAGTCAAAACTACACTAACTTACTTGAGTTGCCTGTTATATTTTATGCTGTCTGCCTTATTGCCATTGTACTAAATCAAAGCGCAGAGTATTTTGTAATTCATGCGTGGGCATTTGTGATTACGCGTTATATACATTCTTACATTCATACGACCTATAACCATATCTTGCATCGTTTATACGCATTTGCATTATCCGGTTTTATTTTATTATCAATGTGGATAAAGGTTGTGCTGATAGTGAGTTTAATGCCTTGAATCAGATGGTTTTAAAAGTTAACTGAAATTCTGCTCCAGGTTCTTTGTTAATGATATCTATTTTGCCATGCATTGATCTAACCAGTTGCTGTACGAGTGATAAACCAATACCTGTGCCCACCGTTTCACGCGTTAATTCATTTTCAGTGCGGTAAAATAAATCAAATATTTTACGCATCTGATCTTTGTTTATACCTGGACCATAATCACGAACAGTAAACTGGATATTATTGTTACGAAGACGTTGGCAGGAAATATCAATTTGCAGATTTTCTGACTTTGATGAAAATTTGATCGCATTATCAACCAGGTTAATTATTATTTGAATGAAATAATCTGCATCAGCAAGAATTTTCGTATCATTAATTGATTCATTACAACCGAGAACAAGTTTAAATTTTGCACGTTCAACCTGAGAGCTTATTTTTGAACGAACAGTATCAATAAGTTCTACTACAGTATATTCCTTCAAATCAACGGGTAATTCATTACGTGTCATTCTAGCTAGTTGTAAAACATTATTGATTAATCGAGTAAGACGTTCACTTTCATCAAAGATATAATCATAATACTGCTGACGTTTGTCTTCAGTAGTCCATCCTTCACGTAACATTTCCCCATACATACGAATGGAGGTTAAAGGTGTTTTAAGCTCATGACTGATAGCTGAAACAAAATCCTGTTGTTGTCTTGCTAAATTTATTTGTTTTAAGCCAAGTATATAAAGAATAAAAAATCCGCCGCATAATATAAGTAAAATAATAATAGACAGCCAGGTAACAACAGATGCGCCCGGGCCTGCAGGTAATTTATTTACACTAAATATAAGTTCAATCTGCTCAAGAGCAGCGGATAGCTTGTTTTGTGATAATAATGTACCTTGTAGCTTTTGACGTCTTTGTGAATCAAAGTCCGATGGTCTGTAATTGCTAGAATAGAATCGAGGTGATGATTTTCGTTTTAAAGTAGATAAGACTTCACCCTGGTAAGCAATAGTTAAATTACTGGCTGTTGATATGTTTGTGTTATAAAAAGATTTGCTGATTATTTTATCGATAAACACATCGCTATTGATCAATAGCCCTTGTATATAACGAAAGCCATTTCGCCATACTTTGCGATACAACACAAACTGTCCGCTTTCTAACAGGCTAAATTCAAAGGCATCAATTTCACTCTCAAACATATTTACGCGTAGTTGAGAGTCTTTTTCATTCGGCTTGTTTCTCTTTGCATTACCTAATGTTGAGTAAGAAGGTAATACGTTACTTTCATAGCGACGGCTAACTGTTTTTTGTTCACTTTTTTCTTTTGCCTTTTTTAATAATCTTTTTTGTTTTAGTGATTCTTTTTGATATTGTTTTTTTAGTTTAAGATCTTCTACACGCTGTCTTCCTTTTGAATAACTTTTAGAAATAGTATCACGCGGACTATATTTTTTAGTTTGTAAGTTATCAAATGCAGCTTGTGCAGTGACAGAAGGTTCGCCCGCTTCTTTATCTGAATGTACTTTCCCGCCTGTGAGCGCGGGAGACATACTTATTGATGAAGGTGCTGATGAGCGATCTGGACTTATTATGCTTTGATCGTTTAACTCGTATGTTCTTCTTTCGCCAACAACTTCTTCTTTTATTTCTTGCTCATTTAAATAATCATCTTTCTTTTCTGCAGTTTGAATAGAGGGTTCATTAACAAGTTTGTTTTTGCTGAGTATTTTATAAATAACATTTTGAATGTTCTTACGCTTACCTTTCTCGCCTGCAGAAATACCATAATTTTTATTTTGAGATAATTGAGTGTCTGCAATGGGGGGTAATAGTGGAGTAGTGAAATTGCCATGATTATCGATTTGAAAGTAGCCAACCAACCCCGGAAACTTTGAGTTTTCTGGCATAGCGGAAAGAGGGGAACGTTGTAGAAACTGTGCCTTATTATTTTTTGCAATATTATGGAATGAATAATCGGTAAAAGAACGAGCGCTTTCTTTTTCTATCAGTTCTTTATAGCGAAGATCAATTCGTGTTGAGAGTTCTTCAGCCTGTTCCCGGTAGTGGTGGAATGCTTCCCACTTAAGTTGGCTATAGGCTTGTAATATTAAAACAGCAGTAGGAATAGCTAAGGAGAGGAAAAATAAAACTAAGGCAAAGCGTAGTCGTTTTTTATCCCAATTAGATTTGATTGAGCCTGATTTAGTTAGTCTCGCTTTTTTTAAACCTGTGAGTATTTCGTTAATCATATTAATCCACCATTAACCGGTAACCTGCACCCCGAACAGTGACGAGATGGCAGGGATTCGATGGATCGTTTTCCATTTTTCTGCGCAGTTTGGCAACATGAATATCGACAGTTCGTGTTTCCAGATCTAAATTCTTTGCATAGCCCCATATTTTATTAAGTAACTCATCACGAGGAACAGGACGCTCAGAGTTGTTTGATAGATAAAGTAAAATATCCATTTCACGACGTGTAAAATGAATATCCTTGTTATCTTTATTCGCAGATAAGTTGCGGGTGTCGATTTGAATAAAATTTTTCTTTTTAGTGCTACCGAGCTCTATTATATGAGGCGTTTCCTGATTCAAGCCTGAGCGTCTTAATACGGCTTGTATACGTAAAATAAGCTGTGCAACCGAAAAGGGTTTAGATACATAGTCATCAGCACCAAATTGTAGTCCCTGAATAATATCTTCATCACTGCTTTTTGCTGTAAGCATAATAATAGGTTGCTCACGATCTTCCTTGCGAATAGCTTCACAAATAGCAAAACCATCCATTCCCGGCAACATGACATCAAGAAGAATAAGATCAAATTTCCCGGTAAGGGCTTTATCTAAACCCGTATTACCATCGGCTGCATAATCCGTAGTGAAGCCATGAAAAACGAGAACATCAATGAGTCCCGTTCTAATCGCTTCTTCATCTTCGATTATTAATATGTTTGCTTTATCTGACATAGTGGTCGATAGACTACCAGTTTTATTGCTTCAAGTGCTGCACGATCTATGTAAAGTTTATGTAAATTTACAGCAAAACGTTTTACATAAAACTGCCTATAGAAATCACCCCGTTCAACCTAGAATTTACCCAAGATTTAAATACATACATCACCTGACGATGATTTAGCAGGTGATATGAGCTTACTACTTAAAATAGATGAGGTAATAAAAAATGGCACTTATAACTCGAATTAGCCGACTTTTTCGTGCAGATTTTAATGCAGTTTTAGATCGTATTGAAGAACCTGATGTGTTGCTGAAGCAAGCTCTTCGAGAAATGGAAGATGATGTTCATAATGACGAGCAACATATGAAGTCAATACAGAATGATTATTCACAGTCTGAGTTAAAAATTAAAGAGCTGGAAGAAAATATTCAACAGGTTGATCAGGAGTTAGATATTTGTTTTGAATCGGATGAAACGGATCTGGCACGTAGCCAGGTTAAAAGAAAGCTTGAGATGCAACGTTATGAAAAGCACCTTAAATCGAAATTGAATTCATTGGAAAAGAGTAAAAATGAATTGAATAAACGAATCGATGAAAATAAATCAAGATTAATAGCTATGGAGCAAAAACTGGATTTGCTGGTGAGTGATGAGTCTCTTATGAAAAATAGTGACTCATACCAAAATACAAGTATGACTATTAATAAAGACGAAATAGAGATGGCTTTTTTGAAAGAAAAACAAGCAAGGAGCGCATCATGAAAAAAGCAACATTTTTTGAAGGCGTCGGTTTTGCGTTAATAAGCAGTATTGTTGTTGCCGTAATATTCACAACAATGTCGCACTTATTCCTGAATAGTAATGTATTCAGAATGTTAGTGGCCGGTGTTTCATTTGCATACATTATTTATTTGTTTTTACGTAGCAATGAACGCATTGGTAAGGTAACTGTGATTTCAACCTGGTTTGCAATTACTTTGATATCACTCATCTTTGTTCCTTCTCTTCTTCTCTATATTACGATTCAGTTATTTATGATTTGGATTATGCGTTCCTTATACTTTTACAATAGCATTTTTTCAGCATTAACTGATCTAGCGTTGATGGGGATGAGTCTGGTTGTCGCTATTTGGGCATTATCTGTATCAGGTAGCGTATTTTTATCTTTCTGGTGTTTCTTTCTTATGCAAGCACTGTTTGTATTTATTCCAAAAAACTTTGTCAGCAAAGATAAATCTGAATCTGTATATCCAGTAAACGATGATAAGTTTGAGCATGCTTACCATGCAGCTGAAGTTGCTGTATCGAAATTAATTAACAGTAAGTAATTAATCCTAATGGAGGATATTAAAATGAAAAACAAAATTTTTGCTATAGGTCTTTTTGTTATTACCGCAGTTGTCGTTGGGTTTTACCCGCTGGTTGAAAAAACTGCGGATGCAAATGTTAAACTTAATATTAGTGAAAAACCAAAAATTCAGTTAGCTATTTTACTTGATACGAGCAGCAGTATGAATGGATTACTCGATCAAACCCGAAATCAATTATGGCAGGTTGTGAATGAGTTTTCTAAAGCAGAAAGAGACGGTGTAAAACCGACATTAGAAGTTGCGGTTTATGAATATGGAAACAGTCGTTTATCTAAAAACACCGGGTTTATTCGTCAGGTATCAGGCTTAACGGGTGAGTTAGATGAAGTATCTGAAGCACTTTTTTCATTAACAACAAATGGTGGCAGTGAGTATTGTGGCTATGCCATTAAAACGGCAGTAACGGATTTGCCCTGGAGTAAGTCTGATGGCGATATTAAAGCAATCTTTATCGCAGGTAATGAGCCGTTCACACAAGGTCCAATATCTTATAAACATGCCATTGCATTTGCAAAACAAAAAGGCATTACGATTAACACCATTCATGCGGGTAACAAACAACAAGGAGCTAACTCGGGTTGGAAAGATGGTGCATTTTTGGCGGGTGGTGAATATATGAGTATTGATCATAACCATAAAATTGCACATATCAATGCACCACAAGATAAGCAAATTGCAATTTTGAATGAGAAATTGAATAAAACATATGTCCCTTATGGTGCAAAAGGTCGTGAAAAAGCAAGACGTCAGATTGAACAAGATCAAAAGAGCAAATCAATTTCCTCCGCGTTATTATCTAAACGTGCACAAGCAAAAGCATCTGCCATGTATGATAATTCAAAATGGGATTTGGTTGATGCCTTGGAAACTGGAAAAGTTAAGCTTGATAAAATGAAAGAGAGCGAGCTTCCTGCTGAATTACGTAAAATGCCTAAAGGAAAACGTAAAGATTATGTTCAAAAGATGGTTGAGGAACGTAAAGAAATTCAAAAGGAAATAGGCAGATTATCGCAGGAACGTAGCAAGTATGTCGCAGGAAAGAAAAAAGAAATGAATGCCCCAAGCGTTGCGACCATGGATCAAGCAATAACATCAGCAGTACAAAAGCAAGGTGGAGCTAAAAAGTTTGTATTTTAAAATAGTAATGTAGTACTTCTCCGTTTGGCGGCATAGTTCTTATGCCGTCTTTTTTATTTAAATTAAAGTATACTTGTCATTATTTTAACGTCTTTGCGAGCAAAGCGAAGCAATCTCCATAACAATGATGGTTAACTTGAGATTGCCACGGTCACTTTGTTTCCTCGATGCCAGAACGTGCGGGTTAGGGAAATACTGACGAAACGCGCAGCGGTTCATTAAGTGCAATGACAATACAGGTGATAGTAGGAATATTTTGTCTGCTGAAAGAAACGAATATCACATTAAGATTGTTAATGATGCTTCTAATCCGGTTGAAATGCTGGCGTCTGAAACAGGTTTTTCCAAACAAAAAATAAAGCAGGCAATGCAAAAGGGTGCGGTATGGCTTACCGACAATAAAGGTACCCATCGTTTACGCCGGCATAGTAAAAAACTTCATCCAGGTACAACTCTGCATTTTTATTTTGATTTTGCTGTGCTTAATCATGTTGTTGATGACGCTATTCTTGTTGCTGATGAAGGTGACTATAGTGTCTGGTACAAACCTCGTGGCATGTTATCCCAGGGTAGCAAATGGGGTGATCATGTTGCCATTAACCGCTGGGTTGAAAAAAACCTGGAACCACAACGACCTGCTTTTATTATTCATCGACTTGATCGGTTTGCATCCGGATTAATTTTAATTGCACATAAGAAAAAAACAGCCACGTTGTTAGCTGAGCTATTCCAGAAAAAAAGGATAACAAAACAATACAAAGTTATTGTTTATGGGGCGTTTCCAGATAAAACTGTTACCTATGATAATGAAATAGATAACAAACCTGCGGTATCTCATATGACGCTATTAAAATATGATGAAGTGAATAATCAATCATTATTACAAGTAGATATTGAAACAGGACGTAAGCATCAAATTAGACTGCATTTGTCTAAAGCTGGATTCCCTGTTGTTGGTGATCGTTTATACGGGATAGAGAAAGATGATAGTGAAGATATTACAGATTTGCAGCTAACGGCCGTTAAGCTTTCATTTATCAGCCCAATAGATGGAGAAGAGAAGGTATACATATTAGCCGATGAGCTACAGCCAAAACTCAAAAGTTAACTTGAGTTAATCCCAGGATACTTATAACAATAAGAAAACCACCAATGATACGTTTAAATTGCTGATCATTTTTTAGAATTAATTCATGGGTTTTTACACCAATGATATGCCCAATGGCGGCAACCGGTAAAAGGTAAATGGCAGTTAAAACGTGTATATCAACACCTAAAGCTTTAAATGTCGTCATTTTAATTGTTACCAGAATAAACCATAAAACAAATAGCGTATTACGTAATTGATGTACAGCAACATTTCGCATGTACACGGCAACCATTAACGGTGCCCCCGTGAGAGACGTTCCAGCAACATATCCACCTATAGCCAATAAAAATCTATCTAACCATTTATTGTTGCTGCGAATATTCATATTTAAAAACCAAATCACGGCATAAAATAAGGTAACAGAATATATAAAAATGATGAGCCAATTATTGGGTAAGGTAATTAAACCCAAAACACCAATTAAAGCCGGGGGGATAATATAAATACTGGATTTTTTCAGGTAACCCCAATCAACATCATTTAAACGTGAGCGTAGGGTTAAGGAGGTAAAAAATAATAAATGTAAGCCAATAATAGGCAACCAAAAAATGGGTTTATTATAAATGAAGAGCATTAAAGGTAAGCCTAATGCTGCACCACCAAACCCCAGACCGCTGCGAACAAAACCTGTCCACATAAATATGAGTGCAATAAGGCCGAGTTCAGTATTTGAAAAGCCGAGTAGAGATGAATCTAAATGCATTTTTGCTTACTAATAATTATACGGTGATTAAAGCTGCGACTAAACCAATTAAGCCACCAAATACACCACCCCATACAACTAACCAGCCAAGGTGTTGTTTAATCATCTCCTGAATTATTTCTTTGACTAACTGTGGAGTGAGTTCTTCTAAACGTTTTTCAATAATATCTTCGACTTTCTCACGGATGTCTTTCATTACATCGGGTTGTTCGAGTTCATCTCTTAATAATTCAAGAAAAGTCTCTGATTGAGTCATATCGATAAGAGATTTTTTCATATTCTCAATAAAAGGTTCTCTTAAAGGTGTTAATGCTTGTTCTCCACCAAACATGCCCAACATACTGCCAAAAGAAGATTCCATAATGACTTTAATCAAGGCATCAAAGGATGGGCTTAAATCTACTTTTTCTATAACCGGGGCTAAATGAAGATCGGGTTTAACGCCATCAGAAACGCGTAAGAAACGGTCAATATTTTCTTCAGTAAAAAATTGCTCCATCATCAGGTTGCGAATGGCCAATTTGAAGTCTTCAAAACGAGCAGGAATAACACCAGAGCCATATAGCCCCGGGACTTTCTCAAATAACATGTGAATTGCGAGCCAGTTAGTAATGGCACCGGATAAGGCAAAGAGGCCGATTGTTAATACAAGCTCATCTTTTAGGGCTAGTCCGGTAATAACGACTAAAATGGCTAAACTATTCGTGATAATACTTTTATTCACGTGTGGTGCTCCTGAATGTGGGGGGAGGGTTATTTAAGAAAGGATTATCCATTAATCTATAATAGCAATAAAGAGTAAATTTTCTTAAATTTCATGACTGAAACCGTGTACTTATCTACAAAAATAGCATTTTCAATGTCGATTTAGGGAATTTGAGATTATTTCATGCTATAAATAGTGTCCTAATAAAGTGACGTTATACTAGTCTTTTGCCATTTGAAATGAGGATGTTATGGCTGAAAATGAATATGTATTAAAGCAACGGAATGTTTCGGGTTGTAATATTCAAATAAAACTCGTCAATGGGCGTGAGTTACAGGTTTTGAGTAAAGGCAAGAAGTCTGAAAAATCATATTCAGTTGATATTCTTTCATTGCAAGATGAAAGCAAAAAATCTGTCCTTATCGCGTGGAAGTGGTTGTTATATAGCATCGGTTTTTTTCTTATTATGCTGTTATTACTAAAAGTACTCCCCGGTTTTTTGAATACAGATAAAAATCTATATCTTGGTATTGTTTTAGCTCTTGGTGTTATCGGCAGCCTTACATCATTTATTCTGTTCTTGAAGAAATCATCAAAAAAACAAATATTTTATTCTCGCAAAGCAAATGTCCCTGTTGTTATTTTAGGTGCAGGAAATCCATCTAAAAAATTATTATCTGATTTTGTTGCTGGTATTGAAAAGCGGATTAAAAAATTCCGTAGTCACATGGATATTGATGATGAAAAACAATTAACCGGTGAAATGAAAATGTTACGTCGCTTAAGTGATGAAGGTGTCATTAGCAAAAAAGATTATGAAAATGCTAAATCAAAATTATTTAGTGGTTTTGATAGTTCAGTAGTGAAACGTTAGACAAGTAATTTAAAATAATAATGCGTCATCAAGCTTCCCTTATTTCCGTTATCATGCCTGTGCACAATGCGGGTAATTACCTTGAAGATGCAGTAGCAAGTATTTTAAATCAAAAAAAAGTGACACTTGAACTTATTTTAGTTGATGATCATTCAACTGATTTTGCCATTGAAAATTTAACAAAAGAATTAGCTCAGGATCCACGTTTTAAACTTGTTTTGTCTGAAAAATATGGTGTAGTTGCTGCAATGAAGGCAGGTTTTACTCATGCTCAAGGTATGTATATAGCACGTATGGATGCAGATGATATTTCTTTATCGAACAGGCTGTCTGAACAATTGAATTATCTGCAGCGACATCCGGAAATAGGTATCGCGGGAGCACAAGTAAAAATAATCAGTGATTCTGTTATTGCAGATGGATTTATATTATATGAAAAATGGCTAAATAAGTTATGTCTTCCTGAAGACATAGAACGTGAAATATTTATTGAAAGTCCGATTCCAAATCCAACTGCATTTTTTCGACGTGATATTTATGAACAGCTAAATGGATATCATGATCCTGTTTGGGCGGAAGATTATGATCTCTGGCTTCGTGCTCATGCTATGGGAATTAAAATGGGTAAGCCAGCAGGTATTTTACTACACTGGCGAGAACATGAAAAACGTTTAACTCATAATGATGAGCGGTATGACAATAAATTATTTATGCAGGCAAAAGCACATTATTTAGCACGCAGTCACCATTTACAAAAACGAAAAGTCATTATATGGGGCGCTGGTCCAACAGGGACATATTTACATGATATATTAGTTGAGCAGAGTATCGAAGTGGAAGCTTTTTTAGATGTTGATCCTCGTTTAATAGGTAGTCTAAAAAGAGGTGTGCCGGTATTGCATTTTAGTGAACTAAATAACCACATATCAGCGCAAGATAACACGGCATTAATCATTGGTGCAGTTGGCGCACGAGGGGCACGTGCAAAAATTCGACAAGCCTTACTTGATATGGGGAAAGAAGAGGGTGCGGATTTTCTTTTCGCGGCTTAATTAAAAATAGTGAAGACATGAGAGCGTAAAATTTCTACTCAATGTCATCCCTTCTCCCTCTGGGAGAAGGTTAGGATGAGGGGATAAATATAACAGATGTTATCCTATGGTGATTCCCTCATGCTATCGCACATCCGTGTGCTTCGCAAAATAAGTACTTCGTGTACAAAACCCCAACCCTCTCCCTAAGGGAGAGGGCGTTGACGGGCAGCAGTGAAAAATAATCTAAATTAATAAAGAAGAATAATATGGATAAAACACACAACGAAAAATTAGCTGAAGAACTTGTTGCAACCGGCGATTATAAAGTCATTAAACGTTTCGAGCCGGTTGGATTTTACAATGAGAAGGCGACTGGTGACATTAAGATAGGTATCTATTTGGATACTGAAACTACCGGTATGGATGCAGATGATGACGAGATTATTGAACTTGCACTCGTCCCTTTTGAGTTTGATAAGGAAGGTAATATTTATCGTATTTTACCTGCTTACAATGCCTTTCAAGATCCGGGTTTGCCTATCCCGGAAATTATTACCCAAATAACCGGCATTACGGATGACATGGTAAAAGGTCAGTCTATTGATCTTGAGCAAGTCTCTAAAATGTTATCTGAAGCGGTTATTGTTATTGCACATAATGCGCGTTTTGATCGTCCTTTTGTTGAAAATTTACTCTCTGATTTTAATGATATTGCCTGGGCCTGTTCTATTGCTGATATTGAATGGAATAAAGAAGGTTTTGAAGGCGTCAAACTTGAGTTTCTTGCCTATAAGTTTGGCTTTTTCTATGAAGGTCATCGGGCAACTATTGATTGTCAGGCTGGAATTGAAATTTTGAGTCGCAAGTTTCCTAAAAGTGGTAAACCCGTTTTAAGTAACCTGTTAACAAGTGCTCGTCGTACTGATATTCGTTTATGGGCTGAAGGCGCACCTTTTGACCGTAAAGATGTCTTAAAGAAGAGAGGGTACCGCTGGTCTCCGGGTGAAAAGGGTAAGCGAAAAGCCTGGTATAAAGACCTGTCAGAAGATGAACTTGAAGAGGAAATGAAGTATCTTAATGACAGTATTTATCCACGCGCTGTCGGTGTATTACCAACAGACAAGTTTAATGCAAAAATTCGTTATTCTAAAAGACTCTGATATTCAAAGGAACTTAATATTCTGAAAGTCACTTTGAATTCCAGCAGTCACTATTTATTAATATTTAATAAAAGAGGATGAACTAATGAAATGTAATATGGGAAAAACAGATCGAAT
Source organism: Gammaproteobacteria bacterium (assembly GCA_030594815.1). Lineage (GTDB taxonomy): Bacteria > Pseudomonadota > Gammaproteobacteria > UBA6429 > Thiohalophilaceae > JAGLTQ01. Next base: position 26,559 of record JAUVEN010000021.1, read on the forward strand.
ACTCAGAGGTGTTGTTGGTGCCGCAATCATTGCTGCAGGTGTTTACTACCAGTCCTGGTGGGGGGCAATTGGTGCAATTCCACTTGGCACGGCGCTCTTAGGATGGTGCCCGGCATATTTTCCTTTCGGTATTTCAAGCTGCAAAAAAGATTAGTAGATATCCTTATACATTGGTAGCATGCTGTCTTTTGTAAATTTATTTCCTGTTATCACTAAAGAGCTGGCAGCTGTTGCCGACATATTCAACTAGTACTAATCTGTATAACCGAAGCTGAGACTGCCTTTAAAATAATGACAAAAATATTGTTAGTTGAAGATAATGAAGATAACAGAGACATGTTATCACGTCGTTTAGAGCGCAAAGATTTTATCGTTGTGCTTGCAGTTGACGGACAAGAGGGCGTCAATAAAGCAAAAGAAGAGCTACCCGATATAATATTAATGGATATGAGCTTACCTATTATGGATGGATGGGAAGCAACCAATATCTTAAAAGCGAGTCCAGAAACAGAAAACATACCTATTATTGCGCTGACTGCCCACGCTATGTCGAGTGATAGAGAAAAAGCGATAGAAGCAGGCTGTGATGACTACGACACTAAGCCTGTGGACTTTAAACGTTTAATTGATAAGATTGAAAAACTAACGTCATAATTTATTTAATAATCAATATAAAAAAGCCACCTGTTAGGTGGCTTTTTTATATTTTGTTTATGGTGTCCCCGAGCCGATTCGAACGGCTGACATCCTCCTTAGGAGGGAGGCACTCTATCCAGCTGAGTTACGGGGACCAAAGATGCATATGTTATCAATAGCAATATACGAAAGCTATATTTAAAAATTAATTTGAGTATATGTTAAGACTTAGACATTCTCTGTTCGAAAAATAAACTGCTGTATCACTTTTTCTATATTTGGCTTTTGCTGTTGTATTTGTAGGCCAATGGCTATGCCGGTGTAGTTTTTTACTATGCGTGAATTTTGTACTTTCGCTGATATTGAAAATCCACTTTGATTGGGTAGTTCAATATAAATATCATCAATTAGCTGATTTACCTGAAATAATTGTGCATGCGAGCAAGGAAAGCGTAAGCATATCCCGTCTAACGATATGTTTAGCAATTCGCAGGGTAGTCGAGTTGTTGAAGATAAAAACACCGTTATTTTAATATCATTTATATATTCTGTGCTTAAACGATAATAACTTCTATTTTGCGGGTAATAGATTTCATTAGGAAAATTTGTCTGCAGCTCATTGTTGTTTGAGATGATTTTAGTTTCAAAAACAATGGATAGCTGAGCTAATTTTAATGTGAATTTTGCCTTCGCTTTTGTGTCGGTTAATTTTGAACTGGGTTGAGGGTTTGGCTCATCAAAAATTAATATTTTTGTGTCATGATGAACTTCAAGTAATGATGTAAGACAATATTGAGGCAATGATTCAAAAGATAATGAAATTAGTTGCTTTGATTTTTCAATGTTTTTTAAGAGGTTGAAAATTTCCAGTGCATTGTTGACGAGTGCACTATTATTGAGCATGGATAAAGAGAAGTATTAGACGTGGGCGAGGGTATTTGAATCGTGTTGTTTAATGTTTTTTCCTGATGCGGAGTAAACAAGTTCAGCGGCAGGAGATGATGTTGTGAATATTTCAATTTCTGTTTGTACGCGATTGCGGTTGCCATTAATAATCAGGCCATTTATTTGATTTTGTTTTTGCGCTTGTTCAGACAAGGTTTTGATTTTTTCCCAGGTAGAAATTAATTTATTATTCTGTAACCATTGTTTTGGCTCATTTGGATTTAGTGAGCGAATAGTTAAAAAATGAATGCGCTGTTGTTCATTTTTCTCAATCTGTTCTGTAAGAGTTATTTTTTCCTGAGTGATACTTTCAAGTTCTTCAAGAATATTTCTTTCAAGAATGGATGTTTCTTTTTTAAGTGTTTGCAGGAGTTGTTGCATCTTATCCTGAGAAATCAACAGGATATTTTCAAGCGAAAGAGATTGTGTGGAGTGTTGCATCATCATTTAGACATAAAATCTTCAAAGGCGAGCATTTTGTCTGCAACACGATCTGCATCGACATTGTAGTCACCATTAGAAATAGCTGTTTGCATTGAGGAAACGCGCGCACTATCAATCGATGATGAATTACTGAGTTGTTCCTCAATATCTTTCAAACGAGATGCCGTACTGGTTAAGGTAACACGATCCCCAGCAACGTTTGAGTCTGAACTCTGGTCGCTTTGTTTTGCTTCATTCCGGACTTTTACTGAGCTGCTCTGGTTCGAACTCAATGATGCCCGATTTGAATTAATATTCGTAATGTCGTTCATGGCTTAACTCCTACGTACACAGTCTTTCATAACTGTTAGCGACTTAATTCTGAAAAACTTTAGCGCTTTCTTCAATAATATATAAATATCAATAACTTATCGATACTTTTTGTTAAAAATTAACTTTCACCATGCCTGCTGATATGACGCGAGCATAAATAAGCTTTTTACTGCTCAAATTCTTTACTTTTATCATTTGCCCCATCTGGCCATCCATTAAGGCTTTGCCTTTTACTCGTAAATTGAGACCACCATTTTGAGCCATTATCGTTATATGCTCACCGCGCAACACCATTTTCTGCGCTCTAAGTATATTTGGGGTCAGTACCTGGCCAGCTCTTATATTCCGTTTAGCTTCCATATTCGCCAGTAATTTTGCTGAACCATAATACCCATAATTCAATTGAGAATAGCGACGGAGTACAAATTTTAGGTCTTCATTTTGAATAACCGTACCACGTGGAATAGGGTGTCGAGCAATGAGGACATTTACCTGCCCATCAATGTGAGCAGCCACGTGAATTTTCCATTTTTGTGGCGAAGCACAACTTACGGCAAGGCTTGTATTGCCATGAAGTTTTGTACCGGGCGCCATACTGACCTGTAGTAACTCGCCGCATTTTGGTAAAACCAGGCGATCACTGAGTGAAGTAAGCGTGATACGAAGATTCTCTAAAGGCACGTTTTGCTGCACGACAAAATGTTTAACAGCAGAGGTAATGCTTTTATGGCTTTGCAGTGAGCTCGAATATGCGGAAATAACAGGCCCGACCGTCAATAAAACGACTATTAGCGCCTTATTTATGCTTTGTTGTAGTATTTTCATTTCACTTATTCACCAGAAATCGTTAATTCTGCTCTAAACCAGGACATATCCCAGTTTTAAATGCTTTCACACAAAATAAATGCAATCTGTATGCCATATTATTTTTACTTTTAGATTAAGGAAACAATATTCAAGTAATTTACCGAGTGCGCCGATAATAAATGAGTAATGTATATGGCGAGGAGCAGTTGTTGTGACCGGTATTTTAGATCAAGTTGATAAGCGCACAAATTTAGTAGGTGAAAATCGACTGGAAATTTTGATGTTCCGTTTAAACGGAAGACAAATATTCGGCATTAATGTATTTAAGGTGCAGGAAGTTTTATCTTGTCCGCGACTAGCCAGCATACCTCAATCTCATTCTGCGACTCGTGGTTTAGCCACTATTCGCAAAAAGACATTTCCAGTTATCGATTTAGCAGCGGCAATAGGTCAAACCCCTATAGAAGCATCACCTGAAAATCTAATTATTATTACCGAATATAACGGTACGATTCAGGCATTTTTAGTGAAAGCTGTTGAACGTATCGTGAATATGAATTGGAAAGACATTAAAGCGCCTCCAAAGGGTATTGGTAGAAATAATTACGTTACTGCAGTAACTAATGTCGATGATAAAATAGTTGAAATTATTGATGTAGAAAAGATTCTCTCAGAAATTATTGGTGCTGATACTCACCTTGAAAATGCAGAAGAACTTCTGGATAAAGATGGAAATAAAATGACATTTCTAATCGCCGATGATTCATTAGTTGCGCGTAATCAGGTTGAAAGAACATTGGAACAAATTGGTGTTAAATGTGTTGTTACAACAACGGGAAAAGAAGCCTTAGATGTATTAAAAGCTAAAGCAGATGAAGGTATTGATGTGACGAAAGAGTTTAGTCTTCTAATATCAGATATTGAGATGCCTGAAATGGATGGTTATACCCTGACGTCTGAAATTCGTTCAGATGAACGAATGAAAAACTTAAATATTATGTTGCACTCATCATTAAGCGGTGATTTTAATGAAAAAATGACCCTTAAAGTAAAAGCTGATAAGTTTATCCCTAAATTTCAAGCTGAAGGACTGGTTACAGAAATCAAGGCACTCCTGACAGAAAAAGGCGTGATTTGATTTTAAATATTCAGTTATAATTAATGAAACAAAAGTAAGGCACCCTGTGACACAACCTCCTATAGCAGTAAATGAATATGATATTTTTCGACGTTATCTTGAAGATGCGTGCGGTATAGTGCTGGGTGAAAACAAACATTATCTTGTTACCAGTCGCTTGAAACGTGTTACAGAAGAATTTTCCTTTCCCACACTTTCCGATATGATGAGTACTCTTGTTAATGGTAATGATCGTCATTTACGTGAAAAAGTGATCGATGCCATGACCACGAATGAAACAATGTGGTTTCGCGATGTTTATCCTTTTGAAATTCTTAAAAAAGAACTTATTCCTGAGTTAGCAAAAAAGAAAGCCCCCATAAAAATTTGGTCTGCTGCAAGCTCAACCGGTCAGGAAGCGTACTCTATAAGTATGACAACGACTGAGTTTCAACAATCCAATCCTGGTGTACTAGCCTCTAATGTTGAGATTGTAGGTACTGATATTTCTCAAACCGTTGTCAATAAAGCAAAATTGGGTCGTTATGATGAGCTGAGTGTTGTTCGAGGTTTATCTCCTGAACGACGCGATAAGTTTTTCAGTAAAAAAGATGATCAGTGGGCAATTAACGCTGACATCACGCAACGCACGCGTTTTACAGAATTAAATTTATTAAACAATTATTCATTATTGGGTAAGTTCGATATTATTTTTTGTCGGAACGTATTAATTTATTTTTCATCTGAAATGAAAAAAGATATTCTTGAACGTATGGCAGACATTTTAAAACCAGGTGGAACACTTATCCTGGGTGGTTCAGAATCTCCAACGGGATATACCAAGAAATTTGCCATGGTTCGTTATCCTGATGGCGTGGTTTACCGCTTACACGAATAGTTCTATTTTCTTCTTTTCCTAAATCCCCTTTCTTCTCCCAAAACGGCAATTATCTTTGCCGGTAAGGTCGAGTCTTGCCGCTTTTTAAGCATTAATTATCCTGACGAAAGTTTGTAAGCTATTGATATCTATTGTTTAAGTAGTTTGGCACGGCTGTTGCAGTTACTTGTGTACACAAACGAGGATTAGCAACATGGCAATTAGTATAGACAACGTATTTGGAGTTCACGAAAACGCAATGCATCTGCAAGGTCGTCGTGCACAACTGTTGTCACAAAATCTCGCGAACTCAGATACCCCTGGTTATAAAGCTAAAGATATTGATTTTAAAGCGGCACTAAAATCTGCATCTAATGGCTCATTACAAAAACCATTACAAACAACACAAACAGGTCATATCCAACCCAAGGGTTCATTCATGGGGACGGAACAACTTTATCGTCAACCGATGCAACCATCACTTGATGGTAATACGGTAGAACCGCATGTGGAAATGTCTGAGTTTACAGAAAATTCCATGCGCTATCTTATGACGTTAAGAATAATGTCGGGCAAGATCAATAGCATGTTATCTGCGATTAGAGGGGAATAAGAATGTCTTTATTTAATATTTTTGATGTTGCAGGTTCGGCATTAAACGCACAAACACTTCGTTTAAATACAACCTCAAGTAACCTGGCAAATGCAAACAGTGCAAGTAGTAGTACAGATGAATTATATAAAGCGCGTCAGCCAATATTTGCAACAATGATGAGTAATGAGTTTGATGATAAAAACGGTAGTGTCGGTGTTCAAGTACTAGGTATTGTTGAAAAACAAGATCCAGGTCGTGCTGAATATAACCCTGGACACCCTTTGGCAGACGATGAAGGTTATGTCTATATGCCAAATGTAAACGTCATTGAAGAAATGGCAAATATGATTTCCGCTTCACGTTCTTATCAAACAAACGTTGAAGTAATGAATACCGCTAAACAAATGTTAATGCGTACCTTATCTTTAGGTCAGTAGTTATAAATAAAGTTATCAGCAATAGAGAGTAATCAGGAGCCTTAAAATGGACAGTATAAATAAACCCAATATGAATGTACTTGAAAGTCTTGGCTTGTCCAAGCCTAAACAGGCGATGAAAGAACAAAAGCTGGGACAGGACGATTTTATAAAGTTAATGACAACACAAATGAACCATCAGGATCCGATGAAGCCAATGGAAAATGGAGATTTCTTAAGTGACATGGCTCAGTTCAGTACGGTTTCCGGTTTAAAAGAAATTAAAGATTCTTTTAATAATTTAGCAACGTCGTTGCAATCCAGTCAGGCTTTACAGGCTTCAAGCATGGTTGGTCGTAAAGTATTGGTTCCGGGTTCAATGAGTACTTACTCAGAAGGCACGCCAATGAAAGGCGGGGTTGTATTAGATACGAATGTTTCTGATTTAAAAATTGGAATAATGAATGACAAGGGTGCGTTGGTTAAAGAAATAGATTTAGGCAACAAAGCGGCTGGTGTTGCACATTTCTCATGGGATGGCATGTTATCGGCAGATAAAAAGGCCATGTCTGGAAATTATTCTATCCACGCCATCGCTATGGTTGATGGTAAGTCAGAATCATTAAGTACATTGATCACTGACACAGTTCAGAGTGTGTCATTAGGGTCAGGAGGTCAGGGAGTTTCATTATCTTTGGCTAATGCAGGTTCAGCTGGTTTAGCTGACGTAAAAGAAATT
>JAUVEN010000151.1 GCA_030594815.1 Gammaproteobacteria bacterium
TTTGCAGAATTTGTTATTTTCCTGGCGGTACTCGCAATTATTATTGTCATCCTTGGTGTTAAGGCAGTAACTCAAGGGACTGAATGTACGGTAGAACGTTGGGGTCGCTATACGCGAACATTAAGTCCAGGCTTAAATTTGATTATTCCAGTGGTTGATCGAATCGGCAGAAAAATTAATATGATGGAACGTGTCATGGATGTGCCATCACAGGAAGTTATCACTAAAGATAATGCAATGGTGCAAGTGGACGGCGTGGTTTTTTTCCAGGTGCTTGATGCTGCGAAAGCTTCTTATGAAGTAAACCAACTTGAACTGGCTATACTTAATCTCACCATGACAAACATTCGTACTGTAATGGGCTCGATGGATTTGGATGAGCTGCTATCCAAACGTGATGCGATTAATGCGCAACTGCTTAATGTTGTTGATGATGCGACTTCGCCCTGGGGTGTCAAAGTCACGCGTATAGAAATTAAAGACATTACACCACCACGCGATCTGGTTGAATCCATGGCCAGACAAATGAAAGCAGAGCGTGACAAACGTGCAGCGATTCTTACCGCTGAAGGTGAACGCCAGGCAGAAATTTTAAAAGCAGAAGGTGAAAAACAAGCTGTCATTCTTGATGCAGAAGGTAAGAAAGAAGCGGCCTTCCTGGATGCTGAAGCACGCGAACGTGAAGCCGAAGCAGAGGCGCGAGCGACCTATGTTGTTTCTGAAGCTATTGAAAAAGGTAATATAAACGCGATTAACTATTTTGTAGCGACGAAGTATATTGATTCTTTGCAAAAAATTGCTTCAGCGCCAAATGAAAAATTGGTATTGATGCCACTTGAAGCATCCGGTGTAATTGGTGCGCTTGGCGGCATTACTGAGTTATTAAAAGACACGATGAAAAAGGGCTCTTAATAAAATGGAAGATGTAACTTTTTGGCATTGGTGGATATTGGGTATTGCGCTGATTATATTTGAGGTGTTTGCACCGGGAGCTATTTTTCTTTGGTTAGGTGTTGCTGCAGGCGTCGTTGGTATTATATTGATGCTTATACCGAGCGTTAGTTGGGAATGGCAGTTACTTTTGTTTTCTGTCATTTCAGTGTTATCGATAGTCTTATGGCGTAAGTATTTAAAAGATCATCCAACGGAAACCGATCAACCTCGTTTAAATCGCAGAGGTGAACAATATGTAGGCCGTACATTTACCCTGGAAGCCGCAATGGAAAATGGCATGGGTAAAATTCGAGTTGATGACACTACCTGGAAAGTATCCGGTGATGATTGTGCGAGTGGAACAAAAGTTAAAGTAACCGGTGTGGATGGTGTTTTGCTAATAGTAGAATGTTTAGGTGAGTAAGGTTTAAAAGATAGAATGTATTTAGGTGCAGATGAAATTTTTTCTTTAGTTATATTATTGCTTGCTTTATACCTCTTTATTAAAGCGATTAGATATAACTGGCGACGTTGGCGTTTTTATGATCGCTGCGAAGTAACAAAAGCACAGGTGATACAGGAAAGCTTAAAAGAGTTATCAGATGAAGATTCACTATTTGAGAAAAAAATATTACGCTTTGTAAATAGTATGGGGCAGGTTATTGTTTATGAATCACGTTGGGTGGGTAAGAGCGATCCTACCCAGGTATTACATAGCGATGGTGTTGAGATCATTTATGATCCTGATAACCCGTCCGATATTCAGTTAAATAGTTTATTGCGTATTTGGTTTTGGCCGTTAATTTTGTTGGCTCTCGCATTTATATTTTTTATGTCGAGTTTGCATGAAAGTATTGATAACGGTGTACTGGATAAAGTGATCTCACCCATCATCCATTCAGTCAAAATGAATACTGTTATTGAGTATAAATATACGTATTTAAAACAAACTTAAAGGAGTAACGATTGTTATGACTTCAAATAATGTAAAAACAATATCACCCAAAGATGCCATCCAATTGTTGTCAACGGATCCGCGTGCACTTTTAGTTGATGTGCGATCAAATATGGAATTTTTATTTATTGGCCATCCGGTTGATGCTATTAGTATTCCATGGATCGATGAACCTGATTGGATAGTTAACCCGAATTTTGCTGCTGACATTAGAAAGTTAATTTTAGGAGGTTTGGATCATGATAGCGGCGGGCATAACGTACCCATTTTATTAATTTGTCGCAGTGGTAAACGTTCAATGGAAGCGGGGAAGTTGCTATTAACGGAAGGTTTCCATGATGTTTATAATGTTTCCGATGGCTTTGAAGGTGAGCTGGATGAAAGCCATCACCGTAGTACTTTAGGCGGCTGGCGTTTCGATGGGTTGCCCTGGAATCAGTGTTAATCAAGATTTGGACGCAGATAAAATATGCAGCTGTATGCTGTGAGAGATAATAATTTCAGTTGAATTATGTATAATTAAGCCCACACGGATTGGCAATATCACACGGACGAGACATGCTTACCACTAATATCATTCAAGATGAATTCGGACAACGTTATGTTCTGAAAACATCTGCAGTTCACTTCGAACAAAGTGACTTCAAAGCAAAATCATTCTGGAATACTGAATCGACACGATCTTTTGTACAAAGACTAAACGTGTCACATGGCTACTGGCCAAATTTATTACAGCAATTCAGTACCCTTCCTGCATTACATACACTGCAAAAACAGCAAGTTGAATTTTACGTAAGTGAATTGTTGATTTCCGGAAAAATACATTTATACCCATTACCAAAGCAAAAAGGCACTGAACACGCACCTCAAAAGCGGGCAATTAAAAGCAGTGACGATATTACCTACCTTTTTACTGAATCAAGTTTATTGCTGACATCTTCTCCTAGAGAAGTAAAATATTTTTCATCTAAAGAAGATGCAGACACTTTTATAAAAGAACTGAACCCGGATGATGAAAAACTTCAAACCATTGCTTCCGAATTGGACATTAAGGTTCCTACAACGGCATCAGTTAATTCTGCTGAATTAACAACAGCAATTTGTAGTGCTCTTGTAACAGGTACAGTTATTGTACTCGTTGATCGTATTTCTACCGTACCTGCTTCAGCAAGCGAGGTGGTTGAAGCCGCTGGCCCTGGTAATCAAAAAGCTGATTTAGGCCCTGTTCCCGATGAATTCAAAGAAATTAATATTGAATTAGAAGATGAATTTGAAAAGAATATGGCGGCACATTTTAGTTTGTTTGATGGTTTGGAATATAAAATTAAAACGGATATGGGTGAGGAGCATAAAGGGACAATTGAAAACGGAAAAATTTTTATCGCAAAAGCAAAAATAAACAGCAGCTTTGAGATAAAAATAAAAGATTTACCGGCATTTATGGATAGCTAATTTCGAGGGACGAACAGTGAGTGCAGAAGATTACAGACACATAAAAGTTAAAGATGCAAAAATCAGTGTGTCGGATAAAAATGAGTTAAATGGTAGTAACTCTAAAGAAAAAAAATATCAAATTAGTTTAAAACCTGCCGATGTGGCGATTTTACATCCGTCATTTTTATGCCCGGTATTAAAAAATACAGAGGAAGAATTTAGTATTATCGTTTTAACCGATAAATTATTTTTTAATACCTATGAAAAGGCAGAAGGTAAAAAAGACAAGCAAGCTGGCCCTGCATTATCGGGAGCAGTAAACCGTTATATCAAAATTGTTAATTGGTCTGAAATAGATAAATCCTGTCCTGCCAGAAAACCTTTGTTTGAATCATTAGATGAAGCAAAAGAAAATATTGAAGTTCATTTTTTATGGAAACTTGATGAGATAGAAAATTATTCGTTAACCAATAAAGATGAAAAAATATTTGCCCAAATTG
>JAUVEN010000042.1 GCA_030594815.1 Gammaproteobacteria bacterium
CCAAGCTTTTTAGAATTAGAAGAATACGTGAAAGGTCAAAAGTAATCTTTTGATCAGTAGAACTCCAAACAAGAAAAATACCTCAAGTGGCAGACGATAAAAAACAACCGATAGTCATCAAGAAGATCGTTAAAGGTGGCGGTCATCATGGTGGAGCATGGAAAGTGGCTTATGCGGATTTTGTAACCGCAATGATGGCCTTTTTCCTTTTACTTTGGTTGCTTGGTATCAGTGATGAAGCCATGCGTGGTGGTATATCTGAAATGTTTAAAAACCCTTCTCCATTGATCGGACCCGGTGGTTCAAGTACCAGCATGATAAAACTCGGTGGTACCAGAGAAATACCTCATGGTGAAGGTGAGAAACTGACTAAGCAATCCGAGAAGGATCCTCAAGATGAAACTATCTCTGAAGAGCAAGCTGAAAAAGAAAAAGAAAAAATCGTTTTAGATCAGCTTTTGACAAAACTAAAAGAAACCATTGAAAAGAGTGAAATGTTAAAAGACTTCAAAGATCAAATGTTACTTGAAGTTATGCCTGAAGGTTTGCGCATTCAAATTATAGATAAAAAAAATCGCCCGATGTTTTCTTCTGGTAGTGAAAAACTTAAACCCTATACTCGAGTTATTTTACATGAACTTGCTAAAACAATTGCAAAGAATACAAAAAACAAAATAAGCATTACTGGTCATACTGATGTATCTGCTTTTGGCAAGGGTATTATTGAATATGAAACCGTTGATGGAGAAGTCCTTCGTAAACAATACAGCAACTGGGAATTATCGGGTGACCGGGCGAATGCTGCTCGACGAGAGTTAATAAAAGGCGGTATGCCGGGTAAACAAATAGGACGCGTTGTTGGTTTATCATCTACCGTTTTATTTGATAAAAAGAATCCGGGTAGCCCAATAAATAGAAGAATCAGTATTATCGTTATGACTAAATCGACTGTTGATTCCATTATTCAAAATGAAGGAAAAATAGCGCCTAAACATGGTGTTGCTGTAACACCAGCAGTAAAACATTGAGTTTAATATCGACTCTCACTGAGTGAAGCAATTATACGTTTATAACTATTCCAGCGTTGCTGTGAAATCTCATTATCTTCCAATGCTTTTAGTAATGCACAGCCCGGTTCATTTTTATGGGCACAATTTCTAAATTTACAATAGCCAATGTAAGGTTCAAATTCTTTGAACCCTTCAGTAATATCCTGTTCGGATGATTTTATTAAACCAAATTCCCGTACACCCGGGGAATCTATAATATGACCTTGTTCTTCCTTTAAGGGATAAAGATACGCTGTGGTGGTTGTATGCTTACCTTTACCTGTCGCTTCAGAAATCTCACCAATACGTGCATCTGATTTAAGCAGGGTATTTATAAGTGAAGATTTTCCAACGCCGGACTGGCCAACAAAAATATTATTGTTATCTTTTAGAAGTCCAGTTAATGAGTCGAGCCCATGTTCTTGTTTTGCGCTGGTATAAATTACGGTATAGCCAATATCCTGATACAGTTGCAATCGTTGTTTTAAATCTGAGAATAATTCTTCATCAAACAAATCAATTTTGTTTAACAGTATAACGGGGTTTAAATGATTGTTTTCACAAGCAACAAGGTAACGATCTATGAGTCCTTCATTAAGTTCAGGTTTGTGTGCAACCACAATGAAGACTTGATCAATATTTGAGGCAATGATGCGCAAGTTGCCATTAATATCAGGACGCTGAAGGATGGAATGACGTTCTTCTATTTCGGTAATTACACCAGTTTCAGCATCTTCTTTTTGCCATAAAACGACATCACCGCAAACAACCTGACCGACAGATTTTCTTTGTTGGCATTGATAAAATTTATTGTGTACATCTTTGATCAGAGTATAACGACGGTATGCGGCAATAACGGTGCCTTTTAGTTGTTCAACTTTAGTCATACAGTAAATTCTTGTTTCGACATAAGTTGATCAATTTGTGCGGCACAAATTAAATCAAAAAGAGTAATGCCAGATACAGAATGAGTTGAAAAACTGATTGAACAGTTGTTATAGCCAAACGTTATATCAGGATGATGATTTTCCTGGTTCACTATTGCCGCAACAGCATTTATAAAGAGAAGGGTTTGATAGTAATCTTTGAACTTAAAGGCTCGAGATATGCTGGTTTTGTTTTCAGATAAATTCCATAGAGGAATTTCATCAAGGTATTGATTCAGTTGTTCTTCAGCAAGAAGCTGTGGTGATGTTTCAGTTAGACAATGTTGTTCATATAAAATCATTAAAAGATTATTTTTTGAATTTATAAAAAGAATTATTTAAATATTCAACGACATCGCTGACATGCTCATCTGGCCATGGTACACCAAGACTGTCACGGCAACGCTTCACTTGTTTGATTAATGCCGGGTGAGACTCGATACGTCTATTTTCTCGAGTGTATATGCCTGAGCCATCACCACCCTGAATGGAAATATGACAGCTTGTACAATTGCTATTATGTAGTTCTTCTCCATTTTCAACATTAGCACTAATAGATGTTGAGATAAAAACGAAACTGCTAAAGCATAGATAGGTAAATAAACGAGTCATTTTTCTTTCCTTAAATTATTTAACTTATTTTAGCTGATAAATGCGCAACACGCACGGGAGCGGGCGGATGTGAATCATGAAATGCTGAATATAAATGATCAGGTGTCAGTGTATTTGCATTATCTCGATACAATTTAACCAGCGCTTTAATAAGTGTTTCAGGTTTACTTTGTTCAGCAGCAAAGTCATCTGCCTCAAACTCATGTTTACGGCTAAGGAAAGACATAACAGGTTGCAGATAAATACTGAATAACGGCATGACCATGCTGAATAAGATCAAAGCCATGTAAGTCGAAGCATTACTAACACCTAAAACATGATAAAAGGCTTCTTGTTTGATTAGCCATGCAAGAATAGCAAGTCCAACTAAAGTGATAACTGCATTCAAAATAAGTCCTTTGCGTACATGATGATGTTTAAAGTGACCTAGTTCATGAGCCAGCACAGCTTCAACTTCATTTGCATCCAATGTTTCGAGCAAAGTATCAAAGAAAACGATGCGTTTATTTTTTCCTAAACCGGTGAAATAAGCATTACCGTGACTTGAACGTTTAGAGCCATCCATAACAAAAATACCGTTACTGGAAAAACCACAGCGTGTCATTAATGCAGTGATACGTTCCAGCAGCTCTTTATTTTCTAAAGGCATAAACTTATTAAAAAGAGGCGCGATAAAAGTCGGGAATATCCACGAGATCAATAGTCCAAAACCAAGTAATACTGCCCACACATAAACCCACCAGAATGGAGAGGCATCTTGCATTAACCATAAGATACCCGCCACAAGAGGAACGGCTAATACCAGGGTAAGCGTAGTTTGCATGAGCATATCTTTAATGAACTGTGCTGCTGTCATGCGATTAAAGCCAAAACGTTGTTCAATTTTGAATGTGCGGTAAAGCGTAAACGGTAAATCAATAATGGCGGAAATAAACATAATGCCAAAAATAACAGCAAGGCCAGTGATAATGTCACTATAGGCATAAGCGCGGAAAAAGGTATCAATAAGATCCAGACCACCACCTAATGTCCATGCAAGAAGTAGCGCGGCGCCATACAGCAACTCAATCTTGTTGATGGCTAATTTTGCAGTGCTGTAATCGGCTGCTTTTTGATGTTGCTCAAGAGTTATGTGTTCAGCAAAAGCTTCAGGAACCACATTTCGGTTCGTTAATATTGCTTTTGTTTGGCGATTTGAAAGCCACAGTTGAATTATAAGCGAAAGCAGCAGTGCCAGAATAAATAAAATACTATACGTTTCCATAATTACCATTATATTAATTAAATAAGATCGGCAGGCAGGTTAGCGTTTGCTAGAATGATTAGCAAGTCTAAAATTTATGGGTATTGTGAAGCCAGATAACACTTTTTTGTCTTCCCTCTATTTTGTACAAAATATATATTAAAGGTAATCCTATGACACAAAGTGCTAATAATTTAATCTGGATTGATTTGGAAATGACAGGGCTGGATACCCAGAATGACGTCATTATTGAAATCGCTACAATTGTGACTGACAGCGAGCTTAATGAGTTGGCAGAAGGCCCAATGTTAGCTATTCATCAGAGTAATGACATTATGGATGGCATGGATGAATGGAATACTAATCAGCATGGTAAATCGGGCCTAACGGAGCGAGTAAAAAAGAGTACATTAACGGTTGCTGATGCAGAGCGACAAACATTAGATTTTTTACAAAAATACGTCCCTAAAGGTGCTTCACCCATGTGTGGTAATAGTATTTGTCAGGATCGACGCTTTATGGCGCGTTTAATGCCAGAACTCGAAGATTATTTTCTATATAGGAATCTGGACGTTAGCTCGTTAAAGGAGCTTGCTAAACGTTGGGCACCTGAGGTTGCTAAAGGTGTTGTTAAATCGGGGGCTCACTTGGCTCTCGATGATACACGAGATTCAATTAATGAATTGCGTCATTACCGTGAACACCTTTTCAAATAGCTACCCTCAAAATTGACAGATATTGATTATTATCTGCACAAAAAATTTCACAGGGTCATGAATTTGTCGTTTTATGACCCTGTAAAATCGTCAAAGCATTGGCGCTCCATTAAACATATCTTTTAACATATTGTTTTAACTGGGATTTATTCTTTTTGAAATTGCTGGTATGTGTTTTGCATTACAGTAAACAAAGTACAACCCCCTGCACAACAGGAATGAAATCGAAATGGCAGAAGAAGAACTAGAGCTAGATGTAAATCAGCCAAAAGGCAGTAAAACCACAACTATCCTGATAGTGATCATTGCCGTACTTGTTTTAGTGATGGGTGGAGTAGGAGCCTGGTTATTTTTTGGCAGTGATGATGGTGATTCCTCTGACTCAGCTAAAAAAGAAGAAAAGGTTCTTGGGCCGTTAAAATATTTAACATTGGTGCCTGAATTTGTAGTTAATTTTGGTCCTGGTTCTAAAGTCCGTTATTTGCAAGTTGATTTGCAGGTTGCGACCCGAGATGAAGCCGCTTTAGAAACAATAAGTACATATCGACCTGTTTTACGAAATGATATTTTGATTGTCTTAAGTGGTGTCAGTTTTGAAGATTTGAAAGAACGTAGCGGAAAAGAAGCATTACAAAAGAAACTCTTAAATACAATTAATAAAGTTGTTGTTTCTGCAGGCCATGCTGCACCAGCAGGTGAACATGAAGAAGCTACTACTGATGATGGTCACGCTACAGAAACAAAAAATGAACATGGAACAGATACTCAGGTAGTAGAAGGTCCAATTGAAAACATTTATTTTACCAGCTTCATAATGCAGTAGGAAAAAAGTATGTCTGCTAACGAATTATTATCACAGGATGAAATTGATGCGCTTTTACATGGCGTAGATGATGGTGATGTGGAGACAGAAAATGATTTAGAGTTGCAAGATGGTGTTGCACGCGAGTTTGATTTTGCATCGCATGACCGCATTGTTCGCGGTCGTATGCCGACACTGGAAATGATCAATGAACGTTTTGCACGCAGTTTCCGCATAAGCTTATTTAACATGTTACGTCGCTCAGCTGAAATTTCAGTGAGTGGTGTACAAATGGTTAAATTCTCAGAGTACGTTCACAGCATGTTTGTTCCAACCAGTTTGAATATTGTAAAAATTCATCCTTTACGAGGTTCGGCGCTTTGTGTTTTTGATCCGAAGTTAGTCTTTATTCTGGTTGATAATTATTATGGTGGTGTTGGACGCCACGCAAAAATTGAAGGACGTGATTTTTCTGCAACGGAACAACGTGTTGTAAGTATTGTTTTAGAAGATGCATTTAAAGATTTAGAAAATGCATGGAAACCGGTTATGCATATTAACTTTGAATTTTCCAGCATGGAAGTAAACCCACAATTTGCCAATATTGTAAGTCCTTCTGAAGTGGTTGTCGTTTCCACTTTTCATATCGAGTTAGATGGTGGTGGTGGAGATTTTCAGGTAACAATTCCTTATTCAATGGTTGAGCCCATTCGTGATCTTCTTGACGCCGGTATCGCGAGTGACATAGCTGATAAAGATGAACGTTGGGTTATTTCATTACGTGAAGAAATTAAATTAGCTGAGGTAGATTTGTCCTGTAATTTAACAGAGGTTGAGTTATCCCTGCAGGAAGTTTTGAATTTAAAAGAGGGTGATATTTTACCTATTACAATGCCAGAGATGGTTACTTTACGTGCTGAAGACATCCCCGTGTTACGTGGCAAAGTAGGTGAGTCAAAAGGTAGTAAGGCGGTAAAAATTATTGAATCAATTGATCATACAGTTGATAAAGAATTAGCAGTTTTAGGAACAACAAAATACATAGAGAAGAAAGGTGAACATCATGAGTGATGGAGAAGAAGGTAACGATGCTTCAATGGATGATTGGGCTGCAGCAATGGAAGAAGCGGGCACACCAATGGATAGCACTACAGGAAGCGATGTATTAGGCGCTGAAAATGTTACTTTGGATAAGTTACAAAGTTCAGGTGGTTCGGGCGAAGACTTAAATCTTGATGTCATATTAGATATCCCCGTTACCATTTCAATGGAAATTGGTAGCACCAAGATTAACATTCGAAATTTATTACAACTCAATCAGGGCTCAGTTGTTGAACTTGATCGTATGGCCGGTGAACCACTTGATGTTGTTGTAAACGGTACATTGATTGCGCATGGTGAAGTTGTTGTTGTTAATGAAAAGTTTGGTATTCGACTAACCGATATTATTAGTCCAGCTGAACGTGTAAAGAAACTTAAATAGTAGGAATGATTCATGCGTGTACTTGTCTCTTTTTTAATGTTGCTACTTTCACAAATAAGCTATGCAGCAGTTGCAGCGGTAGCAACTGATACAACAAAAGGGAAAGCAATCGCGTCACTCACAAACGAACCGATAGGCGTCGGTAATTACCTGCAAATGTTTTTCGGTTTATTCATTGTAGTTGCTCTTATATTTGGTATGGCCTGGTTCATGCGTCGCATGGGTAGTATGAATGGTGTAGCTGCAGGCAACTTAAAAGTATTAGGTGGAATTTCAGTTGGACAACGTGAACGTGTTGTTTTAGTACAAGCCGGAGAAACTCAACTATTGGTTGGTGTTGCACCGGGCGAAATTCGTACTTTACATGTTATGGATAAACCTATCGTTACAGAACCCGAAACGAATTCTAAAATGTCCTCCAGTTTTTCTGAAAAGTTGCACGCCGCTATTAAAAATAGAGGCGCGTCATGAAGTTAAGATTCAAATCACTTGTCACAATACTTGTGATGTTGCTTGCCTGGTTCATACCCTTGCAAGGTGTATCTGCTGAAGTGGGCTTGCAAGCAATAACAGTAACAACCGCTCCAAATGGTGAGCAGTCTTATAGCGTTAGTATTCAAATATTAATTTTAATGACCGTGTTAACGTTGTTACCTGCAGCGTTAATGATGATGACGTCTTTTACCCGTATCATTATCGTTTTATCAATCATGCGTCAGGCGCTTGGTTTGATGCAGGCACCTTCGTCACAAACATTGATTGGTCTGTCTTTATTCTTAACGTTTTTCATAATGGCACCGGTGTTTGATCGTATAAATAACGAAGCCTTGCAGCCTTACCTCAGTGAGAAAATGACAATTCAGGATGCAGCCGTTGCAGCAGGTAAGCCCTTACGTCATTTTATGTTTGGTCAAACTCGTGAGGCAGATATTCTTACATTTTCACAGATAGCAGGACATAAAAAATTCGCGACTCATGCAGATGTTCCATTTTCAATTTTGGTTCCTGCATTTGTTACCAGTGAGTTAAAAACAGCTTTTCAGATTGGATTTTTATTATTTATTCCTTTTTTAATTATCGATCTTGTGGTTGCCAGTGTATTGATGTCGATGGGTATGATGATGTTGTCACCCATGGTTATATCCTTACCCTTTAAAATCATGTTGTTTGTTTTAGTTGATGGCTGGAATCTTATTATTGGCACATTAGCATCAAGCTTTTATGTGTAAGAGGTAAAGCATGAGCCCTGAAGACGTACTCACCATATTTCAACATGCACTACAGGTCTTATTAATGTTGATCCTGGTTATTCTTATTCCGGCATTAATTGTTGGTTTAATGGTCAGTATGTTTCAAGCAGCAACACAAATTAATGAAATGACACTAAGTTTTATTCCAAAACTTATTATTACTGTTCTCACATTAATGTTAGCTGGCCCATGGATGTTACGTTTAATAATGGAATATACCCAACAGCTGATCCGTGACATACCGTATTTAGTGGGTTAAAGGTGATTATTTCTGCCACAGAAATCACTGCGCTTATTGGTGCATATTTATGGCCTTTGTTCAGAGTCTCTGCAATGGTTGCGTCCGCACCTGTTTTTGGTACTAGAAGTGTACCTACCAAGGTAAAGATCATGACGGCATTGGCTATCACTTCTGTACTTGTACCCATCTTGCCTGCACCAGAAGTTAATGTGTTGAGTCCTTTAGCTATCATTATTATTGCTCAGCAAATCCTGATTGGTTTAATTATTGGCTTTACCGTGCAACTTGTTTTTAGTGCAGTAATAACGGGTGGACAAATTGTTGCTATGCAAATGGGCTTAGGTTTCTCCTTAATGGTTGATCCACAAAACGGTCAACAGTCACCGGTACTGAGTCAATTTTATATTGTAATGGTGATGCTGATTTATCTTTCTATCAATGGTCATCTTGTTTTAATTGAAGTGTTAGCGGAAAGTTTTAATACCATGCCAATATCCGCTGCTGGTTTAGTTGCAGATGATTTTATGCAAGTCGTTCGCTGGGGGGCTAATATTTTTGCCGGTGGAATGGCAATTGCTTTACCAGCAATTGCTTCTTTACTGGTTGTTAATATTTCTTTTGGTATCATGACGCGTTCTGCACCACAACTAAATATTTTTGCGATTGGTTTCCCTATTACTATGATGTTAGGTTTTACCCTCGTAATGATTACGTTGCCAAATGTTGCACCAAAATCAATTTCCTTGTTTAGTGAAGTTTATCATCTTATTCAATCTATTCTGGGTATCAAGTAATGGCAGAAGATACCGGGCAGGAACGCACCGAACAACCTACACCCCGACGAATACAACAAGCTCGGGAAAAAGGACAGGTACCTACATCACGTGAATTAAATACCATGCTGATGATGTTAATTGCAGGCGCCACTATTATGCTTATTGGCCCGGGGATTGTTGATGATTTTCTGGATATGTTTCGTCGTTTCCTGAATATTAGTCGTG
Source organism: Gammaproteobacteria bacterium (assembly GCA_030594815.1). Lineage (GTDB taxonomy): Bacteria > Pseudomonadota > Gammaproteobacteria > UBA6429 > Thiohalophilaceae > JAGLTQ01. The sequence goes on from JAUVEN010000042.1 coordinate 9,324, forward strand.
AAAATATATTTGATACAACCTCAATGCCTGTGTTGTTAGAAGGGGCAATTATAGATGCTTTACTAACTCTCTCTCCATTTTTTGCATTAATGATTTTAGCCTCTGTTGCGGGGCCTTTAATGATGGGAGGTGTCACTTTTAGTACACAGGCGCTTTCATTTAAGTGGGATAAGTTAAATCCGATTACCGGCATGGGTCGAGTTTTCTCAAAGAAAGGTCTGGTTGAACTTGTTAAAGCATTGGTGAAGTTTCTTATTATTGGTACGACTGCTATTCTTTTTTTATATACAAAGATGGATGTCTATTTAGGGTTAGGTAGTGAACCTTTAGTTCAGGCATTACCGCATATGGCAAAATTATTAACATGGTCATTTCTTGCGATCGCTTCGGTACTTGTCTTCATTGCTTTGGTTGATGTGCCATTTCAAATTTATGATTATACCCAACAGTTAAAAATGACATTCCAGGAAATCAGGGATGAGAATAAGGATACTGAAGGTAATCCAGAGGTCCGTGGACGTGTAAAACAAGTGCAACGTGAAATGGCACAACGCCGCATGATGGCTGAAGTACCTGAGGCAGATGTCATTATTACCAATCCGGAACATTACTCTGTTGCGATTAAATATGACCAAAGCAATATGGCTGCTCCTTTAGTGGTTGCAAAAGGTGCTGATATTATTGCAATGCAAATCAGAATGATTGCACGAGAACATGAAGTGCCAATTTTACAAGCACCACCATTAGCGCGTTCGCTATACCATACAACTGAAATCAATGAAGAAATTCCAGCGGCATTATATTTAGCGGTGGCACAGGTATTGGCATACATCTTTAAATTACGTACTGATCCACGTTGGAATAAACGTAAGAAAGAACACAAGCTTAATGATCTTCCTATCCCGGAAGATATGAAGTATGACAAGTAACTACTCAAGTTAATAAAGATAATATAAAGGGTACGACAGTGGCAGAACAAACAGCCTTTTTAGATAACATTAAATCCTTCCATCGTCATGGTTTAGGTGCACCTGTCTTATTGATGATGATGATGGCGATGATCGTGGTGCCTCTTGCCCCCATCATGCTGGATATCTTCTTTACTTTTAATATTTCACTTGCCTTGGTTGTTTTGCTGGTAACGGTTTATAGTTTACGACCATTAGATTTTTCCTTATTCCCAACCATTCTGCTTGTAACTACCTTATTAAGGCTTGCGTTAAACGTTGCTTCTACTCGAGTTGTCTTGCTTGAAGGTCATACCGGCGGAGATGCAGCTGGTCAGGTTATTAAAGCATTTGGGGAGTTTGTTGTCGGTGGTAACTATGCGGTAGGTATAATCGTTTTTGCCATACTGGTTATTATCAATTTTGTTGTTATTACAAAAGGTGCAACACGTATATCCGAAGTAAGTGCACGTTTTACTTTGGATGCTATGCCCGGTAAACAAATGGCTATTGATGCGGATTTAAATGCGGGTTTACTTGATGCTGATGAAGCACGTAAACGTCGTGAAGAAATAAGTGCAGAAGCAGAATTTTATGGTTCCATGGATGGTGCCAGTAAGTTTGTTCGTGGTGATGCGGTTGCAGGAATATTAATTCTGCTTATTAATATTTTAGGTGGTTTGGTTATTGGTATTTTGCAACATGACTTAACCTTTGCAGTTGCAGCAAAAAATTATGTTTTATTAACCATTGGTGATGGTCTTGTCGCTCAAATACCGGCTTTATTACTTTCAACTGCCGCAGGCATTATCGTTACACGTGTTTCCAGTACCCAGGATATGGGTGGGCAGGTATTAAGCCAGCTATTCCGTAATCCAAAATCATTAGCTGTAACAGCAGGTATCCTTACGGTTATGGGTGTTATTCCTGGTATGCCTCATTTTGCTTTTTTGTTGTTAGCAACTTTAAGTGCTGCAGGTGCATATTACATACAACAAAAACAAGCTGCGCCTGCAACAAAACAAATTCCGCTAGAAAAAGTTGAGCAGGTACCAGAGAGTCGTGAGTTGAGTTGGGATGATGTGACCCCGGTTGATACCATTGGCTTGGAAGTAGGCTATCGCCTTATTCCAATGGTTGATAAAGATCAGGGTGGTCAGTTAATGGCGCGTATAAAAGGGGTGCGCAAAAAGTTATCTCAGGAACTTGGTTTTCTTATTCCTGCTGTTCATATTAGAGATAACCTGGAGTTACCTCCTAACGGTTACCGTATTACCTTGATGGGGGTAAGTGTTGGTGAAGCCGATATTCAGCCTGATAAAGACATGGCGATCAATCCTGGGCAAGTCTATGGCAGTCTGGATGGTGCTCAAACAAAAGATCCTGCTTTTGGTTTAGATGCTTTATGGATTGAAGGAGCACAACGTGATCATGCTCAGACATTGGGTTATACCGTTGTTGATTCTAATACTGTTATTGCAACTCATTTGAGTCAGTTATTACAAACACATGCCAACGAATTGCTTGGTCATGAAGAGGTACAACACTTACTCGATAAACTGGCTGAGACTGCGCCGAAACTGGTAGAAAATCTCGTGCCTGACACTTTGAACTTGGGCATTATTGTTAAAGTATTACAAAGCTTATTAGCTGAAGGTATTCCCGTTCGGGATATTCGTACGATCGCCGAAACATTGGCAGAACATGCGACCAGAAGTCAGGATCCTGACGAATTAACCTCTGCTGTACGTACCTCATTAGGACGCATGATCGTCCAACAAATCAATGGTATGGCGGCTGAACTCTCTGTTATCACGCTAGATCCAAATCTGGAACAGTTGTTGCATCAAGCTGTACAGGCAGACGGAGTAGGTGGAGTTGAGCCTGGTTTAGCAGAACGTTTATTCAGTGCATTACAGGAAAGCGTTCAGAAACAAGAAGCAATGGGACAATCCGCAGTGCTTCTGGTATCAGGCTTAATCAGAACCATGTTAGCGCGATTTGTGCGCCACACAATTCCAAATTTACACGTACTGTCATACAACGAGATTCCTAGTGACAAACAGATTCGCATTGTAGCCACTGTTGGTCAGTAAAGCACATAAGCTCCGTAGGGATCAGAACGAATGACATAGGCTTAGTCAGAACAACAGAGGCCGGGTAAGATGAAAATAAAACGTTTTGTAGCTGATGATATGCGTAACGCGTTACGTAAGGTAAGTGAAACTCTTGGTCCTGATGCAGTTATTTTATCAAACAATCGCATTGACGAAGGCATAGAAATTGTTGCGGCCATTGATTATGACGAATCATTGATTAATGAACCAAAGAAAGCTCCTGCTACGAATAAAGAAAACCCATTTATTAAAGATGATGAAAAATTATCACGCTCTCATATAGAACAACGGAATCGCCAGGCAGCTCTCGATGATGTTCGGTATGCTAGAAATATACCTCCTGCACCTAAGGTTGATGTAAAAGAAATTGCAAAGCAGTTTCAGTCTAATGTTTCTTCCTCTGTATCAACAAATAAAAAAAGCAATGAACATCTCTGGACAGAAGAACCTGCATTTATGGAAATGCAATCTGAACTTAAATCACTAAGAGGTTTGTTAGTTAATCAGTTGTCTGGTTTAAGCTGGGGTAATGAAGTTCAATATCATCCATTACGTTCACGTTTGCTACAGCGGTTAATGTCACTGGGTTTGAGTCCAAAACTTTCAAAAGATATAGCAGCAAATGTTAATGAAGAAAAAGATTTTGAACACAACTGGCGTTTAGCATTAGGTGAATTGGCACACCGTATCCCGGTTGGTGAAAATGAAATTATTGATAACGGCGGTATCGTTGCTTTAGTTGGTGCGACGGGTGTTGGTAAAACAACTACCATCGCAAAACTTGCAGCACGTTATACTTTAAAACACGGTCCGCACCGCGTTGCCCTGATTACAACTGATAATTACCGTGTTGCAGCACAAGAACAATTGCGCAGTTATGCTCGCATCATGGGCATTCCTATGCGTATTGCCGGTGATGCTGATAGTTTGCGAGAAGCGTTAGATAGCTTGCACGATAAAGAGTTAATACTTATTGATACTGCCGGCATGAGCCAACGCGACATGATGTTAAATAAACAGTTTGCCATGCTACAAGCTGAGGGTTTACCCGTAATTAAAACCTATTTAACCTTAGCAACAAATTGTCAGCGTGGTGTTTTAACTGAAACAGGCAATAAATTTAAAGAAATGAATTTGGCGGGGTGTATTTTGACCAAGGTAGATGAAACAACAAGTATGGGTGGAGCTCTAACTGTCGCAATAGAAAATGATTTACCCATTTCATATTTCTGTGATGGTCAGCAAGTGCCTGAAGATATACATTTAGCAAGAGCACACAGTATTGTAAGTCGCAGTGTTTCTGTCATGCAGCATATGGTATCGAGCAACGTGTATGACGAGGCGACTTCATTAACTATTGGTGGTATGGTTGCGAACGCAAATGGTTGATATCATAAACTTTCCACATCAACTCGATCAAGCCTCAGGATTAAGACGTATGGCAAAACCAAAGCCAGTTAGAGTTATAACTATTGCTAGTGGTAAAGGAGGCGTGGGTAAAACCAATGTCTCTGTAAACCTTGCACTTGCTCTTGCCGCAACAGGTAAAGATGTCACTATTTTAGATGCTGATTTAGGGTTGGCAAATATAGATGTCATGCTTGGCCTTCATTCAACTCAAAACCTTTCAAATGTCATGAACGGTGAATGTGATCTGGAAGAAATTTTGCTTGAAGGTCCTAATGGAATCAAAATAATTCCTGCTTCATCGGGTGTTAAAGATATGGCAGAAATGTCTTCCGCTCAACATGCTGGACTGGTAAATGCATTTAGTGAATTAAGTCATAATATTGATATTTTATTAGTTGATACAGCAGCAGGTATTTCAGACAGCGTTGTTAGCTTTTCCCGTGCAGCGCAAGAAGTGATAGTCGTTGTTTGTGATGAACCTGCGTCCATCACCGATGCATATGCATTGATTAAACTGCTAAACAAAGATCAAGGCATCTTCAAATTTCACATTTTGGCAAATATGGTTTCTGGTCCACAGCAAGGTCGGGAAGTGTATGACAAATTATCGAAAGTCTCCGATCGATTTCTTGATGTTGCCCTGGATTATTTAGGACATGTTCCTTACGATGAGCACTTGCAGAAAGCGGTAAAGCGTCAAAAAGCCGTCGTTGAAGCCTTTCCACGCAGTCGTGCAGCGCAAGCATTTCAAACATTGTCAAAAAAGGTAAACAATTGGCCTGTACCCAGTGCATCTGGTGGACACCTTGAGTTTTTTGTGGAAAGGTTGGTATCAGGAACAACATTGGAGGTTCTGCCATGAACGGCATTGCAGCTTACGCACAACAACAACCCAACTACACAAATGACATGGTCGAGCGTCATGCTCCCTTAGTAAAACGAATAGCCTGTCATTTAATTAACCGATTACCTGCTTGCGTTCAACTTGAAGACATGATTCAAGCTGGCATGATTGGTTTATTGGAAGCTTCCGGGAAATATGATGAGACGCAAGGTGCAAGCTTTGAAACATATGCTGGTATCCGAATTCGCGGTTCAATGTTAGATGAAATTCGTAAAAATGATTGGGCACCTCGCTCAGTACATCGAAAAGCAAGAGAAGTTGCTGAAGCAGTTCGTGAAATTGAAAACCAACACGGTCGTGATGCACGTGATATAGAAATTGCAGAAACGCTTGATATGAGTTTAGGCGAGTATTACAAAATACTTCAGGACAATAGTTATCATAAAGTTCTAAGCGTTGATGACACCAGTGCAATTACTGGTGAAACAATGCTTGATAGCATGTCAGATAATGCACCGGGTATTCTTGATGGCATGCATAAAGATGATATGCAACGTTTATTGTCTAATGCCATTGCAGGATTGCCAGAACGTGAACGTTTAGTGATGGCTCTTTATTACGATGAAGAACTTAATTTACGTGAAATAGGTGCTGTTATGGGCGTGAGTGAATCTCGCGTCAGTCAAATTCATAGTCAGGCAATCATTCGTTTACAATCCCGGATGGCTGACCGAGAAGATTAAATTTTCTTTCCCATACTTTTATTCACATTACTGCTGAATAATTGTTCAATTCTCTCTAAATAGCATCATTACAGTAGATTTTTAAAAAGATATTTAATCTTTTTAACTATTGTTTTGTGCTTTTCCTTAAGAAAATCATAAAACTGGCCGATAACTTGTATAACGATAGTGATGCTTATTGTTGTAATAGCAATTTTATTGTGGCCAAGTAAATCAATTTAAATGTGTACTGCGGAGGATAACTTGTGGACACGGAAATGAAAATTCTTGTTGTGGATGATTTTTCTACAATGCGTCGTATTATTAAAAACTTACTGCGTGATCTGGGTTTTAACAACACAGATGAAGCTGATGATGGCTTAACAGCTTTACCGATGTTAAAGACTGGAAAATATGATTTGTTAGTTACGGACTGGAACATGCCGGGTATGCAGGGAATCGACTTGCTTAAAGCCGTTCGGGCTGATGCAGATGAAAGTCTGAAAAATATTCCTGTACTTATGGTGACAGCAGAGCAGAAAAAAGAGCAAATTATTGAAGCCGCTCAGGCTGGAGTGAATGGTTATATTGTAAAACCCTTTACTGCTTTAATCTTAAAAGAAAAATTAGAAAAGATTTTTGCTCGTATAGGTTAGCAATTAGGGGTTGTAGAATCATGTTGGAAGATAATGAACTTATTACAGACGATAATATTGCCCGGGTTAAAGATCTTTTGGCTTGCATGGAAAAAGGTCATGAAGAAGATGCAATTGAAATTATTGACGAACTAACCTCAATTCGTGAAACCGAGTTGTACCAGGACATGGGGAAGTTAACTCGTGAATTGCATGATGCTATTTCAAATTTTGGTATGGATGACTCCATCAATATCATGGCAGAACAAAGTATTCCAGATGCAAGAGAGCGCTTGAATTATGTTATTTCAAAAACTGATGAAGCAGCGAATGCAACATTAGAAGCAGTCGAAGAATCAATTCCTATCTGTCGTAATCTCAATGAGCAGGCATCAGAATTGCATGTATCCTGGAATAAGTTTATACATCGCGAACTGTCCGAAGATGAGTTTCGCAATTTAAGTAAAGATATAAGTCAATTTTTTAAGAAAACAGATGATTTAGGTACTGTAAAAGAGCATTTAACAGCCGTTTTACTTGCCCAGGAGTACCAGGATTTAACGGGACAGATAATTAAGAAAGTTATTAATCTTGTAGGTGAAGTAGAAGATAAGTTAATTGGATTGATCCAGATTACAGGGGCACCTCAAGCTGATAAAGCTGAGGGTTCAAGTTCAGATTCCTCTGAACTTGATGGTCCTGTAGTTCCAGGTCTTGAACATAAAGACACTGTTTCAGGTCAGGATGAAGTTGATGATTTACTTTCGAGTTTAGGCTTTTAATTTTAATGTTGGAAATTTGTTGCTATGGATGATGAATTACTTGAGGATTTTTTGATTGAAGCAGGAGAGATTCTTGAGCAGCTGAATGAACAGCTTGTGGAACTTGAGAATAGCCCTGATGATTCCGAATTATTAAATGCCGTCTTTCGTGGTTTTCATACAATAAAAGGTGGTGCGGGCTTCCTTGCGATCGATGTCATGGTGGCTATCTGTCATCGTACAGAAGATATCTTTAACATGTTACGTAACGATGAGTTGAAGATTGATAATCATCTCATGGATACGGTTTTACCCGTATTAGACGTTTTAAATGACCAGTTTGATGCCTTGCGCAGTGGTGAGGAACCTCAAGGTGCAGAGCAATCATTATTAACGGGTTTAGAAGGAATTATTTCAGGTGGTGCTGCTGGTGAAAGTAAAACTGAAGCAGTTGTAGAAGAAAAAAGCTCAAGTGAATCAGAAGATATCTCTGATGATGAATTTGAAGCCATGCTTGATGAGGCGGCGAGTAAAAAGGCGAAGACAAAATCAAATTCTGATGAAATTACAGATGAGGAGTTTGAAGCCTTACTTGATGATCTGCACGGAAAAGGTCAATTTATAGAAGATGTTGGCAAGATTCCTGCTGCAGGAAGTTATGAAGAAAGTAAAAAGAACGATGAAATTACCGAGGATGAATTCGAAGCCTTATTAGATGACATTCATGGTAAAGGATCCTTTTCAGGTGATAGCGCTGCATCTACCGGGGAGGAGAATAAAAAAGCAACAGGTAGTTACGAAGAAAATAAAAAGAACGAAGAAATTACTGAAGATGAATTTGAAGCTTTATTAGATGATATTCATGGTAAAGGATCGTTTGCCGCCAATTCTAATTCTGATACGAGCACATCAAGTGAAGCAAAACCTATAGCAAAACCTCCTGTTAAAAAAGAAACACCTATTGCAGCAGCTAAAGAGACTGCGCCGGTCAAGGATGAAAAAGCAACTAAAGCTAAGCCTGCGAAAGATTCTAAAGCTCCAGCAGAAACATCAGTTCGTGTTGACACGAGTCGTCTTGATGAAATTATGAATATGGTAGGTGAATTAGTACTTGTACGTAATCGTATCACTCGTTTAGGTTCTGAAGGTGGTGATGCATCAGGTGAAGAAATGACTAAGGCAATAGCAAACCTGGATTTAGTAACTGCCGATTTACAACTTTCTGTTATGAAAACACGGATGCAGCCGATTAAAAAAGTATTCGGGCGATTCCCTCGTGTTGTTAGAGACTTAGCTCGGAGTCTGAAAAAAGATATTCGTTTAGACATGATCGGAGAAGATACTGACCTGGATAAAAATCTGGTTGAAGCGTTAGCCGATCCTCTAGTGCATTTAGTTCGTAATTCAGTTGATCATGGAATAGAGATGCCTGATGACCGGGAACAAGCAGGTAAGTCTCGTCAGGGCACAGTAACACTGGCTGCATCACAAGAAGGTGATCATATCTTACTGTCAATCACAGATGATGGCGGCGGTATGGATGCAGATGTGCTACGAAATATTGCTATTAACAAAGGAATCCACGATAAGGAATCGGCATCGAGATTGACAGATGTAGAATGTTATAACCTTATTTTTGCTCCTGGCTTCTCTACTAAAGAAAAAATATCAGATATATCTGGCCGTGGTGTAGGGATGGATGTTGTTAAAACGGGTATCACTTCCTTAAATGGTTCTATTGAAATTGATTCCAAGTTGGGTGAAGGCACAGTTATCAATATCAAAGTGCCATTAACGCTGGCAATTATGTCTACATTAATGGTTCGTCTTAAAGATCAACTTTTCTCATTACCATTAGTTAACGTCAATGAAATTTTTCATCTTGATTTAACTAAAACTAATGTTATGGATGGAAAGCGAGTTGTTCTTGTTCGCGGGAAAACATTACCACTTTATTACTTAAATAACTGGTTGGTTAATGGTGAGAGTAATGCACCCTTACCAAAAGAAGGTCATGTTGTTGTTGTTCATATTGGTACGCAAAAGGTTGGATTTATTGTTGATGAACTAATCGGGCAAGAGGAAGTTGTGATTAAACCATTAGGCGCTATGTTGCATGGTATTTCCGGTTTGGCTGGTGCAACCATAACCGGTGATGGAGGTATTGCACTGATACTTGATATACCTGGCCTTATGAAAATGTATGCGTAAAATAATTAAAATTAAAGAGGGAAGGTGAATGGCAACCCGAGTTTTGGTTGTAGATGATTCTGGTTTTTTTCGACGCCGGGTTAAAGAGATTCTTGAAGAAGATCCAATGTTGACTGTCGTAGGTGATGCTGCCAATGGTCAGGAAGCAATTGATAAAGCATTAGAGCTTAAACCTGATGTTATTACTATGGACATTGAAATGCCGGTCATGAATGGCATTAAAGCAACGCAAAAAATTATGGAGACAATCCCTACTCCTATTGTGATGTTTTCTTCTCTTACTACAGAAGGAGCAAAAGCGACTTTAGATGCTCTTGAAGCGGGTGCATTAGATTTTTTACCAAAACGTTTTGAAGATATATCTCAGGACAGGGAAGAAGCTAAAAAATTACTTTGCAAACGTGTACTTGCAATTGCGCAAAAGAAACATGCGTTACGGAAGATCGCACCTGTAGCTACTTCTACAATAGTAGCAAAAACTTCTCCTGTAACAGTAGCAAAAAGAACAGATGTAAAGATTAAGAAATCAGGTGGTATTGATTTAGTTGCCATTGGCACCTCAACAGGGGGGCCGCTTGCGCTACAAAATGTGCTTGTTAATTTACCCGCTGATTTTTCTAAACCTATTGTCATGATTCAGCATATGCCGGCAACATTTACCCCGGCATTTGCCAAACGATTAGATCAGCTCTGTAAAATATCAGTTAAAGAAGCTGCAGATGGAGATCAATTAAAGCCCGGGCTTGCATTATTAGCGCCTGGCGGTAAACAAATGTTAGTAGAAGGAAGAGCTGGAAATGCTGTCGTACGAATAATCGATAGTGAACCCAGTTTAACGTACAAACCTTCAGTCGATATTACATTTCGCTCTGTTAACAATGTCTTTCCTGCGAAAACATTAGCAATTGTTTTAACAGGAATGGGCGCAGATGGGCGTGAAGGTGCACGAGTTCTTAAGGCTCAAGGTTCAGAAATTTGGGCGCAAGATGAAGAGAGTTGTGTTGTCTATGGAATGCCTGCAGCAATTGTAGATGCAGGTTTAGCCGACAATATTTTAGATATTCATGATGTTGCACAAGCAATAGTAAAACGCATATGAGAATAGACTTTTTAACAATTTTAGGACTGGTAGTTGGTATTTCTGCTATTTTAGTTGGTCAACAATTAGAAGGCGGTAAAATATCAACATTAATTAATGGTCCTGCAGCATTGATTGTTATCGGTGGAACATTAGGTGCCGTTATGTTGCAGTCACCTATATCAGTTTTTGTACGTGCTATTAAAATGTTGTGGTGGACAATAAGTACTCCGCAATTTGATAGTGAAGCGGTTATTCAAAAAATTATTAGCTGGAGTAATATTGCACGACGTGAAGGACTGTTAGGCTTGGAAAATCTTGAAGACTCAGAAACAGATCCTTTTGCTAAAAAAGGTTTGCAGCTTTTAATTGATGGAAGTGAACCTGAAGCGATAAGAACAATTATGGAAGTAGATATTCATACTCGTGAAAGTTTTAATATGCAGGCCGCGCGTGTTTATGAAAGCATGGGGGGCTATAGTCCAACTATAGGTATTATTGGTGCTGTGCTTGGTTTAATACAGGTAATGGGTAACTTATCTGACCCAAGTAAACTAGGTGGGGGTATTGCGGTTGCCTTTGTTGCTACTATCTATGGTGTTGCTTTAGCTAACCTTGTTTTATTACCTGTGGCAAATAAATTAAAAAGCATTATCATCAATGACGCGCATTTTGATGAAATGATAGTTGAAGGTTTAGTTTCGATTGCTGAAGGTGAAAATCCTCGTAATATTGAAACAAAACTTTTAGGTTTCTTACGCTGATTAATGTCAGGTATGCATTATGGCCAGAAGAAAACCCATTCCCCATGAATCAGATAACACCGATCGCTGGATGGTGTCTTATGCTGATTTTGTAACACTCTTATTCGCTTTTTTCGTCGTTATGTATGCTATGTCTTCAGTTAATGAAGGAAAATATCGTGTGTTAGCCGACACAATGAATGAAGCATTTAAAGTCGCACCTAAATCTCCTGATCCAATTCAAATAGGTAAAGAAAATAAAGTTGTCAGCAGCGCTGAATCAACAAAAACAATTATAAAACCTATTAAAGTCTTACCTAAATCACAACGTACTTATAAGCGTGAAATGCAACAAATTGCAAAAACGGTAAGTAAATCCGTTCAACCATTAATTGATCAAGGTTTGATTAAAGTTACCAAACATGATCTTTGGGTAGAGATAGAAATGAACAGCAAGATCTTATTTTCCAGTGCTGATTCTGAACTGGAAGATGAAGCTTTTCCTGCATTAAAGGCGCTTGCCGAAGTGTTGAAAACATTACCCAATTCGATTGATGTTGAAGGTCACACGGATAATATCCCCATTAAAAATGAACTATTTCCATCAAACTGGGAGCTCTCTGCTTCTCGCGCTGCCAGTGTAGTGCATCTATTTACACGTTATGGTGTTAATCCGAAACGTTTGTCATCCATTGGCTATGCAGAATTTCGTCCGGTCGCTAGTAATGCGACATCTGAAGGTAGACTGCGCAATCGTCGTGTAAAAATAGTGATTCTTGCAGATAAAAATGCACGGCGTATAGTAGAAATTGATCGCGATATAGGCCAAGCTGAAAGGGAAGGTGAATCGTCAACAAATAGCGTAAATGTGAATGAAGGTGGATTGTGAAAATCTGGGCAATAGCCAATCAAAAAGGTGGGGTAGGTAAGACAACCACTGCAGTGTCACTTGCAGGCCATTTGGTCACGCAGGGTTCACGGGTATTGCTTGTTGATATGGATCCACAAGGATCAATGACTTCATATTTTGGTTATGATCCTGATGATATGTCGAAAAGCATTTATTCTTTATTTCAACTAGATGACTTTTCATATCAAAATGTATCTCCGATCCTTATTGATACAAAGGTTGAACATCTAGAGCTTCTTCCAGCATCAACAGCTCTAGCAACACTTGATCGACAATTGGGTACAAAAGAAGGAAAAGGCTTAGTACTAAAAAAGTCACTCGTTGCTCTGGAAGATCATTTTGACTATATCCTGATTGATTGTTTGCCCATGTTAGGGATTTTAATGGTTAATGCGTTAGCTGCCTGTGATAAATTATTGTTACCAGTACAAACCGAGTTTCTTGCTCTAAAAGGACTGGAAAGAATGATGAATACGTTAGATATGATCACTAAATCAAGAAAAAGTGAATTGCAGTCCGTCATTGTTCCAACAATGTTTGATCGTCGTACGCGAGCATCAACAGATAGTTTACGTGCATTAAGAGAACAATATGGTGAAAAAGTGTGGCCATCTGTTATTCCTGTTGATACACAATTTCGTGAAGCCAGCCGTCAGGGATTACCTATATCATTGATGAATAAATCAACGCGTGGTTCTAAAGCTTACCAGGCATTACTTGTTTACTTACTTAACCCTGTACAAGAGCGTCACTTAAAGTTGGTGAGTTCATAATATGGCTTCGAATAACTCAAATACTTTAGTCGATGAAAAGCTCGCAGTCTCTTTGTTTCTAGATTCACTTTTACGTGAGCCTGAGGTCGAAACGGAGGTTGTAACAGCTGAAATTAAACCCGTTGTTGAAGTTCCTGCTGTCGAAGTCGTTGCTGAAATTAAGGTTGAAGCAAAACCGATTGTAGATATACCAGTAGAAGTTGTTGTAGAAACTAAAGTTGAAATACCAGTCGAAACGGCGGTTGTGAATGAAGCGGTTGAAAAAGAAGAAACTACAGAATCAATTATTCCTGAATGGGCAAATGAACCCTTCCAGGTATTATTATTTGAAGTTGCAGGTATAAAGTTAGCAGTTCCCCTTATTGAATTAAGCAGTGTGATCGAATGGCATGATGGTGTTACTGAAATGCCCGGGCATGCTGACTTCTATATGGGAATATTGCAGCATCTGGATTACAAAATTGCTGTTATCGATACAGCAAGAATGATTTTACCCACGAATAAACTCGAACAATTGATAGATGATGATCCTCGTGAAAGAGTTAACCATATCGTCTTAATTGATGATTACAGGTGGGGGCTTGCCTGTGACAAAATTGGTGAAGTTATCACTCTGAAACCAGACGAAGTTCGCTGGAGAACGTCAAAAACCAGTCGAGGTTGGCTAGCAGGGACTGTCATTGAGCATATGTGTGCATTATTAAACAGTGAAGGTTTCTCAGCAATGCTGGAAAAAGGCCAATCATCATAGAGTTATAAGCATTTATCAATATTTGGCGGTATTCCAGATACCTGAAACATTTGGCATAGTAAATGCAGTGTTGTATGTAGGATTAAATGTGCGCCAGAAAGTTGGCTTTTTACATTTTTTCCCTAAAGAACCAGGAGAGTAATAAATGAATGATGTGGTAGATGATAATGACGATTCAATTATCCAATGGGTAACATTTCGTCTAGAGAGTGAAAAATACGGCATCAAAGTAATGCAGGTACAAGAAGTATTACGCATGACTGAAATTGCTCCTGTGCCTGGTGCACCACATTATGTGTTGGGAATTATTAATTTACGTGGAAATGTTGTTACTGTTATTGATACACGCAGACGTTTTGGTTTGCAGGATGTCGAAAATGATGATGAAACCAGAATAGTTATTGTTGAAGCCAATAATAATGTTGTCGGCATACTTGTTGATAGTGTCGCTGAAGTTGTGGATTTAAAAGTTTCAGAAATTGAGACAGCGCCGAACGTTGGTAATGATGAAAGCTCAAAATACATTCAGGGTGTATCAAGCAGAGATGACGAATTATTAATATTGGTAGATGTAAATAAATTATTATCTGATGAGGAATGGCAGGAGGTTGCTTCTTTGTAACTGAAGCAATAGCTAAGCCGTTATAGGATGAAATGGTTGATATAGGTACATCCGATAAAATAACTAATCTGTGGCCTGCACCACCAAGTCGGCCAGTTGATAAGTCTGGCCTCAAAGACAACTCATCCAAGCATCAACAGCGTAATAAACAAAAAGATAAGAATGAAGTTAAAGAAGATGGACCTGGAAAAAATATAGATGAGTATGCTTAAAAGAGCGTCAACTATAAAAAGTAAATACTAAATATAGCGAGAAAGACAATGGAACAACTCACTCAATATTTCAATATTTTAACGACCAATGAATGGTTAATGTCATCGGTGGTCGTTGTACTTGTAATGAGCTTATCTTCATTCCGACGTCAAAGAAAGCTGCAACAACAACAGTCACTTTCAATGCAGTCATTACAACGCGATTTGCGTGCATTAGCCAATGCCGCAGTTGGTGTAGGCGGCCGTGTCCTGGAAATAGAACGTAATCAACGTAAGCGTCCTGTTATCGTTACATCACAAGACCAACCTAAAACACAACCAGCCATGACTACAGCACCTGTTGAGTATTATAGTTCAGCTAACCAGCCCTATGAGCAGGCTATTCAGATGGCGCAAACAGGTGCAAGTGTAGAAGATATAGTAAATGTTTGCGGATTAAGTAAGTCTGAAGCTGATCTGGTATGTATGATGCATCGATTAGATAAAGCATCTTAAAACAGAACATCTTTATAACCCTGTTACTTGATGTGACAGGGTTTTTTATTGCCTGTTTTGAAGTAACGATATAGATAAGCATAAAAAAACCGCCAAGGTTACTTTGGCGGTTTTTTTATTAGAACTGACTGAAGTTCAAAAATTATCTCTAGTCATCTGATTTAGTAAAGACTTGTTTCATCTCTACTTTGTTGGCTGCTGGAGCAGCTTCCTGTGGTTTTTCTACTTTAGGTGTTTCTCTTACCCCTTGAGGTTTAACCGCTTCAGTTTTTTTCTCTTCAAGTTTGGCAACAGGCTTTGCTTCTGCAGCAGATGCCTTTGTTTCTATCTGAACCATAGATGGTTTTGTTGCGACTGTCTTTTCTATTTTAGGCTTAGGAGTCTCATGAAAAACAGGTGCCTCAGAACTCTCAGTCGATGGTGTAGAACTCGATGCCTGCTTTTGTGGTTTAGCTGAAGGTACTGCTGCAGGTTTGTTGTCTGCTACATTACTTTTCGCTTGAGGTTGTGTTGCAGATGCTGTTTTAGTTGCATCTTGTTGTCCAGTTTGTGAGTTTGCATTCTCATTTGGATTGCGACCACCACGACGACGACCACCACGTTTACCTCGGCGACTTTGAGGTTGGTTTTGGTTCTTGTCTTGCTGGTTATCCCTTGTATCCTTTGTGTCTTTGGTATCACGGTTATCGCGTGCTTCAACAGCTTTCTTTGGTTGTTGCTTTTGTTTGTTCTCAGCAGGTTTACGTTGTTGAGTATTACCAGGACGACGATTAGCATTACGATTTTGGTTGCGTCCGGAATTACGACGACGCTGTCCATTTTTATTAGCTGGTTTTGTTTTCTTCTTTTGACCTGTTCCAAACAATAATTGCCATATGCGAACCAAAATATTGGGTTGATTGGGTTTTGCAGCAGGGCGAGGAGTTGCCGGACTTACCGATTTTACAACAGGTTCTTCCTTAGTCACTTTACGTGTTTCGGGAGTAACAATATCCTGTAATGATGCATCTGCTGATGTATCGATTAAATTATAACTGCTTTGTGATGCATCTTCAGATGTTTC
>JAUVEN010000140.1 GCA_030594815.1 Gammaproteobacteria bacterium
CAAAGCCGGTAAGTTATATGCGGCGATTGATGGTTCTGATTTCTATGGCAGCCCTGTTGCAGTTAACAATCGTTCCTGGATGAATGTACCATTCACATTAAAAGATGCTGAATTAGATAAAATTTTTCTTGAAGAAGCAGCAAAACAAAACCTCGTTACATTAAAAGGTCATCGTTCAGTAGGTGGAATGCGTGCAAGTATTTATAACGCAATGCCGGAAGCGGGTGTTGATGCGTTAATTAAGTTTATGGGTGAGTTTGCAGCTAAACATGGTTAATAATTTTGCTACGAAGAACACAAAGTACACGAAGAATTAATAATTTAGCTATCTGTACTTTTATAAAAGTTTTTCTTGGTGTTCTTTGTGCCCTTGGTGGCTAAAAATTATAATAAAGAGTCAATAATGAATAAAATTTTAACGTTAAATAATATTTCGGTTGCAGGCCTGGAAAAACTTCCTCGCGAAAATTATGAAATAGCATCTGAGATTCAACATCCAGATGCTATTTTATTACGCTCTTTTAAAATGCATGATATGGAAGTACCAGAAAGCTTAAAAGCAGTAGGCCGTGCAGGAGCAGGTGTTAATAATATCCCTGTCGATAAAATGTCTGATAAAGGTGTGGTTGTTTTTAACGCCCCCGGTGCTAATGCTAATGCAGTAAAAGAACTTGTTATTGCAGGCATGTTAATGGGTTGTCGTAACTTAGGCCAAGCATGGGATTTTGCGCGTAATCTTGAAGGTACCGATGAAGTTATTGGTAAAGATGTAGAAGCTGGCAAGAAGAACTTCGGCGGCTTTGAATTACCTGGTCGTACATTAGGTGTTGTAGGTTTAGGTGCTATTGGTCGTTACGTTGCTAATGCTGCAATTGATCTTGGTATGGATGTTATTGGTTTTGATCCCGGTATCACAATAGAAGGTGCATGGCAGTTATCTTCGGAAGTTGAAAAGGCCAGCAGCATTGACGAAATGATTGGCAAGGTTGATTTTATCACTTTCCATGTACCATTAATCGAAGCTACAACAAATATGATCAATGCAGAACGTTTAAAGTTAATGAAAGATAACGTAATCATTCTTAATTTTGCACGTAATGGCATAATTGATGATGAGGCTGTTTCAGCTGCGATTAAGTCGGGCAAGGTTTATTCTTATGTTTGTGACTTCCCAAGTAACTTACTTAAAAATCATGAACGTGTAATTACATTACCGCATCTTGGTGCTTCAACAGGTGAAGCAGAAGATAACTGCGCTATTATGGTCGCGCAACAAGTTAAAGACTATCTTGAAAACGGTAATATTAAAAACTCTGTTAATTTTCCTGAAGTTAAATTACCACGTACTGAAGGGCACCGTGTAACAATTGTGAACAGTAATGTACCTGATATGATTGGTCAGATTTCATCAGCGCTGGCGAACAAAGGCATGAATATCATCGATATGTTAAACAAGTCGAGAGGCAACGTTGCTTATACGATTATTGATATTGATAAACCAGCAGATGATGGTTTAATTAGTGATCTAAAGAATATTGAAGGTATTTTAAGCGTTAGAGCAATATAAGCATTTATGTCAGATAAACTTTTACAATTACGCGATAAAATTGACTCGTTGGATGAGCATATTCAGCAACTAATTACTGAGCGCGCAAAAATTGCCGAAGAAGTTGCTGTTGCAAAACAAGAAGCAGGTAATACTGTTTTTTATCGCGCTGAACGTGAAGCTCAAGTTTTACGTAAAGTTATGGATCGTAATGAAGGGCCGTTATCAAACGAAGAAATGGCACGTTTATTTCGTGAAATAATGTCAGCATGTCTTGCTTTAGAGCGAGTTATGAAAATTGCATTTCTTGGTCCTGAAGGAACGTTCACTCAAGCGGCTGCGTTAAAACATTTTGGCCATTCAGTTCAAACGTTACCAATGACTACTATTGGTGATGTTTTTCGTGAAGTTGAATCAGGAACATCATCATACGGTGTCGTGCCAGTTGAAAATTCTACTGAAGGTGTGATCAATCATACATTAGATGAGTTCATGAGTTCGTCGTTGAATATATGTGGTGAAGTTGATTTACGTATCCATCATAATTTATTGGGTAACATTGAAGATATTAGTGATGTGAAAAAAGTTTATTCACATCGTCAATCATTAGCGCAATGTAGAAAGTGGTTGGATACAAACTTAAGTAATGTAGAACAAATCGACGTTAGCAGTAATGCTGAAGCAGCACGGTTAGCATCTAAAGAGAAGGGTGCGGCAGCCATTGCGGGTGAAACTGCTGCGGAAATTTATCAATTAAAAACAATTGCCAGCAATATTGAAGATGAGCCGGATAACACAACACGCTTCCTTATTATTGGTAAACGTGTTCTTCCAGTCAGTGGTGTTGATAAGACATCAATGCTTATTTCAGCAAATAATAAATCAGGTTCTTTACATGCCATATTAGAACCTTTTGCTCAGAATAATATCTCTATGACACGTATTGAATCTCGTCCTTCACGCCAGGGAATGTGGAATTATGTTTTCTTCATTGATATAGAAGGACATGTGGATGATGAAAATGTTGCTAAAGCAATTTCTGAATTAGAAGCTGCAGCAAGTGTTGTAAAAGTTCTTGGTTCGTATCCTAAGGCTGTTTTATAAACATTGTTATCTAATATTATATTCCCCCTCCCTCCGGGAGGGGGGTAGGGGGAGGGGATATATTTAAATTACCCCACCCCACCCTAGCCCTCCCCTTGAAGGGGAGGGAAGACTTTATTTTAATTTTATTACATAAAATATTTGAGATTATTCAATGTCAGATTGTGATCTATTCTCCCTAGCGACTAAAGGTGTGCAGGCTTTATCTCCGTATCAAGCGGGTAAGCCTATTGATGAGCTTAAGCGTGAGTATGGCGTTTCGGATGTTATCAAACTTGCATCAAATGAAAATCCGCTAGGACCAAGTCCAAAAGTAATATCAGCAATTAAAAATGAATTGGCTGAACTTTCTCGTTATCCTGACGGTAATGCTTTTGCTTTAAAAGAAACCTTAGCTAATAAACATTCAGTTGATGTTGAACAAATTACGATTGGTAACGGTTCAAATGATATTTTAGAAATTCTAACCCGTGCATTTGTTACTCCTGAACATGAAATTATATTTTCTCAGCATGCCTTTGTTGTTTATCCTATTGTTACTCAGGCGGTTGGTGCGAAAGCGGTGGTTGTTCCGGCAAAAGACTGGGGGCACGATCTTGATGCGATGCAACAAGCTGTTACTGACAAAACACGTGTTATCTTTATTGCGAACCCGAATAATCCGACAGGGACTTGGTTAGGGAGTAAAGAACTAACCTCTTTTATGAAAGCGGTACCTGAAGATGTGCTTGTTGTTTTAGATGAAGCCTATTTTGAATTTGCAGATAGCGATGTTAATGCAGAAGATTATCCGAATGGCGTTGAATTAGGAAAACAGTTTTCTAACTTAATCGTGACACGGACTTTTTCTAAAGCGTATGGATTAGCCGGTTTGAGAATTGGTTATTCTATTTCAGATGCACAAATTGCAGATGCCTTGAACCGTGTCCGTCAGCCATTTAATGTAAATAGTCTGGCATTAAAAGCTGCTGAAGTTGCGGTTGCGGATACTGAATACCTTGAAAAAGGATTAAAACTTAATGCCGAAGGCATGAGACAGTTAATCACATCATTCGATAAAATGGGGTTAAGCTATATTCCTTCTGTCGGTAATTTTATTTGCGTGAATGTCGGCGAAAATGCGATGAAAGTGTATGATGATCTTCTCTATGAAGGAGTCATTGTTCGACCTGTTGCTAATTATGAAATGCCGGAGTTTTTACGCATTACGATTGGTACAGAAAAAGAAAATGAGCGTTTTATAACAGCTTTAGAAAAGGTTTTGAAAGAGCGTTAATTTATAACCCCACCCTAACCCTCCCCTGAAAGGGGAGGGGATAAAGTTTCCTCTCCCTCTGGGAGAGGGCTACGACTGCAGGACGCAGGAGGTAGGGCAACGCAGGAGCAGTTGCCGAGGGTGAGGGGGTAAAATATATTATGGGTAAGAAAATCATTAACAAACTTTGCATCATTGGTGTCGGCCTGATAGGTGGATCGCTTGCGCGTGCTTTAAAAAAGGCAGGTGTGGTAGGAGAGGTTGTTGGAGCGGGGCGTGATGTAGCGCACCTGGAAAAAGCTAAATCACTTGGTGTTATTGATTCTTTCGAAACTAATATTTCGCTTGCAGTCAAAGGTTGTGACATGGTTGTTGTTGCTGTGCCGTTAGGTGCTATGCAAGCCGTGTTTGAAAAAATAGCACCGGTCATAACAAAAGATATGGTTATAACCGATGTTGGTAGCGCTAAAGGAAGTGTGATTAAAGCTGCTCAAGCTGCTTTTAAATCTATTCCTGAAACATTGGTTCCAGGGCATCCGATCGCAGGAACTGAAAAAAGTGGGGTAGAAGCATCTTTCCCCGAATTGTATGAAAATCGTCGTATTATTATTACACCTCTCGAAACAAGTTCTCCTGATGCGATTTCAAAAGTGAAAAGTATGTGGCAAGCCTGTGGAGCCGAAGTAGTTGAAACGACAATAGAACATCATGATGAAGCGTTGGCTGCAACCAGCCATCTTCCCCATATGCTGGCTTTTTCATTAGTCGATACCCTGGCGAAGATGGATGCAAAAAATGAGATTTTTGATTTTGCAGCGGGAGGTTTTCGTGACTTTACGCGTATTGCCTCAAGTGATCCTGATATGTGGCGTGACATTTGTTTAGCCAATGGAGATGCTTTAGTTGGCATGATTGAAAAGTTTAGTGATGATTTACAGTTATTATCTAAAGCCATTGAAAGTAACGATAGTAAATATTTAGAAGAGACTTTTTCTCGCGCGAAAAAAGCGCGTGATGAATTTTGTGACACGTAAGATTAGCCACGAAGGACACAAAGAACACGAAGATATTTAAGATTAAATCACAAGGTACACTGGGAGCTCTGGGCTCTAAATATTAATTTTCCCCTGTGCCCGCAGTTTACCCTGTGGTTCAAACTTTTATAATGT